>JAFLRU010000032.1 GCA_022511325.1 Campylobacter sp.
GACCTAGTATTATTCTTTTCTTTGTGATTTTTTTAGGAGGCATTGTTATTTATTGATTGAGTGTTTAAGATAAAATTAGGCTCCTTTAAGAGCCTAAAAAAACTTATAGGGTATCGATATAAGCGTTAATTGCTTTAAAATCTTCTTCAGTTAAACCTTTAAGATTAATTTTCATAATTGCACCTTGACCATAAGCATTTCTTGTTCCTGCAGCATATTCTTTCATATATTGAAGTCTCTCATCTGCAGAGACTGTTTTTAGAGCTGGAACTTTACCAAGATAAACTTTATCTGCTTTGTCGCCATGGCAAACTGCACATTTTTTGAAAAGTGTAGCACCATCAGCAGCATAAGCAGATACGCCAAGACAGAGTAGAGCACAGAGTGCGAGTAATTTTTTCATTTTTTCTCCTTGAATATTTTTTAAAGTGTTATTATACTTTTTAAATTTTAAACTTTTTCTTAATAAAAACAGAAATTTAAATGAAAATTTTATTTTTAAACAAAAGTAAGTTATAATTATTTTATGAAAAACAAAGCTTTGTTTTTAGATAGAGATGGCGTGATTAATGTTGATAAAAAATATGTTTATAAAATCAAAGATTTTGAATTTTGTGAGGGGATTTTTGAGCTTTGTGAGTTTTTTTCACAAAAAGGATTTTTGATTTTTGTCATTACAAATCAATCAGGTATTGCAAGAGGCTATTATACTGAAGAAGATTTTGAAATTTTAAGTGCCTTTGTTTTAGATGAATTTGCAAAAAGAAAGACTAAGATTTCAAAAATTTATCATTGTCCGCATTTAGAGGGTTGTGAATGCCGCAAACCAAAGCCCGGTATGCTTTTAAAAGCTAAAGATGAGTTTGATATAAATATGCAAAATTCAATTTTTATTGGCGATAATCTTAGTGATATGGAGGCAGGTTTGAGCGCAGGGGTGAAAACTTTAGTTCTAATAGACCCTAGTTTAAAACAAAGCAAGGATTTTAAAAGTTTTGCAAATTTAACAGAGCTTTTAAACTTTTTTAAATCAAAGGAAAAGTTATGAGAGTGTTAATAACAGGCGGAGCAGGGTTTATTGGCTCACAGCTTGCACTTTTTTTACAAGATAAAAATGAAGTTTTAATTGTAGATAAAATGCGTGGTAATGCCACTTTTGAGAATGGAAATTTAGAATGTTTGGGACATTTTAAAAATTTACTTGAATTTAAAGGCGAACTTTTTGTAGGCGATATTTTAGATGAAAAAACTTTAAGAATAATGCGTGAGTTTAAACCTGAAGTGATTTTTCATCAAGCTGCTATTTCAGATACTACCGCAAGTAATCAAAACCAAATTTTAAGTGTGAATTTAAATTCTTTTAAGGATTTGATTAAACTAAGTATTGAACTTAATGCTAAGCTTATTTATGCAAGTTCTGCTTCAGTTTATGGAGATGCAAAAAGTCCTCAAAGTGTAGGCATTGATGAAAAACCTAAAAATGCTTATGCTTTTTCAAAATTGATGATGGATAAACTTGCTGCGAAATTTTACGATAAGGCTCATTTAGTAGGGCTTAGATACTTTAATGTTTATGGAAAAGGAGAGTTTTTTAAGGGTAAAACTTCGAGTATGATTTTGCAATTTGGACATCAAATTTTAGGCGGAAAAGCCCCGCGTCTTTTTGAAGAAAGTGATAAAATTTATAGAGATTTTGTTTATATCAAAGATGTGTTAAGTGCGAATTTGGAAGCTTTAAACGCAAAATGTGGTGTGTATAATGTAGGAAGCGGTGTTGCGAGAACTTTTATCGATATTGTGGATATTTTACAGAAAGAGCTTGGCACAAATTATCCTTATGAATTTATCACAAATCCTTATAAAAAAGCCTATCAATATCACACCGAGGCAAAGCTTGATGAGAGTTTTGCTTACAAGCCAAAATTTAGTCTTGAAGAAGGGATAAAGGATTATTTAAGCGAGATTAAAGAGCTTTTTGAAAAGGAAGTCAATGTTTAACTTTTCTTGTTTTTTAAAGATTTTAAAACAAAAAGCAGACAAATCAAGGATAAACAATGCTTGAATTCTTAAGCGGGTGCCACCCTAAAATTCTTGTTGTTGGGGATTTTATGGTGGATAATTATATATGGTGTAATTGTTCGCGTGTAAGCCCTGAAGCTCCGGTTTTAGTAGCAAAAATTTCAAAAGAAGATAAGCGTTTGGGCGGGGCTGCAAATGTGTATGCGAACCTAGAAGCTTTAGGAGCTAAGGTTTTTGCACTTGGAATTGTAGGAGATGATGAGGGTGGGGAGTTTTTAAAAGAGAGATTAACTTCTAAATTTTTGACTCAAAAAAACCGCAAAACCACTCTTAAAAATCGTATCATTGCACATAATCAGCAGGTTTTAAGGCTTGATGATGAAGATAGTGAAGATATAGAGTGCGAGGATGAGTTGATAGAGGAATTTTGCAAGATTGTAAAGGATTTTGAAGCTATCGTTTTAAGTGATTATGCTAAAGGGGTTTTAACTCCTAAGGTTTGTAAAGCTTTAATTAAAAAGGCAAATGAATTTAAAATTCCCATTTTAATTGACCCAAAGGGAAATGATTATACTAAATATAAGGGTGCAACCTTGCTCACACCTAATAAAAAAGAAGCCTTAGAAGCTTTAAAATACGAGAATTTAGACGGGGAAAATTTAAGGCAAGGTATAGAAAAACTGAAAAAAGATTTTGATTTAAGATATGGAGTAATTACGCTTTCAGAAGACGGCATAGCCGTGTTTGATGAAAGTTTGAGTGTGATTGCTTCTAAAGCTTTGGAAGTTTATGATGTAACGGGTGCTGGAGATAGTGTTATAGCGGTTTTAGCCTTTTGTTTAGCCAGTAAAATTCCTATCATAGAGGCTTGTAAGATTGCAAATGAAGCTGCTGCTGTTGTGGTAAGCAAGATAGGTAGTGCAAGTGTGAGTTTTGAAGAGCTTAAAAGCTTTAAAAAGCCTGATTTTGAAAATAAAATACTAAACAAAGAAGAGCTTTTAAAAAAGCTTGAGGGGCAAAATAAAAAAGTTGTTTTTACGAACGGCTGCTTTGATATTTTGCATCTTGGGCATTTAAGTTATCTTGAAAAAGCAAGAAAACTTGGCGATTTTCTCATCGTAGGTTTAAACTCAGATTTGAGCGTTAAAAGACTTAAAGGAGATAAAAGACCTGTAAATTCGCAGTTTGAAAGAGCTTGTATGTTAGCGAGTTTATATTTTGTAGATTTTGTGGTGGTTTTTGAGGAGGATACACCTTTAGAACTTATTTCTTTTTTAAAACCTGATATTTTGGTTAAGGCAAAAGATTATGAAAATAAAGAAATTGTAGGTGCAAATCTAGTTCCAAGAGTCGAACTTATCGATTTTAAAGACGGATTTAGCACCACTAAAATGATAGAAAAAATCCAAGGAAAAAAATGATAAATTTAATCGAAAAAGAATGGAATGAGCATAAAAAAACCTTAGAACAAACAGAAATTTTAAAAGGACAAATCGCTCAAATCGGACAGCTACTAGTTAAAACCCTTAAAAATGGAGGAAAAATTCTCATTTGTGGAAATGGCGGAAGTGCGGCAGATTCCCAACATTTTGCTGCTGAACTTAGTGGCAGATATAAAAAAGAACGCAAAGCTTTAGCCGGAATTGCTTTAACAACGGATACTTCAGCTCTTAGTGCCATAGGCAATGATTATGGTTTTGAGTTTGTTTTTTCAAGACAAGTTGAGGCTTTAGGATGCGAAGGAGATATTCTTATAGGCATTTCAACAAGTGGAAAAAGTCCAAATGTCTTAGAGGCTCTTAAAAAAGCAAAAGAGCTTAAAATGTGCGGTATCGGACTTAGTGGCAAAGGAGGCGGAATGATGAATGAACTTTGTGATTTTAACCTTGTCGTGCCAAGTAATGATACAGCAAGAATTCAAGAAATGCATATTTTGATAATCCATTGTTTATGCCAAATTATAGATGAGGAATTTTAAAGATTTCTGCTAGATAGACTCTTATATTAAAGAAATTTTTTGAACGAGTTTTTATTTAGGCGTTTTATTTGCCATTTGATAAATGAAAGCGAAAACTTCAGCCACAGCCTTATACATATTTGGTGGAATTTCATCACCAAGATCAAGTTTGCTTAAAATTTCAATCAAATCTTCATCTTCTTTAATTGGCACCCCGTGTTCTTTAGCTAAAGAAATAATCTTTGCTGCACTTTCGCCCTTGCCACTTGCTAAAACCTTAGGAGCATTGTTTTGTTCTTGCTTATACCCGAGTGCAACGGCTTTTTTAATGGATTTTTTGATTTTACTCATACTTTCTTGTCCATACCCATTTCAAGGTCATAATTTTTTATGTTTCTTACATCAAGTTTAGAACGGATAATATCACCCACAAAGAAATTTGCACTTAAAAGTCCTGCTTTATTAATACTTCTCTTAAGCTCGTGAGCGTTTTCGTAGATTGTTTTTCTAAAATTTTGATTTTCTGCCATAATGTTAATATCAATGTATTTTTCATTGTTTAAAGAAATGAGAATTTCTAAATTTCCAAGTTTAGCGAATTCAAGTTTGATTTGAGCAAAAAATTTATCCTTTTTTCCTCTCCTAAACATTACTTTAGAATCATTTAAATCATCCCAAAAAAACGGAAGATAGGTATTAATAGAATCATTTGCCAAAGACATTAGCTGATTAACCTCAATTTGAGCTAATAAACGATTAGCTTGATTATACACAGCCTCATTGCCTTCATTTTTAGCTAAATTTGAAATTTGAAGCAGGGTAGATTTTACATCGTGGCGAATTTCACTCGCTATATCCTGCTCAGTTTTAGTTGTAATATTTTGTAAATCTTTAGCTGATAAATTGAGCTTATTTTCCAAATTTTTAAGTTCATTGAGATTGATTTTAGCACTTTGGGAATTTGGGTCAAGCTGCTTAAGGCTCTCATTAATCTTTCTTGATAGATTTGATAAATCTTTGCTTAAATTTTCAAGATCTTCTAAAGTTCCATTTTCAGTATCAAAGGCTAAATTTTTCAAAGAATTTTGTTTGATGAAATCTTTAAGAGTATTTGAATAATTAGGACTATTTTGAAAGGTTTTAGGTAATTCTTCATTTTTTTCAAAACCCTTAGCTAAGTTTTCTTTGATTTCATTAGAATTTTTAAAATCCTTTAAAGCTTCATTGTCTGTTGTTTTGTCTAGGTTTTTACCCTGCGAAATTTTATCCTCTTTTAAAGCCTCATTATTTTTTGGAGAATTTTGCGTGTCTTTTGGAGTAGTATTAGGGGTTTCATCATTTTTCGAAGTTGAAGTTTTACTTGTTTCATTTTCTTTTAAATTTGAATTTTCTTTTGGAGCTTCTTTAGGATTTTGCGAAATTTTATCCTCTTTTAAAGCCTCATTATTTTTTGGAGAATTTTGCGTGTTTTGAGACTCTTTAAATTCTGCTGTTTTGCCTGTTTTTTCATCGTGTTGTGGAATTTTAGTCAATAAATCCTTTCGTTCTAAAGTTTGAGTTTTATTTTGACTTGCCGTGCTTTTACCCTCTAAGATATTTTTTAAAGTATTTTCGAGTTTTTCAAAGCTTTGTGCAACTTGTCTTAGTGTATTTGGGTCTTTAATCATTAAATTTTCAGGTTTAGAAAGGGCTTTGAAAAAATTATCTTTTAAAGAATCAAGTTCTTTAGTGATTTTTTCTGCAATTTTTAAGATCTTATTTTGAGCAAGGCTTGGATTTTTGTTGATATAATTTTTAAAATTTTCTATTTTTGAACCAAGTTCTAAAAGAGCTTTAAAATCACTATTTTTTAAAATTTCTTTGTTTTCGTTGCGGTTTTGATTGATGATGAGTGCAAGCCCTTTTAAAGTTTCTTCAGGACTTAAATTCATCGAAGCAAGATTAGCGATTTGACTTGAAATATTTTCGCTACTTAAAGATTTAATTGTATTTAAAAGTTTATGAAAACTCTTAGGTAAAAGTTCCTCGTTTAAAGCATCTTTAAGTTTAGCTTCAAAAAATACGCCTGAATTTTTAAGTAAGGGAGCAAAATTATCTGCCTTAATTTCACTTGCAGGTTTTAAAATTTGCTCAAGTTTGTTTAAAACTTCAGTAAAAATATCGCTTTTTCCAAGCTCTGTGCTAAGAGTTTTAAGCTCATTAGAAAAATTTGGAGCGAAATTAAGATTGTTACCTTGTTTTAGGATAGGAGAATTAGGATTTTTATTTGCATTGATTTGATCAAGTAGCTTATTTACAAGTTCTTGAAGCTTTTCGCCTACTTGATTTTGAGTGAGTTTTTGTAAAACTTCCTCTGTTGAAGCATTTTTATTTAAACCTAAATTTTGTTTTAAAGCACTGGTTAGAGCGTCTTTGGAATTTAGTTTTTCTTTGCTATCTTTAAGATTGTTTGAATCTGTTTTTAAGTCTGTTTTAGGAGTATTTGCTGCGACTTGTTGAGAAGCGAGTTGATTAATCATTGATTGTTACCATTCCTAAATTCTTTTTAAATTTTTTATTTAAAATATTTGGTTTATTGAGAGTAAAGAGGATTAAAAATCCTAAATTTAAGAGATAAAACCAAATAAAGCCGTAAAAATCAAAAAATTCCATTAAAACTCCTAAAATCAAAGGTGAAAATAAAGAACCTAAAGAATAGCAAAAAAGCACCCCGCGTCCAAGTTCTACAGCTTTATTTTTATCATTTAAAACATCATTTGCCCTTGCAAGAGCCAAAGAATAAAGACAAAAAATCCCAATGCCTATAAAAAAAGCTAAAGGGTATTGAAAATGAAGCTGTGGTTTTAAAAGAGCGAAAACAAGAAAGGTGATAAAACCTACACTCGCACAAGCAATAATGGCAAATTTGCGTCCAAGTTTATCTGAAATTCCTCCTATAAACATTTGAGCGAAAAATCCGCCAGCCATTGCACAAAACATAAAATGCGATACAGCTTTAGCGTCAAAGCCTTGCAAAAGAACAAATAAAGATGCCATAGAAAAAAAGCCATTCATAAGCATTCCAGCAATAAAGCTTGTAACAATGGCTAAAGGAGCTATATCAAAAACCTTAGGAATGGAAATTTTGCTTTCCTTTGGAAGTAGGGGCTCTTTGATTTTGATGAGATTTAAAGGAATAGATGAAAGTAAAATTAAAACCGCACTCACTATGAAAATCGTGTGTGTGCCTAAATTTAAAGAGATGATTAAAATTCCAAGTCCAAAGGAAGAGTAAAACACGATTTCATAAAAGCTTAAAATCCTTGAACGAACAGCATTTTTAGCTTTTTCATTGAGCCAAGATTCTATGATAATGAGCAAACTATAATAACAAACACCGATAAGAAAGCGTAAAATTCCCCAAAAAATCAAATTTTCGCTCAAAGTGTGTAAGATAGCTGAACTTCCAAAAAGAGCTGCAAAAATGCCAAAAGAGCGAATGTGTCCTATTTTAGCAATGATTTTTTGAGCAAAAATCGTCCCATACATTGCCCCTAAAAAAAAGCAAGAATTGATAATACCCACCACAAAAGAACTTGCGTCTAATTCTTTTAAAATAACACCTACAGAGCTTACAATCAAGCCATTGCCGATAAACATAAAAGACATTCCAGCAAAAAGTGCTGTCATTGATTTGATAATTCTTTTAGGACTCATATTTTACACGCAACGCAAAAAATAATATACAAATAAACAAGGCTGAAATTCCACTTAAAAATCCTAAAATAGAAAGCAATTTTTGATTTTGTAAAAATAAAAATCCAGCAACTAAAACCCCATAAGTTAAAATTTTCATTAAAGGAAAAAACAAAGCGTAATTACGCATTTTATCTTTAAAATCTAGTTTTAAATCGTCATTAATTTCTCTAAAATTTAGAATTTTCTCATTTATCTTATTTTTTTTTATAAAAATCATTAAAGGTTTTTTTTCAAAATCATATTCTTTTGTTCTTATTAAAATGTTTTTTTTATAATTCAAATAAGAACTTAAAATTATAAGTAAGACGCTTAAAAAAGCAAATTCGAAGCTTAAAATCGTGCTTAAATTTAAGAGTTTAAAACCTAAAAATCCCAAATAAAAGCACAAATGACAAAGACAAATTGAAATTAAAAAAAATTTTGCTTGCACTCATTCACTCTTTTTTTGTGCTTCTTCTATCAAAGCATCTCTTTTTTCAAATTCTTCATAAGATTTAACTTGTGCCTTATAAGCCTTATATACATTTAAAATTGCTGCAGCAACTCCCCAAAATACCCCTAGCCAAAAAAGCCAAGGATAAGGGGTATATTTTTTCATCAAATATCCAAGTGCTACACCGATTAAAACTGCAACAACAATAGAAATTCCAAGACTTAAGCCATCAGCCGCCTCTATACCTTTGCGAATGATTTTTTGTCTTTTTTCACTCATAGGTTTTTAAAACTCTTATATACAGCTTCTAAGGTTGAAGCTATGATTTTTTCATCCATCTTAGCACAAATAAAAGAAGTTTCAAATTGAGATGGGGCAAGATAAATTCCATTTTCAAGCATTTTTGCGTGAAATTTGGCAAAAAGTTTTAAATCTGATTTTAAAGCATCTTGATAATTTTCAACTTTTTTATCTGTGAAAAAATATCCAAACATAGAGCCAACATAACAAGTTTTTAGAGCAATTCCTTTTTCTTTAGCAAGTTTTTTCATACCTTTACTTAGTTTTTTGGCAAGTTTTTCAAGTCTTTTAAAAAGTTCTTTATCGTTTTTTGCTTTCGTCAAACTTGCAATTCCAGCAGCCATTGCAAGAGGATTTCCACTTAGTGTTCCTGCTTGATACACCCCTCCTAATGGACTTAAAAGATCCATTATCTCAGCCCTTGCAGCAAAAGCTGCTGCAGGTAAGCCCCCACCTATAACCTTACCAAAGGTTACAATATCGGCTTTGATTTTATTAATCTCAAAAGAACCTAAAAATGAAGCTCTAAAACCGCTCATCACTTCATCAAAGATTAAGAGAGTTTCATTTTCTTTGCAAAGCTTTGCAAGTTCTTCTAAAAATTCTTGTTTTGCAGGAACTAAACCCATATTTCCAGCAATAGGTTCTATAATCACACAAGCGATGTCTTTATGCTGCTCAAACAAGGCTTTAACACTTTCTATATCGTTATAAGTTGCGACTAAAGTATGTTTTGCAAAATCATTTAATACCCCTAAAGAACTAGGGGTATTAAAAGTAGCCGCTCCACTTCCAGCACTGACAAGCAAGGAATCAGAATGCCCGTGATAACATCCTTCAAATTTAAGAATTTTATCCTTTTTTGTAAAAGCTCTTGCAAGACGAATTGCACTCATTGTAGCTTCTGTACCACTGCTTACAAAGCGAATTTTATCAAGGTGTGGAAAATTTTCTAATACAAGTTTTGCAAGTTTTGTTTCAAGCAAAGTAGGAGCTCCAAAACTTGAACCATTTTTTAAAGCCTCTTTACAAGCCCTTTGTATATCTTTATCACAATGCCCAAAAAGCAAGGGTCCCCAGCTTTGAACATAATCAATATAAGTTTTATTTTCTATATCTGTGATGAATGCACCTTTGCCTTTAGCAATGAAAGGTGGGTTGCTTTGAACACTAGCAAAAGCTCTAACAGGAGAATTTACTCCCCCAGCTATAACTTCACAAGCCTCTTTAAAAGCTTCTAAATTTGTCATTGTTTTTTCTCCTTTTCTGTGTGAATATAATCATATAAAGCCGCAATTTCATCATCGGTTAATGAGTAATTTGGCATAATGGACTTAGTGTCTTTAAATTTTCTAAGTGAATTTTTAAATTCTTCAAAACTAAGATTTTGAATGCTTGGAACAATAAAAGCTTTTTTAACCCCTTTTTCAGTGTAATGCCCTAAAATTTGTTCGGCTCCATCTATCCCATGACAGCTTTTACAGCTGATACCTCTAGGATTTTCATAAAGCATTTTCGCATACTCTTTTTGAGTGATGAAGTCAGCACCCAAAAGATTTAAAACACTTAAAAAAAATATAAATATAAATTTCAAATTTTTACCTTGTTAATGCAATTTTAATATGATACAATTTTTACTTTAAAAAAGTAATAAATTTTAAAAAGGAAATCAATGATTTTGCTAGATGGCAAAGCTTTAAGCGGTAAGATTAAAGAAGAATTAAAATATAAGAGTAAGGAGCTTAAAAGCAAGGGTATTGAGCCTTGTTTGGCTGTAATTTTAGTAGGCACAGACCCTGCAAGTCAAACTTATGTTAGCAATAAAGCAAAAGCTTGTGAGCTTTGCGAGATAAAATCTTTAGTATATAAACTCGATGAAAATACAACTCAAAACGAACTTTTAGCCCTTATTAATACGCTTAATTATGATGATAGTGTCGATGGAATTTTAGTTCAACTTCCTTTACCTAAGCATATTAATAAAGATTTGGTTCTTGAAAGCATTGCAAGTTCTAAAGATGTTGATGGTTTTCATCCTATTAATGTAGGATATTTGAATTCAGGTCTTGAAAGCGGATTTTTACCTTGCACACCTTTAGGGGTAATGAGACTTTTAAAAGCTTATGATATAAAGCTTGAGGGTTTAGATTGTGTAGTCATTGGGGCTTCAAATATAGTTGGAAGACCTATGGCAACCTTACTTTTAAATGCAGGATCAAGTGTGAGTATATGCCATATCAAAACAAGAGATTTAAACTTTTATACCCAAAAAGCAGATTTAATTGTTTGTGCGACAGGTTGTGTGAATTTGCTTAAGGCGGATATGATAAAAGATGGAGCCATTGTCGTTGATGTAGGAATCAATCGTGTAGGAGCTTCTTTAGTAGGAGATGTGGATTTTAAAGAAGTTTCTAAAAAAGCAAGTTACATAACTCCGGTTCCGGGTGGAGTAGGACCGATGACAATTGCAATGCTTTTAGAAAACACTATAAAATCAGCAAAAAATAGACTTTTAAGATTTCACGCTTTTTAGGAAAAAACTTATGAATTTTTTAAAAAAACTCTATCATTTTTCAAATTCTTGGACGGGAACCATTGTTATTGTCTTACTTATCATATTTTTCTTTATGCAACCCTTTGTTATACCTTCGGGTTCTATGAAAAATACTTTACTTGTTGGGGATTTTTTGTTTGCAAAAAAATTCAGTTATGGCATACCAACACCACATATTCCTTGGCTTGAGCTTCCTATTTTGCCAGATTTTAACAAAGATGGACATTTATTTAAGGGCGAGGGACCTAAAAGAGGAGATATAGTTGTATTTAGATACCCTAAAGATGAAAAAATTCATTTTGTGAAACGTTGTGTTGGAACAGGGGGTGATAAAATCGTCTATGCGAATAAAACCTTGTATGTGAGAATGCACGAGGGTGATGATTTTATGAAAGAACATTATAAAGAGGATTTAGCCATACTTGGAGGAAAAATTTATGTCAAAGAACCCTATAAAGAAAAGGGTATTCACTACGATGATAGAGTGGATATAGAGGCGAGTATTTCAAAATATATGCAAATGGGAGCTTTTGCAATGAACCCGACATATTTTGAGGAGCTTGGCAATGAAATAAGCCTAAATGGTGGCAACGCTTATGAATTTGAAGTGCCACAAGATGAGTATTTTATGATGGGAGATAATAGAGATCATTCTTCGGATAGTCGTTTTTGGGGGAGTGTAGAATACAGGCTTATAGTGGGAACTCCTTGGTTTGTATATTTTTCTGTGGATAAAGACTATAATGTGCGTTGGCAAAGAATAGGACGTTTGGTTAATACCCTAGAAAATGATGAAGAGTATTTAACCGAAGAAGAAGATGAAGAAGATAGCTTAACTTAATTTTCTATAGATTTTAAAAATTCTTTGATGATTTTGGCAATTTTTTCAGATATTTCTGAAATTTGTCCATTGATTTCTTGAATTTGATTAAGAATTTGCATTTTTTGTTGTTCGTCTTTGGTTTTTTGAAGTTGTGCCATAAGCATTTGCATTTGCTTATAAAGCTCTTCTAAACGTTTATAGAGCAAACTTAAGGGATCTTGTTTTTCGTTGTCAGAATTGTTTGAATTTTGCGTTTCATTTGTTTTTTGCATATAATTTTGCAAATTTTGCATATAGGTTTGCACCACACTTGCTTCCATTTTAAATCCTTCATTTATTTTAAACTAAATCGGCAATTTTAGTAAAAAAATATAAGAATTTTAAGTTTTAAAGAAAAATATTTAAATCAAAGTTTAATAACTCAGTTTTTTCATAAATGTTCTAGCTTATCTGGATTAATCCTACTATAACAAGAGCTTTAAATACTGAACATAAAATACCACAATGAGAACAAAGCAGAGATTGATTAAGATAAATTTTTATGGAGATTCAAGAATAAAAAGAAACAAGGGAGAAAAAAACACAAAGAAAATAAATAAAAATATACTCAAATCATGATTTAAAAGAGCTATAATCCAAGGCACTTAACTTAAA
>JAFLRU010000033.1 GCA_022511325.1 Campylobacter sp.
TCTTTATGGAAGATGGTGCAATCGTTGAGGAGAATATTCCTAAGGATTTTTTTGTGAGTCCAAAAACTCAAAGGGCTCAGCTTTTCTTAGGAAAAATTCTTAAAAACTAAAAAGGAGAAAAAATGTTTTTAAAAAAAGCTTTATTAAAAGTGGCTGCACTTGTTTTGGGTGCGGGTTTAATGTTTTCAAATGCTTTAGCAGCAGATTCAAAGCTTGATGAGGTGAAAACTAAAGGTGTTCTTGTTGTGGGTGTAAAAAATGATATACCGCACTATGCCTTGGTTGACCAAGCTACAGGAGAGATTAAAGGTTTTGAGGTGGATATTGCTAAAATGCTTGCTAAAAGTATTTTAGGTGATGAAAATAAAATCAAACTCGTTCCGGTAAATGCCAAAACAAGAGGACCTTTGCTTGATAATGGTTCAGTAGATGTTGTTATAGCAACTTTTACCATTACTCCTGAAAGAAAGAAAATTTATAATTTTTCAGAGCCTTATTATCAAGATTCTGTAGGACTTCTTGTGCTTAAAGAAAAAAATTACAAATCTTTAGCGGATATGAATGGTGCAAATATAGGTGTGGCTCAAGCTGCAACAAGCAAAAAGGTTATTGATGAGGAAGCAAAAAAGCTTAATATAAATGTGAAATTCAGCGAATTTCCTGATTATCCTAGCATTAAAGCGGCTTTAGATTCTAAAAGAGTGGATGCTTTTTCAGTTGATAAATCTATACTTTTAGGTTATGTTGATGATAAGAGTGAAATTTTGCCTGATTCTTTTGCGCCACAAGATTATGGCATAGTAAGTAAAAAATCAGACACAGAATTTGCAAAATATATTGACGATTTTGTAAAATCAAATAAAGAAGCGATTCAAGCTTTAGCAAAAAAATGGGAATTATAATTTTATGAATGAAAGTGTAGGTTTTGTTGCAAAACTTAGAGAATTTTTTACTCATTTAGGGCTTTATGATGAAAACAGCACTAGTCCTTTTGCTCTTTGGAAATTTTTAGATACTTTAGAGCATAGTAATGAATTCTTGCAAGGTTTTCTTTATACTTTAGAAGTGAGTGTTTTAGCCTTAGCTATAGCTATAATTTTTGGCACCATAGGTGGGGTAATGGCTACAAGTAAAAGTAAAATCATCAGAGCCTACACATATACTTATGTTGAAATTTTTCAAAATACTCCTTTGGTAATACAAATTTTCTTTTTGTATTTTGCTTTACCAAATTTAGGAATCAATCTTGATATTTTCACCATTGGAGTTTTAGGTATCGGAGCGTATCACGGAGCCTATGTGAGTGAAGTGGTTAGGGGTGGAATTTTAGCTGTGGATAAGGGGCAATTTGAAGCCTCTGCTTCTCAAGGTTTTACTTATGTTCAGCAAATGAAATATATCATTGTTCCACAAACCATTAAAAATATTTTACCTCCGATGAGCAATCAAGTTGCAAATTTGATTAAAAATACTTCAGTGCTTTTAATTGTTTCAGGAACAGAGCTTATGTTTGTAGCGGATAGTTACGCTGCAGATGTTGGAAACTACGCACCTGCTTATATTTTTGTGGCGATTTTGTATTTTATTATCTGTTATCCTTTAGCGTATTTCGCAAAAGCTTATGAGGACAAGCTTAAGCTTGCTACAACAAGATAAGGTTTTAATATGCAAAATGTTTTTAATGCTCAAAATTTAGACTTTTTGTTAGCAGGATTAATTTTAACTCTTAAAATTGCTTTAGCAACTTGCATTATTTCTGTGATTTTCGGAACTTTTTTAGCGGTTACTAGAAATTTTGGTGATAAAGTGAGTCGCTTTTTAGCAAGTGCTTATGTGGATATTTTTAGAAATACTCCGCTTTTACTTTGGATGCTTACGGCTTGTTTCGTTTTACCTGTATTTTTTGGGCAACTTTCTCAAGCTTTTTGGGGAACTATAGGTTTTTCTTTATATACAAGTTCGGTTATGGCAGAGATTATTCGTGGGAGTTTAAATTCCATTCCAAAAGGACAGTTTGAAGCGGCTTATTCTCAAGGTTTTAGTAAATTTTTCACACTTTTTTATATTATCTTGCCTCAAACCTTTAGGAAATCTATTCCAGCTTTGCTTTCGCAAGTTATTACAACGATTAAAGACACTTCATTTTTAGCAGGGCTTCAAATCGCAGAACTTACTTATCAATCTAAAGTTCTTCTAGCACAGCTTAAAACTTTTGAAGAAATTTTATTGATGATTGCTTTGGTGGCTGGAATTTATTTTGTGATTTGTTTTTCTCTTTCTGTGCTTGTAAGGTATTATGCGAAGAAAACCGCTTATGTAGCTTAGATATTGAGTTTTTCTAAAAAACTTTTTACTCTTGAATGAGTGGCATTGTCAAAAAAATTTTGAGCTTCTCCTTGTTCTAAAATTTCTCCATTTGCCATAAATATAATTCTATCAGCAATATTTTTAGCAAATTTGAGTTTGTGAGTTACAATAATCATCGTTTTATCTTTGATATTTTTAATCACTTCTAAAACTTCTGCAACAAGCTCTAAATCAAGTGCAGAAGTTGGTTCATCAAAAAGCATAAGGGAGGGATTTAAGGCTAAAGCCCTTGCTATGGCTACTCTTTGTTGTTGTCCTCCGCTTAATTCATAAGGATAATTTAAAGCCTTGCTTTCTAAATTCACACTTTTAAGTCTCTCATAAGCAAGTTCTTTTGCACTATTTTTAGGCATTTTATAAACTACAATCAAAGCTTCTGTGATATTTTCGAGTATGTTTTTATTGATAAAGAGATTAAAATTTTGAAAAACCATAGCACTTTTTCTTCTAAATTTTAAAATTTCATCTTTGTTAAAATTTTCAAAATCAATTTTTAGTTCATCTATGCTTATTTTTCCACTATCGGCAATTTCAAGTAAATTCATAGTTCTTAAAAAAGTGCTTTTACCCGCCCCACTAGGTCCTATGATAGCGATAATTTCATTGGTTTTAACTTCAAGATTGATATTTTTTAAAATTTCTTCATTTTTAAATTTCTTACAAAGTTTTTCAATTTTTAGCACCTTAAATCCTTAGTGATAACTTTTTCTAAATTTCTCAAAGTATTTTTCGATTTTTAAAAAGATAAATTCCAAAATTATACATAAAACCCAATACATAATCGCAGCCATTAAATATACTTCTAAAAATTTGGAACTTCTTCCCGCTTCTATATCTGCTAAACCCATAAGATCAGGCACAGTTATAATTGAAGCTAGAGCTGTGTTTTTGATTTGCAAGATGAAAAAATTGAGTAAATTTGGTAGAGTAATCATAAAAGCTTGTGGTAAAATAATGCGTTTTAGGGTTTGAAAATTGCTCATTCCAACAGAATATGCTGCTTCAATTTGTCCCTTATCTACAGCTAAAAGAGCAGCTCTAAAAATTTCAGTTAAATAAGCACTTGCATATAAAGAAAAAACGACTAAGGCATAATAAATCGCATCAATTAAAGCATAGTTAAGATTAAAACCTAAAGATCTTAAAAAAATGGGAATTCCATAAAAAAACATAAAAAGTTGAACAAGCAAGGGTGTGCCTCTAAAAAAAGACACATATAAAATCACTATTTGGTTAAAAATGGGGATTTTATAAAGACGCACAAGGGCAAAAATTATTCCTACTATACTTCCAACGATAAAAGAAAACAAAGCAATCAAAAAGCTTATAGGAAGTCCGGGAAGTAGCCTTTGTGCTGTATCTAAAAAATATGCAAAATCAAACATTTATTGACTTTGATCCACTCCAAAATATTTGATTGAAAGCTCTGAAATTTTACCATCTTTAATGGCTTTTTCTAGGGCTTCGTCTATTAAATTTGCAAGTTCTGTAGAGTCTTTTCTAAAAACAAAATACACAGGCACTTTTTCAAAAGCAAATTCGCTCGGTCTAACCTTGATATTTTGAGCCTTTGCATAATCAATCACTGCAATAGGATCATTAACAATAGCGTCTAAACGTTTATTTTTAAGATCAGCCACTAAGGTTGGACTGGTTTTATAATACACAATTTCTGCTTTAAAATTAGGATGTTCTTTAAGATAATTTTCCAAAAGATTTGCGTGATTTGAACCGACTGTAACACCTATTTTAGCATTATTTAGCTCTTTTATATCGGAAATATTTTTATCTTCAAGTGTAATAATAGTGCTTACACCATAAAAATAAGGAAATTTAGAAAAGAGATATTTCTCTTCTCTTTCTTTGTTTTTGACGATTTGATTAGCAATAATGTCAAATTTAGCAGAGTCTAAACCACTAAAAATAGCATTCCAAGGCACAGATACAAAGTTAAGTTTCGCATCTTTTATGTAACTTGCAACGATTTTAATAACTTCATTGTCATAGCCTGTAGGTGAATTTTTTTCATCTAAGTAAGCGAAAGGTTTGTAAGTATTTTCGCTTCCTACTTTAATTTCTATGCCTAAAAGCACACTTAAACTTAAAAATATAGCGACTAAAATTTTCATTCATTCTCCTTAGGAAGTGTAATCTTTGCCAAAATATTTTAAAGATAGATTTTTAAGTTTTCCATCTTCTTTAGCCTTTTCTAAAGCTTTAGAAACTCTGTTTTTTAAATTTTCATCTTGTTTGTTAAAAACAAAATATACAGAAGTTTTTTGCAAGGTTAAATCTGTGATTTTAATCTCAACTCCCGCAGATTTAGCATAATCTAAAGCCACGATAGGATTATCTAAGAGTGCGTCAATTTGGTGATTTGCTAGAGCTAGAAGCTGGGAGCCATAATTTTTAAAATATGTAATTTTGATTTTTAAATCAGGATTTTTCTTTGCATATTCTTCAATCCTTAAAGCTTGATTTGAACCTACAACAGCTCCAAAATTTTTATTTTTAAGTTCTTCGAAAGTATCAATTTTTGTATCTTTTGCTGTGATGATATTGAGCATTACATTAAAATAAGGCAAGTCTGAAAAGATATATTTTTCTTCCCTTTCTTTAGTCTTTGCAATTTGATGAGCAAGCATATCAAATTTATTGCTATCAAGTCCAGCAAACAAAGCATTGAAAGGAACAGGATGAAAATTAAATTTGAGTTCTTCATCATATCCTTGCAAAATTTCCAAAAGTTCCACATCAAAACCTACTGCCTTACCCTTTTCATCAACATAAGTGAAAGGTTTGTAAGTATTTCCAGTGCCAACTTCGGTAGCTTGTAAATGAACGATGATTCCAAAAAGTGCAAATAATAGAATTTTTTTCATTTGAATCCTTTTTATCGTTTAAATAAACAAAAAATAGTTTAGAACTTAAGTTTAAACCAAAAGTTAAAAAATAATTTTTGTATGAAGAGTTTTGAAAATTTATTTTTATATCAAGCAATTTTAATATTATTTTTATTAGAATTTGTTTGATTTAAAAAATAAAAGGTTATTTATGCGTGGTTATAAAATTTTTTCAGGTTCAGCAAATACGGAGCTTTCTAAACAAATTTCTAAGTATCTTTCTTTGCCTTTAAGTGATGCGGATATAAAGCGTTTTAGCGATGGAGAAATTAGTGTTCAAATCAGTGAAAGTGTGCGAGGAAAAGATGTTTTCATTGTGCAAAGCACCTGTGTGCCAACGAATGATAATCTAATGGAGCTTCTTATATTAACCGATGCTCTTAAACGTTCAAGCACAAATTCAATCACAGCAATCATTCCGTATTTTGGTTATGCAAGACAAGATAGAAAGGCAAGCCCTAGAGTGCCAATCACTGCAAAACTCGTTGCAAATTTAATTGAAACTTCAGGAATTGACCGCGTAGCAACCATAGATTTGCACGCAGGGCAAATTCAAGGATTTTTTGATATTCCTGTGGATAATCTTTATGGAAGCATTATTTTTAACGAATTTATTAAAAGTAAAAATTTTGAAAATCCAATCATCGCAAGTCCTGATATAGGAGGTATTGCTAGAGCTAGAAGTGTGGCTAAATATTTAGGACTTGATATTGTCATTGTAGATAAACGTAGAGAAAAAGCTAATGAAAGTGAAGTGATGAATATCATCGGTGATGTTAAAGACAAAGAAGTGGTTTTAATCGATGATATTATTGATACAGCTGGAACTATAGTCAAAGCCGCAAAATCTTTAAAAGAAAAGGGAGCAAAATCAGTCATAGCTTGTTGCACTCACGCTGTTTTAAGTGGAGAGGCTTATGAAAGAATAGAAAGTGGAATTTTAGATGAACTTGTTGTAACAGATACCATTCCTTTGAAAAAAGAACTCCCTAATATTAAAGTTTTAAGTGTTGCACCAATTTTTGCCGAAATGATTCGTCGTATTTATCATAATGAAAGTATGAATTCTTTATTTGTTTAAGTTTGTGTTACAAATCGTAAAAGCTAAAATGATTTAAACTTAAGTTTTATCTTAATTTTATTTAAATTTGATTATGCTTTTTACAAATGAGTTAATGTGTCAAAAGGAGATTTATGAATAGTTTTGTTACCAAAATTTTGTGGTTTTTTGTAGCAATTTTGGGTGCTTTTTGTTTTTGTTATCTAGCCTTACAAAATGGAGAGTCTGTATCAGCAATTTATCTTGTAGTAGCTGCTGTGTGTATTTATGTGATTGGTTATAGATTTTATGGACGTTTTGTAGCTTATAAAGTTTTAGAGCTTGATAAAAACAGAGCCACTCCTGCAGTAGTTAATAGCGATGGACACGATTTTGTACCAACAAATAAAGCTGTTTTATTTGGACATCATTTTGCAGCTATTGCTGGGGCAGGTCCTTTAGTAGGTCCTATTTTAGCGGCTCAAATGGGTTATTTACCTTCTATGCTTTGGATTTTAGTGGGTGGAGTTTTTGCGGGTGCAGTTCACGATTTTGTCGTTCTTTTCATCTCAACGCGTCGTAATGGTAGATCTTTAGGTGAAATGATTAAAGATGAGATGGGAAAATTCACTGGTAGCGTTGCTATGATAGCAATTTTTGGCATTATGATTATTATCATTGCGATTTTAGCTATGGTGGTTGTAAAAGCATTAGCTAATTCTCCTTGGGGATTATTTACCATTGCTATGACTATTCCTATTGCAGTTTTTATGGGAATTTATATGCGTTTTTTAAGACCGGGAAAAGTGGGTGAAGCCTCAATCATAGGTTTTATATTTTTGATTTTAGCTATACATTATGGAAGCGTTGTAGCAAATGATCCTACTTTGGCTAAAATTTTTACCTTTGATGAACCAACCCTAGCTTTAATCATAATGGCTTATGGTTTTATTGCTGCAGTTTTACCTGTGTGGTTTTTGCTAGCTCCAAGAGATTATCTTTCAACTTTTTTAAAAATCGGCGTTATCGTCGTAATGGCGATTGCTATTGTGATTGTTGCACCCGATATGTATATGCCAAAAACTAATCCTCAATACTTTAACGGAACAGGTCCGGTGTTTGCAGGAGAGCTTTTTCCGTTTTTATTTATTACCATAGCTTGTGGGGCAATTAGTGGTTTTCACGCTTTAATTTCAAGTGGAACAAGTCCAAAAATGCTAGAAAATGAAACTCACGCTTTACCTGTTGGATATGGTTCAATGCTTTGTGAAAGTGCAGTTGCAATTATGGCTCTTATATGTGCTTGTATTTTACATCCCGGACTTTATTTTGCGATTAATTCAGCAGGTGCTATTATAGGCACAGATTTAACAGGTGTTGCAGCGACTATTTCAAGCTGGGGTTTTCATATCACCCCTGAAGAAATTTCTACTTTAACTCAAAACATAGGAGAACATACCATACTTTCAAGAACAGGAGGAGCTCCAACTTTTGCAATGGGTGTAGCTCTTATTTTACACGAGCTTTTTGGTGGAGTAGAAATGATGGGATTTTGGTATCATTTTGCCATACTTTTTGAAGCTTTATTTATCTTAACAGCGGTAGATGCAGGAACAAGAGCGTGCCGTTTTATGGTGCAAGATATTTTAGGCAATGTGTATAAACCTTTAGGTGATATACATAGCTATGGTGCTGGTATTATCGCTACGGCTTTAAGTGTTGCGGGTTGGGGATATTTTCTTTATCAAGGAGCCATAGACCCAAAAGGTGGAATTTATACGCTTTGGCCTCTTTTTGGTGTGAGCAATCAAATGTTAGCCGGTATGGCTTTGCTTTTGGTTACTGCGATTTTGGTTAAAATGGGTAAGGCTCGATACACTTGGGTAACTTTAATCCCTGCCATTTTTGTTTTAATTGCAACTTTGTATGGTGGAATTCAAAAAGTTTTACCTTATGAAGAGGGTAATAAAGTCGCAAATACGGTTTCTCATATTGCAGCGGTTAAAATCAATAATGATAAAATCATAGCTTTAGAAGAGAAACTTGCACAAAGTAATGACGAAAGTGAAAAAGCTGCGATTGAAAAAGATATTTCAGCTGCAACTCACGCTAAATTTGCGAATTTACTTGATGCAATTTTATGTATATTTTTTATGCTAACAACCCTATTAGTCGTTGTTTCTTGCATAGGAATTTGTTTAGGCAAGATTAAAATTCCACTCAAAGAAAGTCCTTATGTTCGCGTTTAAAAAAATTAAGTTTTATTATGAAAAAGCCGAAAGGTTTTTTCACCCCTTAGTGGGCGTTGCAAGTTATGATAAATATTTAGAACATATGAAAGAAAAGCACCCTGAACAAAGTCCTAAAAGTAGGGAAGAATTTTTTAAAGATTATTTGGAAAGAAGATATAATAGCAAGGGTGCGAGTCGTTGTTGTTAGAGTCTTAAGATTAAGACTCTAAAAAGCCGTGAATTCTTTTTAGCTCGTCGCTGATTGGTTTTTTCATACCTCTTTTATCTACGCTTACATAGGTAACCACGGCTGAAGTTACATTGATACAAGAGGTGCAACCAAGTTCATCGACTCTTTGAGCATTAACTTCGACTTCAACAACAATGGAAGTATTTCCAGCCTTAATGATTTTTGCATAACAAGAAACTATATCTCCTATATAAACAGGCTCTTTAAACACAACTTTATCCATAGAAATGGTTACAACTCTTTCAGGAGAAAGCTCTCTTGCAGCAATGGCTCCTGCAAGGTCAATTTGAGATAAAATCCAACCTCCAAAGATATTTCCAGCAGGATTTGTATCGCTTGGCATTGCGACAATTTTTAATTTAGGATCTCCCATATTCTTCATTTTTTACTCCTTATTTTGAAAAATTAATTATAATTAAAAAAGTTAAAAAAAGGAGAAGATTATGAATGATTTTAAAGAATTATCTAAACTTGTAAAAAAACGTAAAGAAAAAATCAATGCTCTTTATGAACTCTTAGATACTAAGCAAAGTCATAAAAATATAGAAAATTTAATTGAACTTAGCGGCTTAAAAAAAGAACCAAGCACTATTTTAGCTGCTCTTAGGAGACTTGTAGATTTAAAAGAAGAAAGCTTTGTTAAAGAATTTGAAAAAAATCATTTCAAAGAAGAAAAAATCACAGAAATCAAACATCTTTTATACAATGAAGTAAGAGAATTTTATGAAAAAGAACATCAAGAACTTATCAATGAAGTTAAAGAAAAAAAGCTTTTAAATGATTTTTATCAAGCCTTAATACAAGGAGTTCATAATATAGGGCTTGTTATAAATGCTTTTGAAGTGGTTTGGACTAAGGAAATTTTAGAAAAAAACAACAAAACCTTAGCGAATCTTTTTCCAAATTTAGATGAAGCAATGGAGTTTTTACGCAAAAATAAGCTTTATCAGCTTGATTCTGGGGGAGAAATTTGCGAGCGAAGTTATGGAGTTTTGGTTAAAATCGGCAATCTTTGGAGATTTGTTCCTTATGCGAGATTTTTTGAAAATGAAATTTTAAGGCTTGAATTTGCTTTTGATACAATGCTAGATGAGCTTAAAACTCTTGCACAAAATGAAGAGGAATTTGCTTATATAGAATATTTTACCAAGCTTAAACTTGCGTTTTGTGAAAAAGAGGATGAAAAGGTGATTGGTGCTTGGCAAGAGGCTGAACTTGCTTGGATGAAAGTAAAAGCTCCTTTGCAAGTAGGACATCCTTTGGAGTATTATGAGGATAATTATACGCACGCTGTGGCTTTAGAATGGGATTTGCGTTTAGAAGATGAAAGTGCATTTAATGCTATAAAATTTAGCGAACAAATCAAAGAAAGTTTTACAAGAGTGTATGAAAATATCGGTATTGTCGATGAAAATTTGAAAAATGAAGTTTATAATAATATAGATAAAACTCAGTTATATATTTGTATTCCTATGATATTTTATGGGGCTGAACTTAAGGGTTTATTTTCGGCTCAAGTCGTTCCAAATGATGAATTTGTAAGTAAGCAAGCGGGTAAGAAAATTTTTGCTTTTTTAAATTTTGTTTATGAAAGCACTAAAACTAAGCCTTTTATGAGAATTTCAAGTGAAATCTTTGATAAAGAATTTTTAGATTTTTCAAGAGAAATTTTGTTTTTTAAAGAAGAAATTTGGAAAAAAGTCTATGAAATTTCGACCATAGGACACGAATTTGGGCATATTTTTTTTATAGCTCAAGATAGTGAAAAACAAATGAATCAAAGCGGATTTTTTAAAAATATTGAAGAATACAAAGCCACAACAGGGGGGCTTGTAAATTTCTTTTATCACGAGCAAGAAGAGCTTAAAATGCCAGTGTTTAATGAGCTTATTAAAAGAGCTGTGGGATTAATCGCTTGGCAAAGGGTTGATGAGGTTAAGCCCTATTATACCGAAGCTTTGATACATCTTAGTTTATTATTTGAAAGTGGAACTTTAGAATTTGAAAATGATAAATTGAAGGTTAATTTTACCTTTGATTTCTATGAAAAATTTAAAGAATTGTGCCTTACAAATTATCACGATTTGGCTAAACATTATGCGTTAAAGCTTGATGCAAAAGAGTTTTTAAATCGTTTTTGTGTCTTAGAAGATGGAATTTTTTTGCCAAAATTAGAAAAATGTAAAAATTTTGTCAAGTTTTATTATAATTTATATGAAAAAATCGGTAATGATATAGATACAAGTGGAGAATTTGAAAGATATAAAAATAAACAAAATTGTATCCATTAAATTAAGCAATATTAGCAATATTGGTGATAATTGATGAAATTTAGTGTTGTAAAATAAAATAAGTAAATATACAAATAAATACAAAAAAAAAAAAAACGAAAATTTAGCTTGCTATTTTCAAGTAAATGTGATATAATCACAAATACTTTCAATATTAAAAGGAGTTTCTATGACTAAGGCGGATTTTATTTCCAAAGTTGCTCAAAAATCAGGGCTAACAAAAAAAGATGCTACAACAGCTACTGATTCTGTTATTGCTACAATTACTGAAGTATTAGTTAAGGGTGATACTATTAGTTTTATCGGTTTTGGAACTTTTTCAACTGCAAAAAGAGCTGCAAGAGAAGCTAGAGTTCCAAGTACAGGAAAAGTTATTAAAGTACCTGCTACTAAAGTTGCTAAATTTAAAGTTGGTAAAAATCTTAAAGAAGCAGTTGCTGGAAAAAAGAAGAAATAAATTTCAGTACCTTAGGCTAGAAAATTTCTAGCCTAATTATTCTTTAAAATTCATTTTATTTTACCTCTTATTTACCTTTCTCATTTAAACTTAATCTCACAATAATTCTATAACTAATAAGGACTGCTTATGAAAATTTATCATAAAGTTAGTGAACTTATAGGCAATACTCCTATCATCAGCCTTGAAAAGTTCGGTGCGAATATTTTTGGAAAATGTGAGTTTTTAAACCCAAGCCACTCTATTAAAGATAGGGCAGCCTTTGAAATGTTAAAAACTGCTTTGGACGAGGGTAAAATTAATAAAGATACTTTGATTATTGAAGCAACAAGTGGGAATACCGGAATTTCTTTAGCAATGATTTGTGCAGATTTAGGGCTTAAATTAGTGATTACAATGCCTGAATCTATGAGCATAGAAAGAAGAAGAATGATGGCTTTATTTGGAGCAAAACTTGAACTAACCCCTGCAAGTTTGGGAATGAAAGGTGCTGTGGATAAAGCCAATGAGCTTTTAAAAGCTAATGCTAATTCTTTTATACCCTCTCAATTTACAAATTTAGCAAATAAAAATGCCCATAGAAGAACTACAGCTATGGAAATTCTTAATGATTTAGATTCTAAGCTCGATATTTTTGTTGCAGGTTTTGGAACAGGCGGGACTATTAGTGGAGTGGGTGAGATTTTAAAAGAAAAGTTAAAAAATATTCAAATCATCGCCGTTGAACCAGCCGCATCAC
>JAFLRU010000034.1 GCA_022511325.1 Campylobacter sp.
ATTTACAATCATATCCGCATACACAAAGCTTGCAAAAAGTAAAGAACATAAAGCTAATTTGATTTTCATTTTTTCTCCTTGTTTTAAGATGAGCAACTTTAACATTTTTTTGTGAAGCAAATGTGAAAATAAATTCACATCAATAAATTTTTATAAAAATTCCTTGCAAAAATACAAAAACTGCTTAAAAATGATGAATTTAGCAATTATTGAGTTAAATTTTGCTAGAATTCTTTAGTTTTTTGCAAGTTAGCCTTAGAATTGATTTCTTGCATATAAAAAATATCGACAAAAGAGCTTAAAAATGAAAACAAAATGGACTTCCTTTGATACACGTTGGACTCTCTCACTTTTTGGCACAGCAGTAGGTGCAGGCATTCTTTTTTTACCGATCAAAGCAGGAGTGGGTGGTTTTTTGCCTGTTATGGTGATGAGTATTATCATTTTTCCTATGGTGTATCTCTCTCACAAAGCTTTGAGTCTTTTTGTTTATCAAGCAAATGGGAATGATAAAGACATAACCTATGCGGCTGAAGAGTATTTTGGCAGAAAAATCAGTGTTTTTATTTCTATTTTGTATTTTTTTGCAATTTTTCCTATATGTTTAGCTTATTGTGTTGGCATTAGTAACACTTTTGAAAGCTTTATTTATAATCAATTCTTATCTCTTTTAGATTCTGGGAATTCTTTAGCTTTGTTTATTGAGAATATTTATAATGTGAGTATTAATGAACAAGGAAAAAATGTAGCAACTTTACTACCTTTTTATAGAGCCTTACTTGTGTTTGTTTTGGTGAGTGCTTTTATGTTGGTTATGCTTTTTAGTGAAGAGCTTATCACTAAAATATGTGAAGTGCTTGTTTATCCTTTATGTGCGGTTTTATTTATCTTTTCTTTATATCTCATTCCGTATTGGAATGCTAAGAGCTTTTGGACTTTTCCTGATTTTAAGGAATTCATTATCATTGTTTGGCTAACTTTACCCGTATTGGTATTTTCTTTCAATCACTCTCCAGCTATCTCAACCTTTTCTTTGAGCGTGAAAAAAGAATACGGGGAAGATTTTGCAAAATCTAGGCAAATTCTTTTTAGAACCTCTGTGATTTTACTCTTTTTTGTAATGTTTTTTGTTGTCTCTTGCACTCTTGCTTTAGAGCCTTTGGAATTTGCTGATGCGAGAGCTCAAAATATTCCTGTGCTTTCTTATTTTGCAAACAAACTTGATAATCCTCTCATTGCTTTTGGTGCTCCTTTGGTTGCGTTTTTAGCTATAACAACTTCATTCTTTGGGCATTATTTTGGAGCAAGAGAGGGTGCTTATGGCATAGTAAGAAAATGTTGCAAACTTAGTGGAAATGAAAATCCAAATTTAAAGCATATTAAAATGATTTGTAACTTTGTAATGTATGTGATTATGCTTTTGGTAGGCTATTATAATCCTAGTATTTTAGGTTTTATTGAAAACTTAGGGGGTCCAATCATCGCAGCAATCTTATTTTTAATGCCTATCATTGCGATTTATTCTGTTTCAAAACTCAAAAAATTCCAAAATAAGGCTTTGGATTTGTTTGTATTTTTTACAGGAGTTTTAACCATTATCACGGTAATTTATAATTTATGAAGATTCTTTGCCATCAACAATAGGCACAAAAAGGCATTCTTCTAAAATTTCTTTTTGCAAATCTGTTCCGTTTTTGGTGAGTCTTGTAATGAATTGCTTACCATTGTGAAAAATAGGAGCAATCAAAATTCCACCATCACTAAGTTGGTCTAACAAAATTTCAGGAATAGAAGTTGTATAAGCGGAAAATAAAATCCTATCATAGGGTGCATATTTTTTCCAACCATTTTGTCCATCATCAAAACGCACATTGATATTACTAAATCCTAACTCTCTAAAAATTTGTGCTGCACTTGTGGCAAGTTTTTCTATACGCTCTATAGTAAAAACACGACGTATCACGCGACTTAAAATCGCAGCTTGATACCCGCTTCCACAACCAATTTCTAAAACACTATCTGCATCTTTATAATTTAAAGCCATAGTCATTTTTGCAACTGTTAAAGGCGAACTAATCCATTGAGAACTCGCTAAAGGCAATGCATCAAGGCGATAAGCGTGAGCTTTAAGAGGAGAGAAAATTTCCCTAGGAACTTCGCAAAAGGCATTAAAAAGCTCTTCATTGATGAAAATTTTACTTGCAATTTCTTCTGCCATAGTTTCACAACGTTTTTTCTCAAAAGAATTCATTTTTTTCTCCTTCAAAGTGAATTGTAGCTAAAAAAATTAAATTATTTTAGCTATACTATATTAAAAAGGAGAAAAAATGTTGATTCCATTTAAAGACAAAAAGCCACAAATTGGCAAAAATGTTTTCATAGCAGAAGGTGCCAAAGTCATTGGCGAAGTTGAAATAGGCGATGAAAGTAGTGTTTGGTTTAATTGTGTTTTAAGAGGCGATGTAAATTTTATCAAGATTGGTAAAAGAAGCAATATACAAGATTTGACAACCATTCACGTTTGGCACCGCGAATTCAATAAAGACGGTTCAATTAAAGATGCAGGTTTTCCTACCTCTATAGGCGATGATGTTACCATAGGACATAATTGTGTAATTCACGCTTGCACAATTAAAGATAGAGTTTTAGTAGGTATGAATGCCGTTGTAATGGATGATGCACTTATAGCAGAAGATAGTATAGTAGGGGCTGGAAGCGTTGTAACCAAAGGTAAAAAATTTCCACCTCGTTCTTTAATACTTGGAAATCCTGCCAAACTCGTGCGTGAGTTAAAAGATGAAGAAGTGGCTTTTTTAAAGATTTCGGCTCAAAATTATGTGCATTTTAAGAATGATTTTCTTTAAGAGAATTTTTAATTTTTTGAAGTTTGCTTGAAAGTTTGACTTCGTATTTTTGTTTAGCTCCTAAAATTTTAGGGCTTAATGTTGAAATTTGTTCCTTAGCATAATTTTGCATTTGACTCAAATTTTTAGGGCTTTCTTTGCGTTTGCCGTCTTTAAAAACAAGCTTTAAAAGCTCTTTGCTTTTCAGTTTTGAGTTTAATTTTTCATCATAAACACAAAGCTTATCGTAAAGAGCTTTTCCTGTATTCTTATCATAAATTCTATAAAGTTTTTTAAAATGAGGAATGATAGTTTTTGCAGGATCTTCACTGATTTTAATTTTAGGGTAAATTACCCCATTTTGTTCTGTGGCAACAAGTTTATAAACACAGCCAAAAATTGGATTATTTGAAGCCGTAATGAGTCTTTCTCCTACGCCAAAACCATCAATAGGAGCTTTAAGCAAAGCTTTAATGCTTGTTTCATCTAAGGAATTTGAAACGATGATTTTACATTTTTTCAAACCTGCATAATCAAGCTTTCTTCGAATCTCTTTACTAAGTTTTACTAAATCTCCAGAATCAAGCCTCACAGCTCCTTCTTTAATCCCAAAATGTTTAAAGACTTTTATAGCATTTTTAATACCTGAATGGATATTATAAGTATCGATAAGTAGGGTAGGATTTTGTGGATAAGTTTTTAAGTATTCACAAAAAGCCGTATATTCGTTCTCAAACATTTGCACCCAAGAATGTGCCATAGTTCCACACAAAACTATATCGTAAAGTTTCGCTGCTAAAGTGCAAGAACTTGCTTTACAACCACCAATTATAGCAGCTCTTGCACCCTCTATTGCTGCACTTGCTCCGTGAGCCCTTCTTGAGCCAAATTCAAAAATACTGCGTCCTTTAGCAGCTCTTACAATACGATTTGCCTTTGTGGCAATGAGGCTTTGATGATTAATACTTAAGAGTAAAAAAGTTTCCAAAAGCTGTGCTTCTACTGAAGTTGCCTTAATACAAAGCAAAGGCTCATTTGGAAAAATCACCTCTCCTTCATCGAGGGCATAAATTTCTCCACTAAATTTAAATTCACTTAAAAATTTTAAAAATTCCTCACTAAAAAGCTCTTGTTTTCTTAAAAAATCAATATCCTCTACACTAAAATGCAGATTTTCTACAAAGCTTAAAATACTCTCAAGTCCTGCAAAAATAGCAAATTGCCCATCATCAGGCATTTGACGAAAAAAAATATCAAAATAGCAAATTTCATTATTTTTTGCACTTTTAAAATACCCATTAGCCATAGTCAGCTCATAAAAATCGCAGAGCAAGGCTAAATTTTGTTTAGAAATCATCAAAACTTATACTACCTTTAGAGTAGTTTGTAACTTTGCTTTCAAAGAAATTGCTTTTTTGATCATTAAATTTAGAAAAATCATCAACCCATTTGATAGGGTGTTTGGCATTATAAATTCGCTCAAGATTAATTGCACTAAGTCTTTGGTCAATCAAATAATGAATATATTCTTCAATAATATCATCGGTAAATCCCATAATTTCATTTTGCGTAATGTATTTTCCCCATTTAATCTCTAATTCTCCAGCTTTTTTAAACATTTCATAAATTTTATTGATATTTGTATTGTTAAACAAATCTTCTCTTTCTTTACGCACCGAATTAATCATATTTTGGAACAAAAGCAAGTGTGTAATCTCATCTCTTTGAATGAAGCGAATCATTTGAGCTGAACCTAGCATTTTTCCTGCTCTTGCAAGAGCATAAATCGCAGTAAAACCGCTGTAAAAATACACGCCCTCTAAAATTTGATTTGCTACCATTGCAAGTAAAAGTTTATTATCATCAACATCATCAGCAAGTTCTTCGTAAATACTTGAAATAAAATCATTCTTTTCTCTTAGGGTCTCGTCGTGTTTTTCCATTTCATAAATCAAATCTGTATTTTCACAAACAGCTTCAACCATTACAGCATAAGATTTAGAATGATTGGCCTCCTCATAAGCTTGTCTTGCTAAAACTGCATTAATTTCAGGTGCTGTGATATAAGGGTTGATATTGTCTGCAAGATTATTTGTTTGAAAACTATCCATTGAAATGAGTTGAGACCAAACAAGATCATACATTCTTTTTTCACCCGCTGTGAGATTACAGCGATAATCAAGTGCATCTCTAGTAGTATCGACTTCTTTTGGAAACCAAGTGTTTGCTTCCATTAAATCCCAAAGTTTCAATGCCCAAGTATATTTAGCTTTTGTAAAATTTAAAATTCCGTGTGGATTTCCTGAAAAAATTTTTCTTTCAGATAGAGTTTCTTTCGAGCTTGGATTATAAATTCTTTTTTTTTGCATCTGAACCTTCTTTCAAACTTTTGTTACAATACAGCTTTGTGTTAAAACATCGTGTAAGCTTAGAGTATCTTTTCTTAAAAAGCTTACAAAAAAACCTATAAGCACTCCAAAACTTACAATGAATATGATATATCTTAAAATAATTTTAAGAAAACTTAATTTTCCCCCTGTATTTACATCAATCAAATACAAATCATAGGCTCTAAATCCCGGACTTTGTGCCTTTTTAGCTAAAAATAAAGCTTGGATAAATCCAAAAAGAAAAGTGCAAAAACTTGGAGCAAAAGAATTGTTTAAGAAGGCTTCTTTAGAACCAAGCATAAAATAAAACAAATATAAAATTGGCACATAAATCAAAAAAATATCCACGAGTAAAGCCCTAAATCTTAGCCATCTTGAAGCAATTTTTGCTTTGGTTTTCATTAATTTCCGCGACTTCCGGGTTTTATAGCCTTACTTCCTTGTTTGCAAAAAGGACAATCCTTTTCATCATAGATTTCAAAATCGAAATTTCCTAAGGTAAATAAGGGTAAGTTTTCAGGAAGCTTTGCATTTGCTTTTCTAGGGGTGTTTAAATTTTCTACTTTACAAAAACCACGATTTGCTAAGGCTGCAAAACCTACAACCACGCCACCTAAACTTTCTAAAATTTTAGCACTTTCTAAAGCACTTCCTCCTGTGGTGATTATATCCTCACAGATTATGAATTTTTCTTTAGGTTTAACTTCAAAACCGCGTCTTAAAGTCATTTCTTTATTTACTCTTTCGGTAAAGATAAATCTCTTTTCAAAAGCTCTTGCAAGTTCATATCCTGCAAGAATTCCTCCTAGAGCTGGAGAGCAAATGCTATCAAATTCAAGTCCATATTTTTTAATGATAAGACAAAGTTCTTTACAGAGTTTTCCTGCAAGTATAGGGTTTTCTAAAACTTTCGCACTTTGTAAATAAAAACCTGAATGCTTACCCGAACTTAACAAAAAATGTCCGTTTAAATACGCCCCACATTCTTTATAGACTGATTCTAAATCCATATCAAACCTTTAAAAGCTCGCTTTCTTTATTTTTCACGCTCTCATCAATCTTTGCGATATAATTATCGGTAAGTTTTTGCACCTCATCATAAGCTTTTTTAGCTTCATCTTCTGAAAGAGTTTTATCCTTTTCAAGCTTTTTTATAGAGTCATTTGCGTCTTTTCTTATATTTCTTATAGAAACTTTGGCTTTTTCACCCATAGCCTTAGCGTGTTTAACATTTTCTTCCCTTTGTTCCTTTGTCATCGGCGGAAAAAAAAGTTTTACACTTTCACCATCATTGTTAGGATTTACTCCTATATTTGCTGCAGCAATTGTACTTTCAATCGTTTTTAACATCGCTTTTTCCCAAGGAGTGATACTTAAAGTTGAAGCATCACTTGCAAGTATAGTTGCGACTTGATTTAAAGGGGTTTGCGAACCATAATAATCAATAAGAATATGGTCTAAAATATGGATATTCACCTTGCCTGTTCTTAAAGTTGTAAATTCCTTTTTTAAGGCTTCAAGACTTTTTTCACTTTGATTTTTTTGTTTATTAAAAATTTCACTTAACATTGTTTTCCTTTAATTTGTGCCATTTGTATCGTTTGCTACACTTGGAATTTGCGGAGCACTTGGAGCAAGAGAAGTTGCATTAGGATTGTTTGGAACACTTGGAACATTATTTGTTGGAATACTTAAATTATTTTCAAGTTTAATTTTTTCCGCTAAAGAATCTTTACTTGCTGTGTTGTAGAGATAGCCTAAAGCTATAGTATTTGCAATGAGTAATAAACCTATTACAAAGGTAAATTTAGCTAAAAATCCCGCTGGACCCTTAGCACCAAAAAGACTTTCATTACTTCCACTATAAGCTCCAAGTCCTATGCTTGAACTTTTTTGCAACAAAACAGCAATACAAATAATCACAACAATAACAAATTGTAAAATAGTCAAAAGAGTTATCATAAATTTTCCTAGATTTTTAGAATTTAAAAAAGAGATTCTAACAAATTTTAGCTTGAAAAGATTTGAAATTTTAAAATTTCTGTGGGAATTTTACCCACAGAAATTTATCGATTAACGCTTCTTAATATATTAAGAAGAGAGATAAAAAGATTGATAAAGTCAAGATAAAGAGCTACTGCACCTTCGATAGGGGTTTCATAATTTCCACGAATGATATTTTGTGTATCATATAAGATATAAAAAGAAAATAAAATTGCAGAAACCGCTGAAATAACCAAACTTACAAGCCCACTTTGGAAGAAAAGATTAAGCAAAGAAGCTACAACGACAACGATTAAAACGATGAAAAGCGCTTTTCCCATCATTGTGAAATCTCTTTTAGTATTCATTGCAAAAATACTTAAAGCTCCAAAAGCAACTGTGGTTAGAGCAAAGGCTTGAGCTACAATAACACCACCTGCTGGTAAGGCAAGAACAGAAATAAGTAAAGGTGTAAGAGTAAGCCCTGAACAAAAAGTAAAAGCAAAAAGCAAAACAAGATTTAAAGGAGCTTCTCTTTTTTTATACATCAAAGCAAAAAGCAAACCAATTTCAACCGCAAAAAGTATCCAAAAGGTTGCCATAGATTCAAAAAATAAATTTGCTAAAGCAAAAATTCCCACATAAGCTCCAACTGTAGCAGCAAGTAAAGATGCAGCAAAAAGTTGATAAGTTTGTTTAATAAAATTGCTAAGTTCGCTTGAAGTTTGCGAAGTTTCAAATTCTCTTGATTTGGAATAATCTCTATCATAAAGGCTCATAATTTCCTCCTTAATTTACTTTATGATTTTGAAATTTTAACTAATAAAGTTTAACAAAAGGTAAAAATAAAATTCAAGTTTATCAAATCTTTGTTATAATATTTTTAATGCTTTAAAAATTTATTCCTAGGATTTGGTATATGCAAGGTTTGATTGATGGTGCTATTAAATTTATGCAAGAGGATTTTAAGGAACATAAAGAGCTTTTTGCAAGTTTAAAAAATAAGCAAAATCCCCACACTCTTTTTATAGGTTGTTCAGATTCTAGGGTGATTCCTAGTTTGATTACTAACACAGGTCCGGGTGAGCTTTTTGTGATACGCAATGTTGCTAATATTATTCCACCTTATCGTGTTGGAAGTGATTATCTAGCAACAACTTCAGCTATAGAATATGCTGTCAACGTTTTATGTGTTAAAAATATAGTCGTTTGCGGACATAGTAACTGCGGGGGTTGTAATGCCCTTTATGCTGAAGAAAATGAATTTCAAACGGCACCTAATTTTAAAAAATGGCTTAGTATTTTAGACCCCATCAAAAAAGATGTTTTATTTTTTGCAAAAGATGATATAGCAATGCGTTCGTGGCTCACAGAAAAACTAAATTTGCTGAATTCTTTGGAAAATCTTTTAACTTATCCAGGCGTTGAAAAAGCTTTAAAAGAAGGTAAAATTGAAATTCACGCTTGGTATTATATCATAGAAACAGGTGAAATTTATGAATATAATGTTAAAAATAAAAGCTTTAGCTTGATTCAAAGGAGAGAGCAATGAAAAAAATTCTTTTAATTTTAACATTTTTTGCTTTAAGTGCCTTTTGTGCCTCACAAACCGATGCTTTAGATAAAAATCAAAGCACAGAAGATGAAAATGAAAATCTTATTGTAAGCGAAAAAACAAATAAAGGCGTTTATGATTTGGTACGTGAATATGTTGATTTAAACAAAAAGCTTGACGAATACAAGAGTAATGATAATAACGCAAGTGAAGAGACATTAGAAAGATTTCAAAGGAGAAAAAACCAAATTCTTGAAGAAATTCCTTCATTCATTGTTGAACAAAAAATCGATGAAGATAAGGTTAAAGAATTTTTTCAAGCTAAAAAAGATCTTGAAAATCTGCAAAATAAAAGTAAAAAAAATGATTTTATTTATGCAAAGGCTACGCTTGATTTAACTTATTTAAACATAATTGAAAGCTTTTATAAATCTTTGCTTGAGATTGAAAAACTTTTTAAAAATAATACAGATAGTGCAACTTTAGTAAAAACTATAAATGCAGCAGCACAAAGACTAGAGTTGAGTGCAAGTTTTGATATAGCAGAACAAAAAGAAAAGATTAAAAATCCCAAAGAATTAGAAGAAATAAACGCTAAAGAAAAGCATCTTACGCTTGTTGTAAGCTCTTTTAATGAAATTTTTAAATATCTTAAAAGCAATGCGAATTTACTTGAAAGTAATTATTTTTTTAGTGTTCTTAAGCTTCAAATTTGGATAGATACAATTAACGATTTCGTAGGTATTAGCTTTATAAATGTTGGTAAAATCGTTGTTTCTATTTTGGTTATAGTTTTTTTCGCTTCTTTTAGAAAGCTTTTTTCTTATTTACTTTATTTTTTTCTTGTAGAAATTATATATAGAAATAAAGATAAATTCGACCCTCACGCAATCAAACATATTTTTGTCGAAAAGATTAAAAAGCCTATTGGGTATTTGCTTATTCTTTATGCAGCAAGTATTTGTGTTTCTATAGTATTTTATCCTGCTCCTGTTCCGCTTAAAATTTCAAACCTTTTTTATATCATTTATGCCATTTTCATTACTTGGACTATCATTGTGATTTTAGATAGCTATGGCGTAGTTTTTGTTTCAAAATTTGCAGAAAAAAGCGGAAAAAGAGAAATTATTAATTTAGCAGTGAAAATTTTATATTTTATCATCATAATCATTGCTACACTTTTTGTATTATCTCAGCTTGGTTTTAACATTTCAGCTATCATTGCTTCACTTGGAATTGGTGGTTTGGCTGTGGCTTTAGCGGCTAAAGATATTATTGCAAATTTCTTTGCTTCAGTGTTACTTTTGTTTGATGATAGTTTCAATCAAGGCGATTGGATTAGAATTGGAGGGATTGAAGGAAATGTCGTTGAAACTGGACTTAGAAAAACAAGCATAAGAACCTTTGATAATTCTTTGGTTTTCTTGCCAAATTCTTCAATTATGGCTGCAAATATCGAAAATCTAAGCAGAAGACGAATGGGACGCAGAATGAAAACTTATGTTGGTGTAACTTATGATGCTACTGCAATACAACTTGAAGCTTGCGTTAAAGATTTAAGAGAATTTGTAAATACCTGCTCATTAATCGCACACGAAGATGATGGAGCTTTAAAATATGGAGATTATAGGACAAAATACCGCCAAAATCTCGTTTCAATCGATGATTTGGAAGGTTATAAAAAGGCTTCTTATGTAACCTTAAGTGATTTTGGCGAAAGTTCAATCAATATCGAACTTGATTTTTATATCAAAAGCATTTCAGGCAAAGATTTTAGGGAAGCTAGACATCAAATTTTACTTGAAGTGATGAGAATCGTTGAGAAAAATGGACTTTCTTTTGCTTTTCCAAGTCGCAGTATTTATTTGGAGAATTTTCCACCAAAACTCGAAACTTTAGGAACTAAACAATGAAATTTCTTAATTTTATTTTAAACAATGAGCCTTGTTTGGGGGTTTTAAACTCCAAACAAGAAGTGGTTTGCCTTAAGGATTTAGGCATTGAGGCAAGGGATATGAACGAGTTTATAATCCATTATGAAAAATACCGCCTAGGACTTGAAAATTTAGAAAAAGCTCCAAGTTTTGTAGTCCCAAAAGAAAAGATTTTAGCTCCT
>JAFLRU010000035.1 GCA_022511325.1 Campylobacter sp.
ATCATAAATCAAAGCAAGTTGATCGCCACGTCCATTATGAATATGCAAATCAAGGGCATTGTAGCAAGTATTCATACAACCCCCAACAAACCATTTATAATGTCCGTCACTATCGTCAAGAACCTTATCCCACTCATTATACCAATGAACTTTTTTTGCTGCTTCAGCCCAAAATTTTTCAGGAGAATTTATAGACTCTTGATAAGCTTGTTCATATGCCATAGCATTTCCTTTCTTTTTTGGTGAAATTTTAAGATTATTATAAAATTTTTTATCTTTAAATAAAATGCAAAATTTTTTTATAATTTGTATAATTATTAAACTAAATAAATATTTTTGTATATTTTTTGAGCATTTTTAAAAAAAATGTAAGAATATTTGTCTAAAATTCCTCTTAGAAATTTAAATATAAATTTTTATATTTTTACTAAAAGTAACATTTTCAAAACAAGGTAAAATATTTATGCTAAGTTCTCAACAAAAATTGTTTGAAATTTTTAAAAAATCCGGTTTAAGTTTGAGTAAATTTGCAAACATTTTAGGAAAAGATAGAAGAACTTTGGCAAACTGGATAGAAAATGAACACTCTAAAGAGCTTGATTTAAAAACCAAAGAAAAAATTTGTGAATTTTTTCGTTACCCTTTACAAATTTGGGATAATGATGAAGAGATTAGTTTTTACACTCTTTTAAATAATGCCAAAAATGAAGAATTTAAAATCATCGAGGGCTATGAAGAAGGTTTAAAATACATTTTTGAAAATGAAAACGAAGGCTCGCTTATACTTCACCCTTCTTTTCCAAATCCTGCTTATAGGGATTTTATCGTATCTTCTGTGTATCACAATATCGATAGTAAAGAAGCTAAAATTTATAGACAAAAACGTGGTGAAAAAATGAGAGCTTATTCTTTTGCAGCAAGTGAGTGGTATTCGATAAAAGCTTTACTTGAATTTTGTTTCTCGCCCATTGGAAATTTTTATACAAAGGAGCAAAAACTTGCGATTTTGGAGCTTATGATTCGCACTTTTAAGGATAATCTTAATAAAACTTTGTATTTTTTTGATTCTTATGCTCAAAAAATTTATGGTTTGGATATGTTTTATCTTTCTATCAATATCAAAAGAAATTCAATGTTTTTTAAAGCTCCACTCGAAATGTTCCTTGTTGAAATTCAAAACTCTACGCTTGTGCATAAAATTCATCATCATTATACCAACGCAAAAAAATGTCCCGCTCATATAGAGCCAAAGGATGCGTGTTTTATAATGGAGCTTTTGGAATTTTGCTTGAAAGAAAATCTTAGTTTAGTTCAAACTTGCGATTTGATTGATGAAAAAAGTTCTTATGGAAAGCTTTTTAAAAAGACTTTGAGTTTTTCTTCGTAGAAACTTTAAAAATTAAATTTGTTTTAAAATATCAAGTGAGCATTTTAGCCATTTAATGAAATAACTTTACAAAGTTAATAAAATCAATATGCAGTTTTGACAATTTTATCACGCATTTTATTAATTCAATGATATTTGTTTGTTAATGCTATTTAGTGATGTTAAAAAGCTTTAGATTGCAAATGATTTTTAAATTTTATCTAGGAAAAGAGTTAAAAAATTTGTTTTAGTTTTAAATTGAATGCTTACAAATGCTCTACTATATATAAATACACAGGAATATTCACCTCTATATAAGGTTTTACTTCAGCATTTAAATACATATCCTCATCAATGATTTGAGTTATAACACCCACTGGAATTCCTGAAAAAAATATATTATCAAGCCCGCTAGTTAAAATTTCATCACCAACTTTTATTTTAGAATATTTAGGGATAAATTTGACTAAAATTTTGCCATTTTGTCCTTGCACTACTCCGGGAAATTTATCTTCTCCTATATAAACCGAAAAAGAACATTGCTCATCACCTTGTAAAATTGCCATTATTCTGCCATCTTTATTAATAGCAATACCGGCTGTATAGCCTTTATAAATAAGTCCTGCACTCTTACTACTTGGCACTTGTATTAAAGAATCAAGCCATACTTTTCTATAATCATTCATTTGCACATAAGACATAGCTCTTACTAAAGAAATTTTAGGAAAATATTGAGTAGAATTTTTGTCCTCTAAAAGACGATTAAGCTCATTTGAAAGAGTGATTGCTAAAATAGCATTGTGTTCTAATTCTTTATTTTTTTCTTTTAAAGAAGAAATTTGCTCGGCTTGATTAAAATGTTTAGAAATTGCTTCACTTGTATATTCTTTTAAATCATATAATTTTCCAACTACAAAATCATTGACAAAAAGAATGTTTTTTTTGATAAGTCCCCCATAATGTAAAGAAACGACTACTAAAAAAGCTAAAATTAAAATAAAGACAATTCTATTCTTCATTCGTAAGCTGTTGCAATAAAGAAATTTCCTCTAAAGCTCTACCTGTGCCTTTAGCAACAGCGAGTAAGGGTTCATCTGCTACATATACAGGCAAACGCACGGTTTCAGATAAATACTTATCAAGTCCTCGAATCAAAGCTCCTCCTCCAGTTAGCACAATTCCGTTTTCAACTATATCTGAAGCTAAATCTGGTGGCATCATTTCAAGAACCATTTTTAAAGCATCGGCAATCTCTTTTAAATATTCTTTCATAGCTTCTCTTACATCTTCACTTGTTAGTTCTACACGATTTAAAAGCCCTGTAACTTGGTCGCGTCCCTTAACAACCATAGAAAGATCTTTTGGAAGCTGCACAGCTGAACCAATATTGATTTTAACTTCTTCTCCTGTTCTTTCTCCTATGACAAGATTGTATTTTTCTTTTACATAATTGACTATACTCATATCAAGTTTATCTCCAGCTGTTCGTATGGATTTTGAAATTACAAGTCCTCCTAAAGAAATCACCCCAATTTCAGTCGTTCCACCTCCAATATCCACAACCAAATTTCCCTTAGGTTCTTGTATAGGTAAATTTGCTCCAATTGCAGCAGCCATAGGTTCTTCTATCAAAAATACCTCCCTAGCTCCAGCACTTAAGGCACTTTCTCTAACAGCTTTTCTTTCAACTTGAGTGAGTCCATAAGGCACAGAAATGATGATTCTAGGACGCAAAAAAGATTTTCTGCGGTGTGTTTTTTCAATAAAATAACGAATCATTCTTTCAGTCATATCAAAATCAGCTATAACTCCATCTTTCATAGGACGAATTGCCTCAATATTTCCCGGAGTTTTACCCACCATTTCTTTGGCTTCTTTTCCCACTGCAAGAATTTTTGCTTTGCCACCTCCATATCTTTCGCGTTCTACAGCAACCACTGAAGGTTCATTAATCACTATGCCTTTATCTTTAACCAAAACCAAGGTGTTAGCTGTTCCTAAATCTATACCCATATCACTTGAAAAAAACCCTATAAGCTGGTCTAATATCATTTCTTTCCTTTTAACTTATTTTTCTTTTAATTAGCAAAGCCTTTGCACCCTCGCAAACAACTTCTTTTGTGATGACTATATCATAGCTTTTGTATTCAGGCAATTCGAACATCAAATCCACCATCATTTCTTCTATAATACTCCTAAGTCCCCTTGCACCTGTTTTACGCTCTAAAGCAAGCTGTGCAATGGCTTTTAAAGCCTCATTTTCAAATTTTAAATTTACCCCATCAATTGCAAAAAGCTTTTGATATTGCCTAATAATAGCATTTTTTGGCTCGGTTAAAATACGCACCATATCATCTTCATCAAGCTCATTTAAAGAAGCAATGATATGAAGTCTTCCTATAAGTTCTGGGATTAAACCAAAATGCACTAAATCATCGGGTTCAATTTTTTCAAGTAAATTTTTTTGTAATTTTGGTGTTTCATCGTCAAAAAAGCCTACGACTTTATCGCCTTTTTTGCGTTTAAGTATGGTTTCAAGTCCATCAAATGCACCTCCACAAACAAATAAAATATTTGAAGTATCAATTTGTATAAAATCTTGATTAGGGTGTTTTCTACCACCTTTTGGAGGAATATTTACAAGCGAACCTTCTATGATTTTAAGTAAAGCTTGTTGCACACCTTCACCGCTTACATCTCGGGTTATGGAACGATTTTCACTCATTCTAGCAATTTTATCAATCTCATCAATAAAAACTATACCTTTTTGAGCCCTTTCAACATCTCCATCAGCAGCTTGCAAAAGCCTTGTAAGTATGTTTTCAACATCTTCTCCAACATATCCTGCTTCAGTTAAAGAAGTTGCATCACAAATGGCTATAGGAACATCTAAAAATCTTGCCAAGGTTTGGGCAAGTAAAGTTTTCCCACTTCCTGTTGGTCCTACAAGTAAAATATTTGATTTTGAAAGCTCTGTATCATCATCTTCTAAATCTGCTCTAAAAAGTCTTTTATAATGATTATAAACCCCAACACTAAAAACTTTTTTGGCTCTATCTTGCCCTATCACATAGCCGTCTAAATAGGCTTTTAATTCCTTAGGAGTAATATTTTTAAAATCTACAACCTTTTTTTCTTTGAGTTCTTTTAAAACTTTTTCTTCACCAAAAATGATATTATAAGCACCCTCAATACAATATTCACAAATGAAAGCATTATCTTGCTCATTAGCTAAAATTCTTCTTTGTGAGCTTTCACTCTCGTTGCAAAAACTGCACCTTTTAGTCATTATTTTTTCCTCTATATACTGGAATTCCGCGTTTGGTTTCAAAAATAAATTCGCACATTTTATTTACATTTTCGCTGATATTTTGCTCAAGTAAAATTTTTGCATTTTCTTTTAAATCCCCTTTTTTAAATAAAAATTTATACGCTTTATTTAAATTTTCTACCTCATCTTTATCAAAACGACGACGAATTCCTACCAAATTAAGACTTCGTATGCTTGCACGATTTCCTTCTGCTAAACAAAAAGGCACAACATCTTGAGAAAGTGCTGAAGCTCCTGCTATCATACAGCCCTCACCCACACGAACAAATTGATGAATAGGAGTTAATCCTCCCACAACCACATAATCACCAAGTTCAACGTGCCCTGCTAAAGTCGCATTGTTTGCTAAAATAATATTATCACCCAAAATGCAATCGTGCGCGATATGACAATACGCCATAATAAAAGCATTATCTCCAACTCTTGTAAAACCATCTCCTTTGGCTGTGCCGGAATTTATCGTTACAAATTCTCTAATTGTCGCATTTTTTCCAATCACAACTCCGGTTTTAGTTTCATCTTTGTAAGAAATATCTTGAGGAATATCTCCTACAATCGCATAAGAAAACACGCGGCTTTTATCTCCTATCGTCGTATTAGCTAAAATTCTTGCTCCTTGTTTAATCACAACTTCATCGCCTATTTTAGCATCTTTACTCACATAAGCATAAGGTTCTATAATAACACCTTTACCTAAAATAGCACCATCTTCAATGACTGCACTTGAATGAATTTGATTTTTCATCGATCCACAATCATTGCTTTAAGTTCTGCCTCTGCAACTAAATTTCCTTCTACAAAGGCTTGTCCTTTAAAAATCCACAAAGTTCCGCGATTTTTAACCACTTGCATTTCATAATCTAAACGATCACCCGGACGAACAGGATTTCTAAATTTTGCTCCATCAATCCCCGTGAAATACACAACTTTAGATTTCGGATCGACTTTATCATCCATACTTTCAAAAGCCAAAACTCCTCCCGTTTGTGCCATACCTTCTAAAATCAAAACCCCCGGATAAATAGGGTGATTTGGAAAATGTCCTATAAAAACTGGGTCGCTAATGCTGATATTTTTATAGCCTTTAACAATTTCTCCAATTTTAAGCTCTATAATTTTATCCACAAGTAAAAAAGGATAGCGGTGTGGCAAAATTTCTTGGATTTGGCTTACATTTATCATTAACTTAAAACCTAAAAATTTAAATTATTAAAAAAGTAAATTTTACAAAAAAAATACTAATAAAATCATAAAACAAAAATGTATTTTAAAAATTTTTATTAAATTAATTTTTTGAAGCTTTAAATGCAAACAGATGTGATTTTAAAAAAATTAAATTAATGAAAAACATTTAAATTTCCTTATGATAATTAAAATTTTGATTTAATTGACTTTAAATTTAAAAATTCTTAAGTCTTATTTTTAAACTATAAAAGTACGATTTTTTCTTTGGTGTCAAAATAAATTTCACTCTTTGCAGAAATTTCATAGCGACCCTTTGAGATTTGTTCTAAAATGATGATAGGAGAGAGATTGTAGGCTCCAAAAAGCTTTTGACGCAATTTAATCTCTTGTTCTACGCTTAAAGGCTTTTTTAGAAAATGCTCATAATTTTTAAATTTATTTTTACAAAGTGCATTAAAATATTCAAAATCTAAAAAAACTAATTCATCTTTTAAAGCCTTATAAATACCTTTAAAATCATCATTTAAAGAAAATTTTGTATAAACATTTTTAAAATGTGAATAAAATAAAATATGAGCTTTAACGACTTGATTATTAATTTTTATCAAGGCTTTTAAAAGACGATAATTTAGAAATTTCTCTCTTAAAAGTTCAAATTTCACTCCCTTTTTTTCTAAACTACACACTTTTTTATAAAGTTTTATTCTTGCTTCAATGCTTGCAGGTAAAATTTGACGCGAAAGCGGGGACATTAATTCATCAATAAAAGCTTTGTTTTCCTTTTGTTTTTTAAGTCCATAAATACAACCGCAATAATTTTGATGATAAAGCTTATCCTTTTTTGCAAGCTCAAATTGTCTTGTGGTGCCTCCATTTTTACGAAAATCAGGTGCTAAAAATTCTATTCCATAGGGTTTGCATTCTTTTTCTAAAGCTTTTTTAAGTTGCTCTAAATCCTTTTTAGGACTCATTAAAAGCGTGGTTGTAAGTTTTTTTTCTCCAAGTTTAAAGGCGAGCTTAGCACTTCCTTTCATTCTAAAATCAAAACAAATTTCACATCTTGCACCTTTTTCAGGCTCATCTTCATAGCCTCTAACTGCATCAAGCCAATTTTCATAGGCGTATTCACCTTTATAGAGTTTGATTTTAAGATTGTCGCAGGAGCGTTTGACATCTAAAAATCTTAATTCATACTCACTATAAGGATGGATATTAGGGTCGTAAAAATAAGCAACAATCTTTTCTTTAGGATAGGCTTTTTGTAATTCTTGTATGAAATAATGAGAATCCACACTACAACAAATATGAACCAACATTAAAGCTCTTCTAAAACCTTAAAAGCGTGGTCTTTCGCACGAACATTACTATAAATTTTAATGATTTTTCCTTGCTCATCAATCACAAAGGTTGAGCGGATAATACCTTCATATTCTTTGCCATAATTTTTCTTTAAACCCCAAGCTCCATAAGCTTTTGAAACTTCTTTTTCATCATCACTTAGCAAAATGTGTTTAAGATTAAATTTTTTAATAAAATTTTCGTGCGATTTGGTACTATCGGGGCTAATTCCAATAATCACAGCATTTTTATCCATAAATTTTTCATAATTTTGAGTGAATTCGCACGCTTGTGTTGTGCAACCGGGAGTATTATCTTTGGGATAAAAATACAAAATCACTTTCTTGCCGATAAAATCTTTAAGAGCAATTTTAACTCCATCTTGATTAAGAAGTTCAAATTGTGGAGCTTTATCTCCCACCTTTAAATCTTTCATTATTTTGCTGCCTTTGCTTTAATGCTTTCAACACTTTCTCCACCAAAGCCTATATCAAAAGGCTCACTATCCTCAATCATCACCACAATTCTTTCTTTACTTTTATTATATTTTGTGCTTAAAAGTTCGGTTATATCTTTGATGAGTTCTGCTTTTTGCTCCTTGCTCATTGCAGGTTTTGCAAGTTTTATCGTTACAATAGGCATAATTTCCTCCAAATTTTTTAAAACTAGCAATAATTTTAACAATATTTATTTAATTATTAGTATATTTTTGATAAAATCAATCATTTAATTTCAAAAGAAAATATCAATTAAAAGGTAGATAAAGATGATTAAAGCAGATAAAATTTGGCTTGATGGAAAACTTGTCGATTTTAAAGATGCAACTTTACATTTTTTAACACATTCTTTGCATTATGGAAATGCTGTCTTTGAAGGAACTAGAGCCTATAAAACACAAAAAGGTTTAGCAATTTTTAGACTTAAAGATCACACAAAAAGACTTTTAGAATCTGCAAAAATTACCTTGATTAAATGTCCTTTTTCTCAAAAAGAACTTGAAGATGCTCAAATTGAGCTTTTAAAAGCAAATAACTTTCAAAACAATACTTACATTCGTCCTTTAATCTTTTTAGGCGATGGAATAATGGGGCTTTATCACGCAAAAGCACCTGTTCGTGTAGGAATTGCAGCTTGGGAATGGGGAGCTTATCTTGGGGATGAAGGGCTTGAAAAGGGTATCAAGGTTAAAATTTCTTCACTTGCAAGAAATAGCGTGAAATCCTCTTTTGCTAAGGCTAAAGCTAGTGCGAATTATCTTAATTCTCAAATTGCTAAATTTGAAGCTGTTGAAGCGGGGTATGAAGAAGCTTTAATGCTTGATGAAGAAGGCTTTGTCGCTGAAGGCACAGGAGAATGTTTTTTTATTGTAAAAGATGGGACTTTAATCTCTCCACCAAATGATTTTTCTTTAAAAAGCATTACTCAAGATACGGTGTTAAAAATTGCTGCTGATCTTGGGCTTAAAATATTGCGTCAAAGAATTTCAAGAGATGAAGTTTATACAGCTGATGAAGCATTCTTTACAGGAACTGCAGCTGAAGTTACACCGATTAATAATGTCGATACTAGAATTATAGGCAATGGCAAAAGAGGTGAAATTACGAAAAAATTACAAGATGCGTATTTTGATGTGGTTTATGGACGCAACGCAAAATACGACTCAATGCTAACTTATATTTAAAGGATATTAATGCCAGCGGATTTAAATGATTATTTCAACAAAAAAAATTCAAACTCATCAGGTGGCGGCAATCGTCAAAATTTTAATTTTAAAGCCCCTGAATTTAATTTCAAAGGTTTTGGAAAATTTTCCCCTCTTGTTTATATACTCATTATTATCATTTTGATTTTATTTCTTGCAAAGCCTTTTGCTATCGTCAATGAAGGTGAAATGGGGATTAAAGTTACGACAGGAAGCTATGATCCTACGCCTTTAAAATCAGGTTTGCATTTTTTTGTGCCTATCATTCAAAAAATTATTGTTGTAGATACTAGACAAAGACAAATGACTTATACTTCTTTAGATGGAGGCAATGACAGCCTGCAAACTGGAACAGGAATTATCAATAAAAACAGCATTTCAGTTTTAGATAAAGACGGCTTAACCGTGCTTGTAAATATAACCGTTAAATACAATCTTAACCCAAATGAAGTGCCAAATACCATTGCAAATTGGAATTTAAATTGGGAAAATAAAATCATAGACCCAACCGTGCGTAATGTCGTTCAAAGTGTGATAGGTCAATACACAGCTGAAACTTTGCCTGCAAATCGTAATGCTATTGCTGAACACATTAGCGAAGGAGTTACTAAGAGCATTTCTTCACTTCCTAACAATCCTGTGCAACTTCAAGCAGTAGAACTAAGAGAAATTGTTCTTCCAACAAGGGTGAAAGAACAAATTGAAAGAGTGCAAATTGCTAAACAAGAAGCTGTTAGAGCTGTGCAAGAAGCTATAAGAAAAGCGACTTTAGCCGAAGGTGAAGCTAATGCAACCATTATCAGTTCTAAAGGTAAGGCTGATGCAATTAAAATCGAATCACAGGCGCAAGCTTTTGCAAACAAAGAAATTGCAGATAGTCTTAATAATCCTTTGTTAAACCTCAAACAAATCGAAACTCAAAAGGAATTTAATGAAGCTCTTAAAGTCAATCAAGATGCTAAAATTTTCTTAACACCGGGTGGTGCAGTTCCAAATATTTGGGTAGATACTAAGGATAATAAAAAGCAAAGTGCTGTAAATTCACAATAAATTAGGATAAAAGGTGGAAAGTTTTAAAGAATTTATACTTTATTATACGCAGCGTTTATATCTTGTTGATTATATGCTGATTTTGTTTGTCTTTTTTCTTTTCACCTCTGTTTTGCTTTTATGCGTTTTTTTAAGATATAAGCCTGTTATTGGGTTGTTTATTATCGCGATTGATATTATTGCTTGTTTTTTAATTTATATTTATGGTTATAAATTTATAGATTCATATGCAAGAAGTAGAAAAACTCTTATAACTGACCAAAAACTTTTAGAAAGTTCAAATGCCTTAGCTGTGGATTTTAGCATTACTAATACTTCAAAAAGGGATTTTAAAGAATGCAAGGTTACAGCTAAAATTTTTAAAGATAAATTACCCGAAGATAGTTTTCTAACAGAATATAAAAATAAATTTTTACCTTATAGGAAAAAAAGTAGAGAGCTTAAAGGACTTAAAAAAGACCAAACTCAAAGTCAAAGGATTTCTTTTGAGGACTTTAGCTATGAAAACAATTATACAATTCGACTAAGTTCAGAGTGTTTTTAATGCAATTTACAATTTTTCATTACCTCACGCTTATTATTTTAATCATCTGCTTTTCTTTGATTTGTGTGATTATTTTTCTTAAGGTTAAACAAAAAGAAATCGCTTTAATCTCTTATACAATCAATGTGATTTTTACAGCAATCTTAACTTATTCTTTATTTTTAACCATTAATAATTTTATTGTCCAAG
>JAFLRU010000036.1 GCA_022511325.1 Campylobacter sp.
ACATTTGCTCTTTTAATGAAACTAAATTGCAAAATTTAATACAAAATGTTAAAATCGCAGAACAAAGTTTGGAAAAAATCATAAATTTCTTTCAAAAACTTTATGAAAAAGAAGAGGATGAAAACTATAAAAAAATATTCAAAGAAATTACAGAATTAGTAAGTTCTTCAGAAATTCCTATTTATGATGAATTAAAAAATATAGAGTCCAAATTTAAGGAATATAAAAATGAATGAGGAAAGAAAATAAAAATTTGCGAGAAATTCTTTCTACGTTTTTCTAATTAATCTTTATTTTCATTAATCTTCTTTTCTTTTAAAACTTGTTTCTTACGATTTTCAAGCTCTATAGCCTCTTTTAAAGATTCTTCATCATCGTTTAAAGTTATAAACTTATAATCATCATCAAACTGCTTATTTTTAATCCCCCAAAGCAAAGTGCCAAGTATGATAAAAAAAACAATCACCGAAACCCCTATCATCATCATAATTACAAAATTCATTCTTTAATCCTTAAAGCATTTAAAATCACCATTATACTACTTAAAGACATCGATATGGCAGCAATGAGCGGATTAATGAGTCCTAAAAAGGCTAAAGGTATGGTAAGGGCGTTATATATTATAGAAAAAGCCAAATTTTGCTTGATGATTTTATAAGTATTTTTAGAAAGTTTTAAAGCCTTTTGCAAAGAATTTAAATCGTTTTTCAAAAGCAAAATATCACTACTTTCAATCGCCAAATCACAACCCTCCCTAAGTGTAGTTGAAACCGCTGCATAATTTAAAGCTAAAGCGTCATTTACTCCATCTCCAACAAATAAAACTTTGTGTTTTTGACTCAAATTTTCAATCATTTTCATTTTATCTTCAGGCAAACAAGAGGCTTTAAACTCACTTATATCAAGCTTATTTGCAATTTTTTGCACAGCTTTTACATTATCTCCACTTAAAATCATCGTGCGAATTTTGTTCTCTTTTAAATAAGCTATAAGTTCTTTTACGCCCTCTCTTAACACACTTTCAAATTCAAAAAATGCCAAAATTTCACCCTCTTTTGCAAAAATAAAATGAGAATTCTCAAATTCTTTACTCTTGATATGATTTTGCTCTAAAAATTTAGAACTCCCACCCAAAAACAAAACCCCATTTAAGTGAGCTTTTAAACCTCTTGCTTGGATATTAGTAAGCTCTTTAAAATCTAAATTTTCATTTTTAGCCCCTTTTTGCTCCAAAAATAAAGCCACGCTCTTAGATAAAGGGTGATTTGAAAGTTTAACAAAATTATAAAGCTCATTAATTTCAAGCTTTGAACTCAAATAAAATTCTTTAATTTCTAATTTTGACTTTGTTAAAACTCCTGTTTTATCAAAAACTGCAAAATCACATTTGCTTAAATCCTCAATCACTCCTGCACTTTTAAAAAGTATATTTTGCTTTAAAGCCCTTGAAAGAGCTATAAGATTGCTAACAGGAGTAGCAAGAGCTAAGGCACAAGGACAAGCAATAATCAAAACTGAAATCGCATTAATCAAAGAAAATTCTAAGCTTTCACCTCTGAAAAACAACCAAAAGCAAAAGCAAAGAAAAGCCAAACTTAAAATTGTGCGTGAAAAATACGCACTGATTTGATTGACAAGACTTTCGAGTCTAGCTTTTTTAGAATGTGCAAATTCCAAAAGTTTGATTATCCTAGAAAGTTTTGAATCCGCATAAAGCTTCGTAGCAAGATATTCTACGCTCCCATCAAGCACAATAGAAGCTGAACTTAGCTCATCTCCTTTTTTGATAAGTTTTGGCTCGTTTTCTCCGTTTAAAGATGAAGTATCTACACTTGCTTCACCTTTTTGACAAATTCCATCAATAAGAATTTTATCTCCACTTTTAAGTAAAATCAAATCTCCAAGTTCTACTTTTTGCACCTCTTTAGGCGAAAATTTTTCTCCATCATAAACTAAAACTTCGCTTTGTAAAAAATCATTCAAGCCATCTATAGTATCTAAAGCACGTTTTTTGCTAAAAACCTCAAGGTATTTGCCGATAAATACAAAGCAAATAATCATTGCCACAGAGTCAAAATACACCTCTCCAAGTCTTGAAAACATCGCCCAAATTGAATATAAAAAAGCTAAGCTTGCTCCGCTAATAACCAAAGTATCCATATTAAGAGCTTTATTTTTTGCCGCTAAAAACGCACTTTTATAAAAACTTGAACCTGTATAAAAAAGCACAGGAGAACAAAGTATAAATTCGGCAAAATTTAAAATGTCTTTCATATCACTTTGCATACCACTGAAAAAACCTGCATATTTTGCCACTGCCACCCACATAATATTCATCACGCAAGCAACTGCAACCACAAGTTTAGAATAAAATTCCCTCTTTGTCATATCCGCTTTTTGTTGAGCCTTAGTAGGATCATAAGCACTTGCTTTATAACCTATGCTTTGTATTAAACTCAAAATTTGTTTAAGAGTAATAGCACTTTCATCAAAAACTATTCTTGCTTTATGTGTAAGGTGATTAATATCAAGTTCTAAAATGCCTTTTTGTTTAATAAGAATTTTTTCATTAAGCCAAACGCAAGCAGCACATTCTATGCCGTGTATCATAAGATAAATTTCACTTAAACCCTCTTTGGTTTTACTAATAAACTCATCATAATTTTTGCTCTCTTGTTCCAAATTTACAGGGTTTAAACTCACATCTCCTAATTTTTCATAAAATTCTCCTAAATCATTTTCATTTAAAAGCTCATAAACACTTTGACAACCTTTACAGCAAAAAAAATTGCCATTTTTTTCTATCATTTGTTCTTCTTTATAATTTAATCTACAATGTGTGCATCTCATAATCAATCTTTAAAAAAAATTTTTTTATAATTATAAACAAATTTGACAAAAAGTGTGTTTTTTTATTAAAATCATCTTTTATTAAATTCTAAAATCTAAATTTTCTCCTGAGGACTTATGGAAAAAGAAAAAAAACAACATCAAAGAACCCACATTCCTGTGGAAGGTTACAAAATTGAGAATTTAAAGTTGCTTGACTTAGAAAGCTTAATTACAATTGCTACTGAATGTGAGATAGAAAACCCTAGAGAATTTCGCCGCCAAGAACTCATTTTCGAAATTTTAAAAGCCCAAACAAAAAAAGGTGGATTTATACTTTTTACGGGTATTTTAGAAATTTCAAGTGAGGGTTATGGTTTTTTAAGGGGTATGGACGGAGATTTAAGCGATAGTATTAATGATGCTTATGTTTCTAATTCACAAATTCGAAAATTTGCTCTAAGGGTTGGAGATATAGTAACTGGACAAGTAAGAGAACCAAAGGATCAAGAAAAATATTATGCTTTATTAAAAATTGAAGCGATTAATTATTTACCTTTGCAAGAAGCTAAAGAAAGACCACTTTTTGATAATCTTACACCGATTTTCCCTACTGAAAAAATTAAACTTGAATATGATGCAATGAAATTAACGGGTAGAGTTTTAGACCTTTTCACACCTATTGGTAAAGGACAAAGAGGACTTATCGTTGCTCCCCCAAGAACAGGTAAAACTGAACTGATGAAAGAACTTGCAGCAGCCATTGCGAAAAACCACCCTGAAATGCATCTTATTGTGCTTTTGGTTGATGAAAGACCTGAAGAAGTTACAGATATGCAAAGATGCGTTAAAGGCGAAGTTTTTAGCTCAACTTTTGATTTACCTGCTTATAATCACGTAAGGGTTGCTGAACTCGTGATAGAAAAAGCTAAAAGAATGGTAGAAATGGGCAAGGATGTGATTATCTTGCTTGATAGTATTACAAGACTTGCAAGGGCTTATAACACTGCTACTCCAAGTTCAGGAAAGGTTTTAAGCGGAGGAGTAGATGCAAATGCACTTCATAAACCTAAACGTTTCTTTGGAGCAGCTAGAAATATAGAAAAAGGTGGCTCTCTTACCATAGTTGCAACCGCACTTATTGATACGGGTTCAAGAATGGACGATGTGATTTTTGAAGAATTTAAGGGAACTGGAAATAGCGAGATTATACTCGATAGAAATATATCCGATAGAAGGATTTACCCAGCAATCAATATCATAAAATCAGGCACAAGAAAAGAAGAACTTTTGCAAAATCCAGCTAATTTACAAAAAATTTGGGCAATTCGCTCAGCGATTTCACAAATGGACGATGTGGAGGCTTTGAAATTTTTGTATTCTAAAATGCTTAAAACCAAAGACAATATCGAACTTTTATCCATTATGAATGAGTAAAAATGTTTAGAGCCTTAGCTATAAAATATAGACCTAAAACCTTTGATGAGCTTGTTGGACAAAAGACAATTAGTACAAGTTTAAAATATGCTTTAAATTCTAAAAGACTTGCTCACGCTTATTTATTTTCAGGACTTCGTGGCAGCGGGAAAACTTCAAGTGCAAGAATTTTTTCACGCTCTTTAGTCTGTGAAAAAGGACCTAGCGATACACCTTGTTTAGAGTGCAAACAATGTCTTGCATCTTTAGAAGGCACTCATATGGATATTATCGAAATGGACGCAGCGAGCAACCGCGGACTTGAAGATATACAAACCCTAATTGAACAAACTAAATACGCTCCATCTATGGCGAGATTTAAAATTTTTATTATTGATGAAGTGCATATGCTGACCCCTCAAGCTGCTAATGCACTTTTAAAAACCCTTGAAGAACCACCTGATTATGTAAAATTCATTCTTGCAACCACAGACCCTCTAAAGCTTCCTGCAACTGTGCTTTCACGCACTCAACATTTTCGTTTTAAACAAATTGCACAAAGTGAAATTCTTAATCACCTCAAAGAAATTCTCATCAAAGAAAATGTAGAATTTGAAGAGGAAGCTTTAAAATTCATTGCTAGAAGTGGAAATGGCTCTTTAAGAGACACTTTAACCTTACTTGATCAAGCTATCATTTTTTGTCAAAATCATATTAGCACCACAAAAATCACAGAAATGTTAGGTTTTTTAGACCCGCTTAAAATTAAGGAATTTTATACTGCTCTTTTGCAAAAAGATAGAGAAAAAGTGTTTGAATTTTTAGAAGAACTCCAAAATTATGAAGCCTCTAGCGTAATTGATGAGATGCTTTTTTATCTTAAAGAAAGCTTTTTTGCAAGAAGCAACGAATTTTCAACCCTAGTTTATGAAAGATTTTTTAGAATACTCTCAAGAGCAAAAAATATGCTTTGCGATGATGATGGTTTCACGCTTTGCGTGATGGCTTTTATGATGATGGAAGCAAGTCATCTTAAAGAAATTGACACGCAAATTAGCGAAATAAAAAGCACACAAACAACACAAAAATCAAGTCCTAAAATCTCTATTGCTCCAACAACGCAAAAAACAGACAAAAACGCTTATGAACTTTTGCTTGAACTAATTTATGATAGGGATTATGATTTGGGTGAGTGTTTTGAAAACACTACACAATTTATAAGCTTTGAAAATCAAATTTTAACAATTGGTTCTAATGCACAAGGACAAGAACGTGATATGCTTAATAAAAATTTCAAGCTTATCATAGAGCTTTTTAAAAATAAATTTGGAAATGAAGCAAAGATTGAAGTTAAAAAAGAAATTGCTATTGACGAGAGTAAGCTTAATTCTATAAAACAAGAGGATTTTAAAGACAAAATTAACTCTTTTAAAAATCAATCTAAGTCAAATCAAATCGATGAAGAAAAAGAAAAACTTGAAGCTTTAGAAAAATACTTTGGGAAAGCTGTGGAGGAGAAAACATAAAAAATTTATATTTGAAACCCCTATCTTTGTAAAATTCTAAACTAAATTTCTAGCAACAAACACTCAAATCATCACCTTTAAATAAAAAATTCAAAAAATTTTATCCTTTTTGCCAAAATTCAGCCTAGATTAAGGGGGGGGGGGGGTAGAATTATGCTTTTACTTTAAGGAGTTTTCAATGATTTATGTTTTAGCTTTTTTCTTTCCTTTTATAGCCTTATTCGTAAGAGGAATGCCTATACAAGCTATTTTTAATCTTATACTTTGTGTTATTGCTTTGATACTTGATTTATTGGGTATTGGACTCATTTTTGGAGTTCCTTTGTGGTTTATTTGTAGTATTTGGGGTATAATCAGCGTAGCTCAAAAAACAAGCAAACAAAGGCACGAGCAAATGCTTGAAGCAATGAGAGGAGATAAAGAAAATAATATGTAAATTTGAGTTTAAAAGCTCGAATTAAAAGCAAATTCGAAGTTATAAACAAAGATTTGTCAGAAATTTTAAATCAAATTAAGGATAAAAGATGAAAAAATCAAACTTAATTTTAAGCCTAGCCCTACTTTTGAGCGCTTGTGGAAATTCTTTAGATGATTCACAAAAAAAGGACGGCAGATATTATTACGAACACAGAGAAGAAGCTGTAAAAAAGATGAAATGGTGTTTAAATGAGATGGATATATCCGTAAAAGACTATCTTGTGTATCCGCAAATTTTCGAAGAATACCAAGAATTACATAGAAAATCAAAAGCCAAAATTGATGAATATGAATATGTAGGCTATTTTAAAAAAGTCAAAAAAAGTGATGAGGAAATTGCCAAAGAAAAACAAGAAATAGAAGAAGCCAAAGAAAAACTTAAAAAACTTGAAGAAAAATATTCGAATTTATTACAATTAAGTAAAATTAGCGAAACTGAAAAACTCGACGGAGTCAATAGAGCTAACTGCCGAGTCGTTTTAGGCACAGATGAATTTAAAGCCGAGTTTGAAAAGAAATACAAATAAAACTTATGAGCTTTCGCATAATCAAATTTAAACCCTTTTTATGGCTAAAAGTGCTGTAAAAGGGAATTTTTTGTTTAAAAAATTTTAAGTGATTTTAAAAAAGCAATAAAAATTCTCATCAGTTTTTAAAACTAAATTTTCCTTAGCGAGTTTAAAACCACAGCTAAAGAGCTAAAACACATCGCTAAAGCTGCAATGTGTGGACTTAAAGTTATAAAAGATAAAATTCCAGCAGCAATAGGAATACAACAAATATTATAAATAAAAGCCCAAAAAAGATTGAGTTTGATAAGGGTTTTGCTTTTTTTTGAAAGCTTAAAACATAAAGAAACTCCGTTTAAATCCTCTTTCATCAATATAAAATCGCCTGTTTTTTTAGCAAGCTCACTCGCCTTAGCAAAACTCATACTCATACTTGCTAAACTCATCGCCGCAGCATCATTAATGCCGTCTCCTACAAACAAAATTCTTTGTTCTTTTTCTTTGGTTTTAATAAACTCAAGTTTTTCTTCAGGCTTTAAAGAAGCATAATACTCATCAATACCAAGCTCTAAAGCAGTTTTTTGCACACTTTTTAGATTATCCCCGCTTAAAATGATGCTTTTAACACCTTGTTTTTTTAAATCCTCTATGAGTTTTTTAGCCCCGTCTTTCAAAGTATTACTAAGTGCCACCCCTCCTAAACATTCTTTATCTTTAGCAAAATACACTTGCACAGGGGCTTTATCTTCAAACTGCGTTAAAAATTCTTTAGCCCCCTTAAAATCCACTCCGTATTCTTTTAAAAACTCCTCATTTCCTGTTAAAAAGATATGCTCTTCTTCTTTATAAATTAAGCCTTTTCCTATAAGAGTTTCAATATCTGCTTTTACAGAACTTTTTTCCAAATTTGAAGCCTTAAAAATAGCTTTTGCGATAGGGTGAGAACTAAAGCTTTCTATAAAGCCAAGTTTTTTGAAATTCTCCTCAGTAAGATTATGTTTAAAAACGCTTAAATGGTTTTGCGTCAATGTGCCGGTTTTATCAAAAACCACACATTTAATTTGGTCTAAATTTTCTAAAGCAGCAGGATTTTTGATAAGAATAAAATTCTTGGCTGCATTCTCAAAAGCCCTTGTAAGAACAATGGGTGTAGCAAGTCCTAAAGCACAAGGACAAGAAATAAGCAAAAGTGCACAAGAATGTAAAAAAGCAATATTTAAATCCTCTTTAATACTCCAAAAAACAAAAACACAGCTCGCTAAAATGATGATAATTCCTACAAAATATGCACTGATTTGATTTGCAAGGTTCGCTAAAGGCGTTTTAATGCTTCCTGCTTTAAAAACCAAATCTTTAAGCTGCTCTAAAGTGCTATCCATAGCTTTTTTATTTGCTTTTACCTTTAAAGTTCCGCTGATAACAAAACTTCCTGCTAAAACCTCATCTCCAGCTTGTTTTAAAACAGGTAAAAACTCACCATTTAAAAAACTTAAATCAAGCTCTGCCCTTCCTTCTAAAATCACTCCATCAACACTTACAAACTCTTCTTCACTAAGTAAAAGAATATCCCCTGCTTTTACAAAAGCACTTGAGCTTTCTTTGATATTTCCTGCTTCATCTAAAATTTTAACCTTTTTAGTATCGATTTTTTCAAGCTTTTTTTGGTATTTTAAGGCTTTAAATTTAATTCTTTCTTCTAAAAACTTGCCCAAAAGCACGAAAGAAATAATCATAGCCCCACCACCAAAATACAAATGCTCATCTTTGCTAAAAAGATTAAAATAAACAAGCATAGAATACACAAAAGAACTTAAAGCTCCAAGTGAAACTAAGGTATTCATATCTAAATTTTTATATTTTAAACCTGCAAAAGCGTGAGAAAAAAAGCTTCTTCCACAATAAAAAATTGCAAAAAAAGCCAAAATCATTTGCATAGTTTTAGAAAACTCACCCTCAACAAACATTTCAAAATACATAATTACAAGGCTTAAAATAACGCTAAGACAAAGATTAATCTTAAGTTTTAAAACTTGTTTTTTTTCATCAGATTCTAAATTTTCTTCTTCTAAAATCTCAAAACCAAGCTCTTTGATTTTTTTAGAAATTTCATCTTTAAGTTTAGCATTTTCAAGCAAAAAAATTCCACTTGAATTCACATAAGAAACGCTTGCATCGCTAACACCATCAATTTTTTTACATACTCTTTCTATGGCATTAGAGCAATTCGTGCAAGTCATTTTGCCAATTTTAAGCCTTACTTCTTGCATTAAGAAATTCTCTCTACAATCTCAAAACCAAGTTCTTTCAACTCTTTATCAAAATGTTCTAACTTGCTTTCTTCAAGCTCCACACTTAAAATTTTTGTATTTAAATCAATCTCAATCTTTCCAAATTCAGCTTCAAGCGAATTTTTTATTGTATTTGCACAATTAATGCAATTTACATTTGCCATTTTAAATTTCATTTCTAACTCCTTTGAGGTTGTATGGTTAAATGTCCGATTTCAAATTGTTCTAAAAGTCTTTTTGAAAGTCTTTGTGCAAGCACTTCAAAATCATTTAAATCTTTAATCACTATATGCATTGTAGCTACAAGCATTCTATGGGTGATTTGAGTGATATGTAAATCTTTTATTTCCAAAATTTCCTTATCTTCTAAAATCACATTTTTTACTTCCTCAATATTTACAGGAGAGCTTTCAAGCAAGATATTTACGCTTTGCTTAAGAAGCTTTAAAGCATAACGAATGAGTAAAAAAGATAAGATAATCGCTAAAATTGTATCGATATAAACAATATTTGTAAAATACACAAAAATTCCTCCGATAATCACGCAAACCGAACCAAATAAATCACTCATTAAATGTAAAAAAGCAGATTTTATGTTAATATTATCTAAATTTGCACCCTTAAACATCAAAAAAGCACAAAAAGCATTAACCAAAAGTCCTATAAAAGCCACTATAATCATAGTTTTAGCATCTATACTTTGAGGCTCAAAAAGCTTAAAAATTCCTTCATAAATGATGAAAATCGCTGAAGCAATGATAGTAAGGGCATTAACAAAGGCAACCAAAATTTCAAGACGAAAATAACCAAAGGTTTTTTGGCTATTTTGCCATTTTTGAATTGCAATAATTGCCAAAAGACTAAAAACCAAAGATAAGGCGTCCCAAAACATATGCAAAGTATCGCTTAAAAGGGCTAAAGAATTAGAAAGCAAAGAATAAATAAATTGCACGATTATCATAGCACTTGTAAGTATCAAAGAAATTTTAAGAATTTTTTTATCCATAAATCTTGCGTCTGTATGGTTGTGTTCGTGGGTGTGAGAATGATTATGATTGTGTTCGTGAGAATGCTCACAATGCTTAGCTTTTTGAAACAAAGGCTCGTGAGCTAAAAACTCTTGCATAAAAATCCTTTTTCATTAAAAATCATAAGTAGCTTTATAACAAAAAAAAATAAAAGCTAACTTAATCAGTAAAATTAAAGACTTTAATTGTCGATAAATCAAAATTTATGGCTTTGCGTTTTTTCAAGCCCAAACTCCCATATCATCATTAAGCAAAGTTTCATTTCCCTCTTTTTCACTCAACCAATCCCATTCTTTAACATTAAGGGTGAACCAATCACATTTAATTAACCCTTTATAAATAAAAGAACCCAAACGCCCTAAGTCTTCTTTATCTCCTTTACAATGATAAGTGTTTTTATCAATTTTAATTAAGCCACATTCTTTAGCCATTTTTTCGATAAGTTCATACATTTTATCTAAATCGTATTTATCTTCTCTAAGGATTTTTTCCTCATCTAAAACAAATCTTGTGCCTAAAA
>JAFLRU010000037.1 GCA_022511325.1 Campylobacter sp.
TCATTTCCTGCAAGATTAAGAAGCTTTTTGCCATTTTTAAATACAAAATTTCCTTCGTGTTTGAGAGGATTAAGGGTGCGAAAATTTGAGTTTTGTTTTAAGTCTTGGAGGAGTTTTTCAAGCTGCATTTATTTTCTCTTAAATTTTTAAAATTTTAAAGTATAATTTTGCCAAAAAAATTAAAATTTTTCTTATAAATTAAGTTTATAACAAATGCGTTAAAGAAAGATTTTACTAAGAATCAATTTTAAATATTTTAAAGATTAAGGAAAACAATGTATAAAAAACTCCAAGAGCTTGATTTAAAGCATATTTGGCACCCTTGCACCCAGATGAAAGACCACGAGAATTTGCCTCTTATCCCTATAAAAAGAGCAAAAGGCGTATGGCTTTATGATTTTAACGACAAGGCTTATTTAGACTGCGTAAGCTCTTGGTGGGTGAATCTCTTTGGACACTCTAATGAATATATTAACTCCAAAATCAAAGAACAGCTTGAAATCCTAGAACATATAATTTTGGCGGGTTTTTCACACGAAAGCATTATAAGGCTTTCAGCTAGACTTTGCACACTTTTGCCTTCAAATTTTAACAAATGCTTTTACGCAGATAATGGCTCATCAGCTGTTGAAGTGGCTCTTAAGATGAGTTTTCATTATAATCTTAATAAAGGCAAGAAAAAGCACAAATTTCTAGCCCTTAGCAATTCTTATCACGGAGAAACCTTAGGAGCTTTAAGCGTTGGAGATATAGCACTTTATAAGAAAACTTATGCACCTTTGCTTTTAGAATGCTTAAAAACTCCTGTGCCTAGGAGCAAGGACTATGAAAATGAGCTTAAAGCCTTAAAAAACACGCTTTCAAAGCATTCAAATGAGCTTTGTGCTTTCATCTTAGAACCTCTTGTGCAATGTGCAGGAAATATGCATATGTATGAAGCGGGTTTTATCGATGAAGCTATAAAGCTTTGCAAGGAATTTGAAGTGCAGGTGATTTTTGATGAGATTGCCACAGGTTTTGGACGCACGGGGACTCTTTTTGCACTCGAGCAATGCAGTCTAAAACCTGATTTTTTGTGCTTATCAAAGGGCATTACAGGTGGATATTTGCCTTTGTCTGTGGTGCTTACAAGCGATGAGGTTTATAATGCCTTTTATGCACCTTATGAGGAGCAAAAAGCCTTTTTGCACTCGCATTCCTACACAGGAAATGCCCTTGCTTGTGCCGGGGCAAATGCTGTACTTGACATTTTTGAAAAAGAAAATATCATAGAAAAAAACAAGCTTTTAAGTGCTTTTATAGCTAAAGAATTTGAGACTTTGAGCGAATTTGAGTTTTTGGGAAATTTTCGCACTTGCGGAATGATTAGTGCTTTTGATATTTTAAGCACTAAAATGCCTCGTGCAGGAATTTGGCTCTATCAAAAAGCCCTTGAAAGAGGACTTTTGCTAAGACCACTTGGCAATACTATTTATTTTATGCCTCCTTATGTGATACAAAGGGAGGAAATTTCTTTTGTTGTAAAGAATTTGAGAGAAATTTTTAGAGAATTTTAGAGGTTTTGCAAAATTTTGAAATTTAAATCAAGCTTTGGTTTAAGCATTTAAGAAGCTATAAAAAGGCTTAAAACTTTGCTTAAATTCTTTAAAATTCATAAAATTTTTAAGCTTATTTTTTTTCAAAAAATATTAAAATAAAGTTTTTAAGCAAGGAATGATGATGAAATTAAAGGTTGGAATTTTAGGAGCAAGTGGCTATGTAGGAAGCGAGTTGGTGCGTTTGCTGCTTTTGCATCCTAAAGCCCAAATCGTTTATTTAGGTTCAAAAAACAACATAGGCGAGAATTTTAATAAGCTTTATCCAAATTTAAATCTTGATTTGATTTTTGAAGATGACAATTTAGATAAATTAGATAGAAAAATTGATGTTTTATTTACAGCTACGCCACACGAATTTAGTGCCAAATTTTTGAATCAAAATTTGCTTTCAAAAATGAAAATTATTGATTTGAGTGCGGATTTTCGGCTTAAAAATCCTAAGGATTACGAAAAATGGTATCATTTTACTCATACGAATTTAGAGCTTTTAAACTCTGCAGTTTATGGACTTTGCGAGCTTTACGAAGAGAAAATTAAAAAAGCAAATTTCATAGCTAATCCGGGTTGTTATACAACTTGTTCGATTCTTAGCCTTTATCCTTTGGTGAAAGAAAAGATTATAGAGCTTGATTCTATTATTATTGATGCTAAAAGTGGGGTTAGCGGTGCAGGACGCTCTGCAAAACTTGATAATCTCTTTTGTGAAGTCAATGAAAATTTCAAAGCTTATGGAGTTTGCACACACAGACACACTCCTGAAATTGAGGAACAGCTAAGCCTTGCAGCAGGTCAAAAAATTATTTTGCAATTCACACCCCATCTTGTGCCTATGCAAAGAGGGATTTTAGCGACTTCTTATGCGAAGCTCAAAAGAAATTTAGAGGAGCAAGAGCTTAGAAAAATTTATGAAAAATACTACAAAAACAAAGAATTCATAAGGCTTTTACCACCGCAGTTGCTTCCACAAACGCGGTGGGTTAAAAATACTAATTTTGTGGATATTAATTTTAGCATTGATGAACGCACAAATCGTGTGATTGTGATTAGTGCTTTGGATAATTTAATCAAAGGTGCAGCAGGACAAGCTGTTCAAAATATGAATTTAATGTTTGATTTTGACGAAAATGAAGGACTTAAATTTTTAGCGAATATATAGGAAAAAAAATGGTAGTTAGAGCGATGAAAAAAAGTGATTATAAAGGTGTTTATGAGCTTTGGTGCAGAATTAAAGGCTTTGGGATAAGAAGCATTGATGATAGCGAGGAAAACATACTGAAATTTTTAGAGAGAAATCCAAATTTAAGTGTGGTTACTGAAATTGATGGAGAAATCGTAGGAAGCATACTTTGCGGGCACGATGGACGCACGGGAGGCTTTTATCACGTTTGCGTGGATTCTAATCACCGCAAAAAAGGCATAGCACACGAAATGACGCGTTTTTGTTTAGAAGCTTTAAAACGCGAAAAAATCAATAAAATTGCACTGATAGCATTTAAAAGAAATGATTTGGGCAATGAATTTTGGAAACACTATGGCTTTACTTTAAGAGAGGACGCAAATTATTACGATTTGTCCTTAAACGAAGCGAATTTAACGAGTTTTAATGAGTAGTTTTCAAAGCAAATGAAGCCTGAAAACTTACTAGGCTTCATTGCTTAAAAAGATAGAAGTTTTGTATTAACACAAAATTTTTCCTTTCTTAAATTTTCTTTGCAAATTCTTAAGCCAAAATTTTATACAATCTCAAAATCATTTTAAAAGCAATAATTCTTAAACAACCAAAAGGAAAGACTATGAAAAAATACCTAGAAAAAGCAAATGTTCTCATAGAAGCTCTGCCTTATATACGCAAATTTAGCTCTAAAATCATACTCATTAAATATGGCGGTTCGGCTATGGAAAATGAGGAGTTAAAGCATTGTGTTATGGAGGATATTGCTCTTTTAAAGCTTGTGGGACTAAAACCTATCATCGTTCACGGCGGAGGAAAAGACATCTCAAAACTTTGCGAAAAACTTTCTTTAAAAAGTGAGTTTAAAAATGGTTTAAGAGTAAGCGATAAAGCCACAACAGAGGTTGCTGAAATGGTTTTAAACCGCATCAATAAGGGCTTGGTTCAAAATTTGCAAAGTTTAGGCGTTAAAGCCATAGGAATTTGTGGGAAAGACGGCGAACTTTTAAAATGCTCTAAAAAAGACGAAAATTTGGGCTTTGTGGGTGAGATTGAGGAAGTGAATGTGGGAATTTTGGAGGAACTTTTGGAAAAGGATTTTTTGCCTATCATTGCACCCATTGGAATGGATGAGAAATTAAACACTTATAATATCAATGCTGATGATGTTGCTTGTGAGCTTGCTAAGGCTTTAAAAACCGAAAAACTTGTTTTTTTAAGCGATATTGAGGGTTTGTATGAAAATTATAACGATAAAAGCACTTTAATCTCAAAACTTAGCACAAAAAAGGCTAAAAGCTTGGTTAAAAATATAGAAGGTGGAATGCTTGTAAAGCTAAAATCTTGCATTGATGCGTGCGAAAATGGAGTTAAAAGAGTGCATATTTTAGACGGACGCGTTAAACACTCTCTTTTGCTTGAGTTTTTCACAGACGAGGGCATAGGAACTCTCATCACAAAAGAGGAGAAAAAATGAATTTTAAAGACGGAAGCCATATCTTAAAAACCTATAAAAAATTTGATATTGTTTTAAAACGTGGCGAGGGAGTTTATCTTTTTGATGAAAAGGACAAAAAATATTTGGATTTTTCAAGTGGAATAGGCGTTTGTGCTTTGGGTTATAATCACCCTAAATTTAATGCAGCTATTAAAGCTCAAATTGACAAGCTTATTCACACGAGTAATCTTTATTTTAACGAGACTATTGCAAAAGCAGCACTTCATCTTAGTAAAGCTAGTGGTTTAGAAGCGGTATTTTTTACAAATTCAGGCACTGAAGCTATCGAAGGGGCAATGAAAGCTGCTAGAAAATATGCTTTTTTGAAAGGTAAAAAGGGTGGAACTTTCATCGCTTTTAAAAATTCTTTTCACGGCAGAAGTTTAGGAGCTTTGTCTTTGACTGCGAACGCAAAATATCAAAAACCTTTCAAACCCCTTATAAATGGCGTAAAATTCGCTAAATTTAATGACATAGAAAGTGTTAAAAAACTCATCAGCGAAAAAACTTGTGCCATAATTTTAGAAAGTGTGCAAGGAGAGGGTGGAATAAAACCTGCGGATAAAAAATTCTACAAAGACTTAAGAAAGCTTTGTGATGAAAAAGACTTGCTTTTAATCGCCGATGAAATTCAATGTGGTATGGGAAGAAGTGGAAAATTCTTTGCTTATGAACATAGCGAAGTTTTACCCGACATAGTAACTTGTGCAAAAGCTTTAGGTTGTGGGCTAAGTGTAGGAGCTTTTGTGGTGAGTAAAAAAGTCGCAAATGCTTCTTTAGAACCCGGAGACCACGGCAGTACTTATGGAGGAAATCCTCTTGTTTGTGCGGGGATTAATGCGGTTTTTGAAAATTATCAAAATGAAAAAATCTTAGAAAAAGTGAGCCACCTCACGCCTTATTTTGAAAAAACGCTTGAAAATTTGGTTAAAGATTTTGGTTTTATCAAAGAAAGAAAAGGCTTAGGTTTTATGCAAGGACTTAGCCTTAAAAAAAGCGTCCAAGTGAGTGAAGTGCTTAAAAAATGCCAAGAAAATTCCCTTTTACTTTTAAGTTGCGGACAAAATGATTTGCGTTTTTTACCTCCTTTAATCATAGCAAAAGAACACATTGATGAGATGAATGAGAAGTTAAGAAAGGCTTTGAAAGGGTTTTAGAATTTTTAACAACAAGTGCAAATGCAAGAAGCTTAATAAGCTCTTCTCTTGCATTCTATTTCGATTTTTTTAACGCTTACATCTTTAGCTTGCGAGTTTGCATTTGTCGCATTTGCGTAGCCATAAAAAACAGCCTCTAAAAAAGTTTCTATACTTAAAGTCTTTATTTGTCAAGAAAAAGCCAATGAAAATTTAAATTATGAGTTAAAATTCATATCTTTTTAAGCTTAAAATTCTAAGTAAATTCAAAAAATAAAGTAAAATATGCTATAATCCAAAAATTAAGCGTTTTCAAGGAAAAATAATGGATTTAAAAAATTTAGAGCAAATGCACTTAGATAATTTAGAAAATATTTCTCAAGTCGGGCTTTATGACCCAAAAAATGAACACGACTCTTGTGGAATTGCTGCAGTTGTAAATATACGCGGTATAGCTTCTCACAAGGTTATTTGTGATGCTTTAGATATTTTGGTGCAGCTTGAACACAGAGGAGGTAGCGGCTCAGAAGAAAATTCAGGCGATGGAGCAGGAATTTTGATTCAACTTCCTCACGATTTTTTTAAAACCCAAGAACTTGGTTTTGAACTCCCTAAACAAGGTGATTATGCAGTTGCACAAATGTTTTTATCGCCAAATTTTGACGCTAAAGAAGAAGCTAAAAAAATCTTTTTGCAAGGCTTAGAAGCTAAAAAACTCGAATTTTTAGGCTTTAGAGAAGTGCCTTTTAATCCTAGCGATATAGGAAAAAGTGCTCTTAGAGCTATGCCTTATTTTTTACAAGCCTTTGTAAAACGACCTGCGAAAGTGGGTGCGGGTTTGGAATTTGAAAGGGTGCTTTATGAAACAAGAAGACTTATAGAGAAAAAGGCTCTTAATGTGCCAAAATTTTATTTTTCAAGTTTTTCTTCAAGAACAATCGTTTATAAAGGAATGTTACTTTCAACGCAGCTTAGTGATTTTTACCTTGATTTTAAAGATGTAAATATGAAATCAGCAATTGCTTTGGTGCATTCAAGATTTTCTACCAACACCTTTCCAAGTTGGGAAAGAGCTCATCCAAACCGCTATATGGCACATAATGGAGAGATTAATACCATACGAGGAAATGTCCATAATATCAAAGCTAGAGAAGGTTTATTGAAAAGTGATTATTTTGAAAATTTAGACGATTTGTTTCCTATTATCGCAAAGCCAAGTAGTGATTCTGCAATGTTTGATAATACTTTAGAATTTTTATCTTTAAACGGAAGAACCTTAGAAGAAGCTTTTATGATGATGATTCCTGAACCTTGGCATAGAAATAAAAATATGGAAAGTAAAAAAAGAGCTTTTTATGAATATAATTCTTTGTTAATGGAGCCTTGGGATGGACCTGCGGCGATTATCTTTACTGATGGCGTGATTATGGGAGCAAGCCTTGATAGAAATGGTTTTCGTCCTTCTCGTTACTACCTTACAAAAGATGATTTTTTGATTTTATCAAGCGAAACAGGTGTTTTAAAACTTGATGAAAAAAATATTAAGGCTAAAAAAAGATTAGAGCCGGGAAAACTCTTACTTGTCGATACTGCAAGAGGTAGGCTTGTAGCTGATAGTGAGATTAAGGAACATTATGCCAATTCTAAACCTTATGAGCAGTGGCTTAAAAATTTGGTTGAGCTCGAAAAACAAGATAGTAGCGAGTATGCTCATAAATTTTTAAAAGCTGATGAGGTTTTAAAACTTCAAAAGGCTTTTGGGTGGAGTTATGATGAGCTTAAAATGAGTGTTAAAGCTATGGCAAATACTGGAAAAGAGGCTTTAGCGGCTATGGGTGTGGATACTCCTTTGGCAGTTTTATCCAAAGAATATCAACCTTTGTATAATTATTTCAAGCAACTTTTTGCTCAAGTTACTAACCCACCTTTAGATGCGATTCGTGAAGAAATTGTAACTTCAACAAGAATTTACCTCGGTTCAGAAGGAAATCTTTTAAAGCCTGATGAAAATAATGCTAAAAGAGTTAAAATCGCTTTGCCAATCATCAGCAATGAAGAGCTTTTTAAAATTAAAAATTTGAAAAAATTTCAGGTTAAAGAATTTTCTATACTTTATGATTACAAAAAAAGCACTTTAGAAAAGGCTTTAGATGAGCTTTTTATCAAAGTTGAAAATGAGATTAAAAAGGGAGCTTCTATCATCATTTTAAGTGATAAAGGTGTGAATGAAAAGAGTGCTTATATTCCTGCTTTGCTTGCTGTGGCGGGCTTGCATAATTATTTGGTTCGAAAATCCTTAAGAACCCACGCAAGTATAGTCATAGAAAGTGCTGAACCTAGAGAAATTCATCATTTTGCTTGTTTATTAGGATATGGTGCAACCGTGATTAATCCTTATTTGGTTTATGAGAGTATCCATACGCTTATACAAAATAAAGAACTTGATTTAAGTTATGAAAAAGCTGTGCAAAATTTTATCAAAGCGAGTTCAGCAGGTATTGTAAAAATCGCTTCAAAAATGGGTGTTTCAACCCTACAAAGTTATAATGGCTCACAACTTTTTGAATGCTTAGGCTTGAGTTCTAATGTGATTGAAAAGTATTTTACCTCGACAATTTCAAGGATAGAGGGCATTGATTTAGAAGATTATGAAAAAGAGCTTATCAAGCTTCATTGTTCTTCTTTTGCTGCACCTTATAAAACTTTGGATTCTAAAGGAATTCACAGCTTTAGAAGTGCTAAAGAGGAGCATTTGCTTGATCCTTTAGTGATTTTTAATCTTCAAAGTGCTTGCCAAAATAAAGATTATAAACAATTTAAAAAATATAGTGCTTTGGTTGATGAAAAAAGAGTGAATTTAAGATCCTTAATGGAGCTTGATTTTAGTGAGGCTATTAGTATTGATAAAGTTGAAAGCGTCGAAAGCATAGTGAAACGTTTTAAAACAGGAGCGATGAGCTATGGTTCAATTTCAAAAGAAGCTCACGAATGCTTAGCTGAGGCAATGAATCAAATCGGTGCAAAGTCAAATTCTGGCGAAGGTGGCGAAGATGAAGAACGTTACGAGATAAAAGACGGGATTGATAAAAATTCGGCAATCAAACAGGTTGCAAGTGGAAGATTTGGAGTGGATTTAAACTATCTGGTGAGTGCTAAAGAAATTCAAATCAAAGTCGCACAAGGTGCAAAACCGGGTGAAGGCGGACAGCTTATGGGTTTTAAAGTTTATCCTTGGATTGCCAAAGCAAGACATTCAACACCGGGTGTAACTTTGATTTCTCCACCTCCTCATCACGATATTTATTCTATTGAAGATTTGGCTCAACTTATCTCGGATTTAAAGCATTCTAATACAAGTGCTAGAATTTCGGTTAAACTTGTAAGTGAAAATGGCATAGGAACGGTTGCAGCAGGTGTGGCTAAGGCAGGAGCGAATTTAATCTTAGTTTCTGGCTATGATGGAGGAACAGGAGCAAGCCCTAGGACTTCGATTCCTCACGCAGGAATTCCTTGGGAATTAGGACTTGCTGAAGCTCATCAAACTTTGATTTTAAACAAGCTAAGAGACAGGGTTAAACTTGAAGTTGATGGAAAACTTATGAATGGTAGGGATTTAGCGATAGCTGCTCTTTTAGGAGCTGAAGAATTTGGTTTTGCGACTGCGCCTCTTATTGTTTTAGGTTGTACAATGATGCGAGTTTGTCATCTTAATACTTGTCCTTTTGGGATTGCTACTCAAGATAAAGAGTTAAGAGCTCGTTTTAAAGGCAAAGCTCAAAATGTTATTAATTTTATGTATTTTATTGCTGAAGAACTGCGTGAATATATGGCAAGACTTGGTTTTGAAAATTTAGATGATATGATAGGAAGAGTGGATAAGCTTAAACAAAAAAAATTAGAAGGTAAAGCCTCTAAGCTCAATTTAGATAGAATTTTAAAATTTCTTCCAACTTACAATAGAAGTGCAGTGAGTTTTAAGGACTTTAAGGATAATAAACTTGAAAAAACCATTGATTATAGAATTTTGCTTCCACTTTGCAAAAATGCTTTAGATAAAAAGCAAACCATCAAGCTTTCTTTGGAAATTAATAATCAAAGCCGCACCTTTGCGACTATGCTTTCAAGTGAAATTGTTAAAATTTATGGAAAAGATTTTCTTAAAGAGGATAGCATTTATATCCAAGCCATAGGAAATGCAGGTAATAGTTTTGGTTCATTTTTGTGTAAAGGGATTAAGATTGAGATTGTCGGTGATGGAAATGATTATTTGGGTAAAGGCTTAAGCGGAGGTAAGATTATCGCTAGAACTTCAAGTGAAGCTACTTTTTCCCCAGAAGAAAACATTATTGCAGGAAATGCTTGTTTATACGGAGCTACTAAAGGAGAGATGTATTTAGACGGCATAGCTGGAGAAAGATTTTGCGTTAGAAATTCAGGAGCTAAAGCTGTGGCACTTGGCACAGGAGTTCACGGCTGTGAATATATGACAGGTGGTTTGGTTGTTGTTCTTGGTGATGTGGGGGCGAATTTTGCTGCAGGTATGAGCGGAGGAGTGGTTTATATCTTTGGGCGTCATAATGAAGCTCAAGTTAATACCGAACTTGTGGATATAAAAAATCTTAACGCTAAAGATGAAAAAGAGCTTAAAACTATGATAGAAAAGCATATAGAATATACGAATTCTAAAAAAGCCAGAGATATTTTGCAAAAATTTGATAGAAAAGACTTTTTTAAAGTAATGCCAAGAGATTATGAAAAAATGCTTCAAACTATCGAACTTTGTAAAAAAGAAAAAGACCCTGTTTTAGCTGCTTTTTTAAAAGTTAGTGGAATGAAGAGTTTATAATTAAAGTTTTTATTTGTTGAAGTATAGTTTTTAAGAAGATAGTATGTGTTTAAAAAAACAAAGCGTTAAATTCTCTCGCAAAGTTTTCAAATTCTTCTTTTTTTGCGGGTTCTAAATCGACTAAAAGCCATACTTCATTTTCTTTAAATTCTTTTTTAAAATGGATTTGATTTTTGCTTAAAAAATGCTCAAAACGACTTAAAACTTTTAAATTCACACTGATTTTGATTTGATTTTTAAAAGGGGTTAAATTTGCCTTTAACACTGCAGTATTTACAGCCTCACTATAG
>JAFLRU010000038.1 GCA_022511325.1 Campylobacter sp.
GTGGAAAATGAATTTTTGGGGGTAGATCATATTTCGTTTTTAGGGTTTTTATTGGCTAATTGGAATTTTGATGAGCATTTAATTGAAACCATTTGTTTTGTGCATTCACCCCATTCTGCTTCACAAGAGGTTATAAAATCTGCTTATTCTTTAGCAATTATTGATCGTATTTTTTCCCCTTATGATGGTTCATCTGCTTTTAATGTACAATCTGCAATTGCACTTATAGAAGAAGCTAAACATATGGGTATTAATTTTAATTTAGATCATTTTATTTCCAAGCTTCCACAAAAAGCTAAAGATGCTCTTAATCAAAAGGATAATTAGGCTTTTTAGCCTGATTATGCGATGAAAAGCATTATCTTACCACCTAATGAATTTTTAGATCATTATGTTTTAAATACAGAATTTCATAAATTTGCAAATATTTCTAAAAATGCTTATAAATTTTGGAAAAAGGCAGAGATTGGCAGATATCAAGGCACAAGAATAGTTTTTTTGCATAAAAATTGCATTTTAGAAAAACACCAAAATGTTTTAAAAAAATGCAGTGATTTAAGCGGTTTTGTTTTAGCAAGTGCCTTTTGCTCTTTTACTACTCTTGCACCTTCTCATTTGGTTGAAAAAAATAATTCTAGCATTTATAAACTTTTAAAACTGAAAGAAGTTTGTGGGATAAAATTTGTAAATTTAAAAGCTTTTTATGATTTTTTAGGACTTGATTATCATCAACACATTTATATAGAAAAATGCCATTTTTTTAGCCCCGCACCTTTTGAAAAAAGAATAAAAATCACGCAGAGTATGTGCGTGGGGTATTATTAAATTCCTTAAATAAAAAAGCACAAAAAATAGCTAAAAAAGCAATAAATAAAATATAAAAACCTAAAGAAAAACGCCAAATATTGTCTAAGTTTTGCAAAGCATAGGTGTGTAAAAAATAAGCAAGTTGTGGAGTAACTCCGCCAGATATTGCATAGGCAATATTATAAGAAAAAGAAAGTCCCGAAAATTTAATTTTTGCATCAAAAACTTCATTCATCATTATAGGACAAAAATTTGTTATTCCCCCAAAACAACAAGCAAGCAAGTAAAACACCGCAACTAAAGTAAAATTTGCATTTGTTGCATAAAGAGTTTTGAATAATAACACACTAAAAATTCCAAAAGCTAAAGAAAAAATCACACAAGCTTTAAAAACTCCTATCTTATCAGCTAAAATTCCACTTAAAATACAACTTAAAACCACCAAAACAATACCTATCATTTGCAAGTAAGTTTGGTGGATCGGATCTACTCCTAACATATCTGCCATAAATTTCGGCAAAGTTAAAACCATCACCACAACAAAACCTGTTAAAACCCAAGTGATAATCATAGAGATAAGAATTCCCATTTTTGCCCTTTTAAACACTTCTTTTAAAGGAAATTTTTCTAAATTCTCTTCTTTTTTCATTTGTTCAAAAACAGGGGTTTCACTTAAAAATGTTCTTAAATAAACCGAAATAATGCCAAAAATTCCACCTAAGAAAAATGGAACTCTCCAAGCCCATTCATAAAGCTCCTCTTGGGTGTAAATTTGATTGATGATTAAAAACACAATAGAACCAAGTAAAATTCCACCCACAACAGAAGCTGTAAGGGCACCTAAATATGTCCTTCTTTTAGAAATAGGTGCGTGTTCATAAACAAAAACCCAAGCTCCGGGCAGTTCTCCGCCTATGGCTATGCCTTGAAAAATACGAATGAGGATTAAAAGCACGATACAAGAATATCCAAGAGTTTCAAAACCCGGTATAAAAGCCAAAGCAAAAGTTGGTATAGCCATCAATAAAATGCTAAGCATAAACATATTTTTACGCCCAGCTTTATCACCAAAATGTGCCATTATAATCCCACCCAAAGGTCGTGCTAAATAACCAGCAGCAAAGATTCCATAAGTATTAAACAATTTCCAAAAATCACTTAAATTTTCAGGAAAAAAATTCTTAGAAATATAACTTGCAAAAAACAAAAAAATGATAAAATCGTAAAATTCCAAAGTTCCACCTAAAGATGAAAGAGCCAAAGTTTTTATATCTTTTTTATTTAATTCTCGCATTTTTAGTCCATTTCGTAGTATTCATCATCATTATCATCGTCTTCATAGTCATAGTCGTCTTCATCATAATTATAATTTTTATGTTCCTTATGATGAGTGTATGAACTCTCCTCTTCATCATCAAAATCATTATATTCTAAATCTTCATCATCCATAAAAACTCCTTTTTAAAATTATAAAGATTATTTTAGCTTAAATTTCATTGCTTTTGCTATAATTTTTAGAATTTTTTAAAAGGTTAGGTATGAAACTCACTCATTTAGATGAAAAAAATCACCCTAAAATGGTCGATGTCAGTGAAAAAAGTATTACTCAAAGAGAAGCTATAGCAAGTGGAATTATTTTTATGAGTAAGGAAGCCTTTGAAGCAGTGAAGCAAAATTCTGCTAAAAAAGGTCCTGTTTTACAAACTGCTGTGGTTGGAGCCATTATGGGAGCCAAAAAGACAAGTGAATTAATTCCTATGTGCCACCCTCTTGTTCTTTCTAAAATTGATACGCAAGTGATAGAAATGCCTAAAGAATACGCGTTTAAACTCATTGTAAAAGTTAAATGCGAGGGTAAAACAGGTGTGGAAATGGAAGCTTTAACAGGTATTAGTATAGGGCTTTTAACCATTTATGATATGCTCAAGGCTATTGATAAAACAATGAAAATAAGTGAAATAGTTTTAGAAAGTAAAGAAGGAGGTAAAAGTGGTAAATATATGCGAACTTAAACAAGAGCCACTTATTAATTACCCGACATTTTGGGATTTTAAGGTGATTTTTGAAGTCAAAGCTCCAGCAGAAAAGATTTTTAAAGATATTTTAGGACAAAGGGAATTTAATTTTAAAGCCTCTCATAAAAGTAAAAATGGAACTTATCAAAGCTATTTACTTTCAGTATTTGTAGATAGCAAAAAAGATAGGCTTGAAATTTTTGAAAAGCTTAAAATCAAAGCTAAATTTGTTCTATGAAAAGGAAAAACGATGAAAAATACTCTACTCATTTTTGAAAATTCTCTTTTAAATTTAGAAAATCCTAAAGAAATTCTTGAGGATTTAAGTTTTAATCTTGCTTATAAACAAGTAAGCACCAACCCTCATAATACAGAAAAAATTACAAACGAACTTTTGGGCGAATTTTTAAGCATTTTAAAAAAGCTTAATTTGCTTGATGATGAAAACACAACCAAAGTTATCCGTGCTTTAATCAAAGCAAGCATTAAAGATGCGCAAAATTCACTTTTTTCTTTGATTAATGAAGTAGAACTTTTAAACACTCAAATTGAAAACCAAAAAAATTTCATCAAAAATGAAACCAACAATCATTTCTTAGAATTTGAAAAAACTTTACTTAAACTTGGTTTCACAGAGGAATTTCAAAGTCCTTTAGCAGATGCAATTTTATTTGATATTGAAATGCTAGGAATTTTAAAAGAAACTGCTGAAAGTGCTTTTTTAACAACACTTGAAAAGGGTTTAGATGTAGAACTTACAAGTAACGAAATTGCTAAAAATTTGGTTTATAATGCCATTTGCGAAGCAGATTTTAAAAAAGAAAGAATACTCAAAATCTCAAGCATAGTTTTAAATTCAGCTTTTGAAATCGCAAATGAAAGCATTGTTTATGCAAAAGATCTTTGTTTAGGTGTGATAAAAGGCACTCAAGAAGGAATTTCAAGGGCTATAGAAAAATTTAAAACCGCACTAAGTTTTACGCAATTTGAAGAGGATATAAGTCTAAAAAGCAAAGAATTAATAGGCATAGAAGATGATTTTATTAATCTTTTAAAAGAAGAACTTAAAAAACAAAGCAATCCTTGTAAAGACATCGTCCAAAATTTACTCGAAAATGAGCTTGATAGTCTTTTTGCTAAATTTAAAAGATTTACTGCTGAAAACAGAGAGCAGCTTTTACTCACTCTAAACGAACTTAAGAAAAATCCAAAAATTAATGGTTTTAACGAGCTTACTCAAAGAAAAATTGAGTATTTCAAAAAAGAAATGTTTGAGCTTGAAAAAATAGCTGGAGAAAAATACAAAGAATTTAATTCACAAAAAGCTAAAAATTTAGGAATTAGACTTTGGGAGAGAGCTAAAAATTTCATTAAAAAATAATTTGTTTAAATTTTAAAAAATTAGCTAAGTTTAAAGTCTTTGTCAATGAAAGGTTTTTTCAAATGAAAAATGTGTCAGCATTAAACTTCATTTGTGAAAAATTGTCTTGAATGAAAAGAGCTTTAAAATAATTTTTTGAAATGAGAAACTTTATAAGTAAAAATTTCGCAAATAAAATTTTAAGGTAAAATTTGAAGTGGGTTTTAACTTAACTCACGCTTTTAACCTTAAATTTCAAAAATTCTCCTGCCATAAAAGGCACAACTTCACCGTAATGACTAGGAACTTGCCATTCTTTTTTTTCTAAGCTTACGATTTTATCCTCTTTAAAACTAAAATTATGAATTACACAAGCATTGTTTGAGATGAATTTTTGTAAATTTTCTAAATTTGAGTTTTTTTCAAAAAGTTCTGCTAAAAGTGGAAGTATAACAGGAGCACTAAAAACTCCTGCTGCACAGCCACAGCATTCTTTTTCGTGTTTTGGGTGAGGGGCACTATCACTTCCAAACATTAATTTAGAAAAACCACTGTATGCAAGCTCACACAAGGCTTCTTTATCCTCATATCTTTTTGCTATAGGTTTGCAAAAAAGATGAGGGTTCATTTTGCCTCCTAAAACATCATCTAAAGTAAGTATTAAATGGTGTAAAGTAAGCGTAGCATATAAATTCTCATAATCTTTTAAAAGCTCGCATAGTCTTTTAGTTGTAATATGTTCCATAACAATTTTAAGTTTTGGAAAATTTTTTGCTAAAAGTTCATAAATTTTGGCAAAATTTTGTTCTCTATCCATTACAAAATCATTAGTTTCTCCGTGGATAAGCAAAGGAATTTTAAACTCACTCATTGCACTTAAAGTAGGTTTTAAGCTCTCAAGTTCAAAACTACTTACTCCCCCTTGCGAATTTGTGGTAATTCCTGCTGGATAGAGTTTAACTCCAAAAATTTCATCTTTAATATTCTCTAAAAATTTTTCATCATAATTTTTAAAAAAAAGAGTCATTAAAGGTGTGAAATTTTCATTCTCACAAGTTTGTAAAATTTGTTCTTTATAGCTTTTAAGTCTTGTTAAATCGCAAAGAGGTGGAACTAAATTTGGCATAATCACAGCGGCTTTAAAATTTTTAGCCGAATGCGGTGCGACGAGTTTTAACATAGAATTTTCTCTTAGGTGAAGATGCATATCTAAAGGATTTTTAAGAGTCATTTTTCTCTCCTAATTTAAGCTGATAAAATCCGTTTTTAAGCTTTTTAAAGCATTTTTTTTCCTCTAAAAAATTAAAAGTAGAAATAATCATAGGCTTACTTAAATTGAGTTTTTCCTCAATTTCACTGATTTTTATAAGTAAAAAGCCATTTTCATCGCAGTTTTCACATAAAAATTTTAAAAGTTCAAATCTCTTTTTACCCAAAATTTTTTGCATTAAAATTTTCAATTTTTTATCCATAAAACCCCCAAAGTATAAAGCCAAACGAGTAAAGCTAGGCACACACTAAAAAATACAGCTGCACTACCGCAATCTTTTGCAATTTTAGCTTTTTCATTCCATTCTTCGCAAACTAAATCCACACAAGCTTCAATGGCTGAATTTAAAGCTTCAGTGATTAAGATGAGTATTAAAACAAAAATTAAAAACAAATGATGAGTTAAAGAAAGTTCTAAAAAAAAGCTTAGGATTAAAGCGGGGATTATGATGATAAGCTCTAAGCGAAAAGCCGTTTCATTTTTGATTAAAGCTTTTATGCCCTCAAAAGCGTATTTTGCATTTTTAAATAAATGATATTTTGGTTTCAAGGATTTGCCTTTAATTTGGGATTAAATAAATCAAAAGTGCTTTCGTAAAAAGAACTTGAAACGCCAAAATAGCCTAAAAGTGTGCTAAAAAGATTATCTTGGGAAAGTTTAAGTTCTTTTTTTTGTGAAAGCTCCCCATTTAATCTTTCATCGTTGCTCCAAAAGATAAAAGGAATATGAGTTTGAGTACTTGTAGCTATAGCATAAGGCATTGAATGTAAATAAATTCCATTCTCACCCAAACTTTCTCCGTGGTCTGAAAGATAAATCATCGCACTTTCATAGCCTTTTTTACTCTTTAAAAGCTCTATAACCCTACTTAAAATATAATCTGTGTAAAGCAAGGTATTATCATAAGTATTGATTAAAGCTTCATTTGAGCAAAGCTCGAGTTTATTTGTATCACAAGTAGGAGTAAATTTTTTAAATTCATTTGGATAACGTTTATAATAAGCAGGTCCGTGTGAGCCTTGCAAATGAAGAACTATGATATTTTGAGTATCTAAATTTTCAAGTTTTAGCTCAAGTTCTTTAAGCAAAACCTCATCATAAGTAGAATTTAAAATTTTCTTATCTTTAAATCTATCGCAAATTCCTTTACAGCCGCCTGAATTATTATCATACCAACTTACATTCACACCAACTTTTTGCAAAAAATCCAAAGCATTTTCTTGATATTCATCGTTTGAAAAATCCTTGCGTTTAGAGGATGAAAACATACAAGGCAAACTTACAGCCGTAGAAGTTCCGCACGAGTAAAACTCATCAAAAAATATCACTCCATCTTTTTTGGTATAAGCGTTCGTATCGTTGTTTGTGTATGAGCTAAGTGAGTAATTCTCCGCCCTTGCTGTTTCTCCTACAACTAAAACAAGGAGTTTTTTTGTGGAATTATCCTCCTTAAAAGCATCATTTGAAAGAATTTTAAATTCAGGCTTTGGTTTTAAAAATCTCTCGTAGTAACGAAATACAGCATAAATTTGATAAAAAGGCACATTAAACATTCTAATTTCTTTATGGACCCTAAAAAATGGGATATAGGTTTTTGTTAAAGGCATAAAAATCGCTAAAAATATGCCAAGTCCTAAGAGAATGTTTAGAGTTCTAATACTCATATTTTTTACGAACCCCCCCCCGTTTCGATACGAATTTTAAGGATTAAAACACTTAAGGCTAAAGCGATAAAAAGCATAAAAAATAAATTTAAATTAAGCAAATCTTTAATTTCTTTAATATCTGTTTGAGCAATATTTTGCACCATATCAGAATCAATTAAAATTCCATAAAAATACATAAAATAAGCACTCAAACAAGAACTAATGATGAAAAATATAGAAAGAAATTTTGTGAGATATTTTACAAAAATCAAAGAAAAAATGCTATGAACGAGTGAAAAATAAGCAATTATAAAAGCTAAAGTCAGCCAAAAACTCTGCAAATTTTTATACACAAAGATGAAAAGATTGAAATTTAAAAGTGTGATTAAGATAGAATTTAAAAGAGTGAATTGAAACCACGAAAGCCTAAGCATTTTTTCTCCTAAAATAATTATAAGTTTAATTATAAAGCCTTTAGATTAACAATATACAATAAATTATGCTATGATTTGATTTTAAAATTACAAGGAAAAAATATGAAATTATTATCTTGGAATATCAATGGCTTAAGAGCAATTTGTGATAAAGGGGGTTTAGATTGGGTTTTAGATGAAAAAATTGACTTTTTAGGCTTTCAAGAAATTAAGGCTCACAAAGAGCAATTTCCAAAAAAAATTTACGAACTTGGTTTTAAACACTTGCATTCAAATTCAGCCAAAAGAGCAGGGTATTCTGGTGTGATGAGTCTTTGTAATTTTGAAAGCGAAGTGAAAGAATGTGAATTTTTTGAGGATAATGAGGGCAGGGTTTTAGAACACCGCTTTAAAAATATAGTGCTTTTTAACATTTATTTTCCTAATGGACAAAAAGATGAGGAAAGGCTTGAATTTAAGATGAAATTTTATGCGGATTTTTTGTCATATCTAAAAAGGCTTTTAGAGCAAGGAAAAGAGATTGTAATTTGTGGAGATGTTAATACAGCTCACAAAGAAATTGATTTAACCCACCCTAAGGCTAATGCAAATACTTCGGGTTTTTTGCCTATAGAAAGGGCTTGGATTGATGATTTATTAAAGCTCGGTTTTATCGATACTTTTAGAGAGATTAACGGCGATATTAAAGAAAAATACTCGTGGTGGAGCTACAGAATGAAAGCTAGAGAAAGGAATGTGGGCTGGAGAATTGATTATTTTTTCATTTCTAAGAATTTAAAAACAAAACTTAAAGATGCTTTTATAAGAGAAGATATTTTTGGTTCAGACCACGCTCCTGTGGGTATTGAGCTTGATGTTGATTAGGGATTAAAATATAAATGCTCGATTAAAATTTTAAATCCAAGAAAAAGCAATACAACTCCACCTAAAAATTCAGCTTTTCTTTTAAAATAAATTCCAAAACGATTGCCGATTTTCAAGGCGAAAACGCAAAATATAAAGGTGATAAAGCCGATTAAAAAAAGAGCTAGAAGCAAATTGACATTTAAAAAAGCAAAACTTACCCCAACAGCAAGTGCATCGATACTTGTAGCAATTGCCAAAGCAAACATAACTTTAAAACCAAATTGATTTGAATCGCTCCTACAACCCTCATTTTCAAAGCCTTCTTTAATCATCTTTAGTCCGAGAAAACTAAGCAAAACAAAGGCTATCCAGTGATCCACAGGCTGCATAAAAGATTTAAAATTTACTCCTGCAATATAACCAATCGCAGGCATTAAGGCTTGAAATCCTCCAAAATAACAACCTGTTAAAATATAATGTTTAACCTGCAAATTTTTTACACTAAAACCCTTGCACAAAGAGACTGCAAAAGCGTCCATAGCTAAAGCACAAGCAAGAAAACAAAGACTGATTATATCCATATTTTGCCTTTAAAAATTAAAGCTTTAATTATAAGCAAATTTCTTTAAATAGCCTTTAACTAAGCTTATATTAAGTGTTTTAAATGTATAATCAAACTTCGTTTTTTCTACAAAAAGGCCCATTCGTCTAGCGGTTAGGACATCGCCCTTTCACGGCGGTAACACGAGTTCGAGTCTCGTATGGGTCACCACCACAATGGTTAAAGAAATTTTTACTCCTTTTTAAGAAACTTATGCTAGAATACAAGACTTTAAATAAAAGGAGATTTAATGTTTGAATTAAGAAAACTACCTTACGATACAGGTGCTTTTTTGGGATTTTTGAGTGCGGAAACTTTTAGTTATCATCACGGAAAACATCACCAAACTTATGTGAATAATCTTAACAATCTTATCAAAGGAACAGAATTTGAAAACAAGGATTTGGTAAGCATTGTCAAAGGTTCAAATGGTGGAATTTTCAATAATGCAGCTCAAGTTTATAATCACGATTTTTACTTTGATTGTATCCAACCAAAAACAAGCAATTCTTGTGAAGATGCAAATTTAAAAGCTGCGATTGAAAAAGAATTTGGAAGCTTTGAAAAATTTAAAGAAGAATTCATCAAAGGAGCAACAGGAGTCTTTGGTTCAGGTTGGTTTTGGCTTGTTTATAACAATGGCAAACTTGAATTTGTAAGCACTTCAAATGCGGCTACTCCTATTACTGAAAATAAAATTCCGCTTTTGGTTGTTGATGTTTGGGAACACGCTTATTATGTGGATCACCGCAATGCACGTCCGGCTTATTTGGAAAAATTCTTTAGTCATATTAATTGGAATTTTGTTGCAAAAGCTTATGAATGGGCTGTAAAAGAAGGTATGCATTCTGTAACTTTCTATGCAAACGAACTTCACCCTGTGGATAAGGCTTGTGGTTGTGGTTGTAGTTTGTAAAAACTTTCTTAAATGAGCTTTTTTCGAAATCAAATGAGTCTTTTTAGGCTCATTTGATATAAAAATTTGAATTGTTAGTCTTTTTTCTCATCTTAAACTTTTTAAAATTCTTTGCTAATCTTTCTTAAAACAATAAAATGTTAAAGCTTATTCAGTGTTTCTCTTTTTTTATATTTTATTCTTAAACCTTTTAACTCTTAATTTATAAAAATTTTACTTCAATAAATTTTTTGTTAAAATCTTATGGATTTAAATTCTAAACTTCAGTTATTTAACCCTTATTTCCCCTAAACTCCCTCTCAAGTCTTTTAGCTTCAAAATAAAATTTAATCATTCCTCCTTTATACCAAGACTTACTAGCTTTGATAAAAGCATTTCCTAATTTATAAGTCAAACACTCTTTTTCTTTTAAAGCTTCTTTATAGTCTTTGTAACTTTCTAGTGGAGGTAAAGCTAAATTTGGATTAGTTTTTATCTTTTCTTTATAAGCTTTTTCTTGTTCTTTGTGGATTAAAGCTAAAGCTATTAATAAATAAGGTAGTTTAAATAATCCAAATAAAGATTTAGAATTTCTTATGATGATTTGTCCAAGTTTATAGG
>JAFLRU010000039.1 GCA_022511325.1 Campylobacter sp.
TTTAAAAAATATCATTTTTTAAGATTATTTACAGAAAATTAGATTTTTAAATAATGTTAAAAAATTATGAAACCAAGCTTTTAAACTAAAAGATAGTTTGTGGCACAATTTTTATGAGAAATTCATTTATCATCGTTGTGTTTTATGTGAAAATTATTAAAAAATATTTTTAATTAAACACTTTAAAGACCAATGTAAATTATTATAAGGATTTTCTAGTTTTTGATATGGATTTTACTCGATTTTAATTAAAATCTTTCAAATAAAGATTAGACTAAAATTCAAAATTCTATATAATTTTCAAATTCTTCTTCTTTAGGTGGATTGCCTTTATTTTCTTCAATATGATTTTGCACAACTTGCATATATCCTGTAATGAGTTTTGTAAATTCTTCTTTGTTTTTTCCACTAAGTTCAGATTTTGCGATTTTTACAACTGAAAGCGGGTTTATCGCTTTGTTATTCACATACACGCCAAAATGCAAGTGAGGTCCTGTACTCATTCCTGTTGAACCTACATAAGCAATGGTTTGTCCTTGTTTAACTTTTTGTCCTTTTTTAATCTTAGCAAAACGACTTAAATGTGCATAAACACTTGTATAACCCGAAGCGTGCTGAATTTTTACGACATTGCCATAACCACTTTGAGAGCCTACAAAGATAATAACTCCCTCCCCAGCACTTTGCACAGGAGTTCCAGTAGGTGCAGCATAATCAACACCAAGATGAGCCCTATATCTTTTTAAAATAGGGTGAAATCTTGCTGTGGTAAATTGTGATGAAATTCTTGTCGCATTTACAGGCTTAGTCAGTAAGAAAGTCTCCATATCCTTGCCGTCTTTGGTGTAATAATTGTCATTAAAATAAAAAATCTCTTTGGCATTTTTGTTGATTTCAACCGAACCCATTTTAATGGTAATATCTCCCCAAAGTTTCCCCATTCGCCTTTTTTGCTCATAATATAAGACAATTTGGTCGCCTTTTTGTATGTTGCGAAAATTCACACTCCCTTTAAAAGAGCGTATCATTGCCCTTGCTAGAGTCGAACTTTTGCTTTCTTCATAAACATCTTGGTAAGCTGAATTTTTAAGAGTAATAACTAAAATTCTTTCTTCTTTATCGTAATCCACAGGCGTTAGAGTGAGATTGTATTCGTTGTCTTTATTTTTATAAATGTGAATTTGAAGTTCATCACTAATGGGGATTAAAACTTGTTCTATATTGTTATTATCATCTTTTAAAACTTGGTATTTAATCTTAGCAGCAATTTCTGAAGCAATTTCTTTATCTTCTTTATCAAGTTCATAATACAAAGACATAGGAATAGAATTTCTTTGCAAAAATTCAAGCAAAGTATCACCACTCTCCCAAGTAAGTTCCTCTATACTAAGGGCTGCAAAAGCTTTAATGCTTAGTAAAATTAAAACTAAAAATTTTTTCATCATTTAATCTCATTCTTAAAAATTTAATATCAAAAAATTGATATTTTACTCTATTTTTCTTACAATTATTTAACAAAAAAGGAATATAATACATTTTAGTTTCTCAAATTATATCGATAAATAAAGGAGTTTGCTTTGTTTAAATTCATTTTAGTTTTTTTAATTTTTACTTTAAGTTTGTTTGCAGATTTTGATTTAAAAGTGTTTAAAACTCAGCTTTTAAAAGTTGATGATATTTATGCTTATGTTGAGGATAATCCACAAATTAAGATAAATTCAAGTGGAGTTGTGGTGCATCGTTTTAATGAGTCTAAAAGCATTATTGCTAGAGCAAGTGTGGTTGCAAAAGAAAATGGTATGGCAAAGCTTGAATTTAGCGTATTTGCCGACTTAGAACAAGAGGCTTTACCCTTACCGGATGTTTTGCCTGAAGTGGGTGATGAAGTGATTTTAAATTTTCTTTATGATAGGGCTGTGGTGATTGCACCTGATAAAGAAAGTTATGATCAAATCGTGCGTTCTTATCCACAATTTTATTTTACTCATATTGATATTTTAGGAGCTCAGCTCATTAGAAATGGACAAGTTGCCCCAAAACGCTCGGATTTAAGAAAATTCTGCGGGGATAATGCGACGGGAATTTTGATTTTTGTTTTGGAACAAAAGGCTAAATTTGTAGATTGCCAAGATTTTACAACTTTATATGAAGTTCCTGTTTCTAAACCAAGTAGTGTGCAAGTGCCGTTTTACTCGAGGATAACAGATTATAAAGCGAGTTTTTTTGATTTCAATGCTGCAGAAATAGGAAATTTTTACAGATATTATGAAGCTTTGATTGATTTAAATAGGAATAATTGATGAAAAAAGAATTTGAGCTTTTTTTTAAAAAACTTCTAGGTGAAGATAATGCGTATTTTGATGAAATTCACAAAAGAGCTTACAGTTACGATGCGACAAGAAAGCATTATTTGCCCGATGGAGTGCTTTTTCCAAGAAACGAAGAGGATATTTGTGAAATTTTAAAATATTGCAATGAAAATCAAATTATCATCATTCCAAGAGGCTCGGGTTCAGGCTTTACAGGTGGAGCTTTGGCTATAAATGGTGGAGTGATATTAAGCTTTGAAAAACATATGAATCAAATTTTAGAAATTGACCTTGAAAATTTGGTTGCTGTGGTGCAACCGGGGGTGATTAATATCAATTTACAAAAAGAAGCTAAAAAATATGGACTTTTTTATCCACCTGATCCTGCAAGTATGGAATACTCTTCATTAGGAGGAAATGTAAGTGAAAATGCAGGCGGTATGCGTGCAGCTAAATACGGAATCACAAAAGATTATGTGATGGCTTTAAGGGCAGTTTTACCAAATGGTGAAGTTATTAGGGCTGGAAAAAGAACGATTAAAGATGTGGCGGGTTATAATTTAGCAGGAATTTTAATTGCGAGTGAAGGTTCTTTGGCTGTTTTAAGCGAACTTACTTTAAAATTAATCCCTTTGCCAAAATTCAAAAAAACGGCTATGGGAATTTTTCCTAGTGTTCAAAATGCTATGAATGCAGTATATAAAAGCCTTGCAAGTGGAGTAAGCCCTGTTTCTATGGAGTTTTTAGATAATTTAAGCATACAAGCAGTGGAGCAAAAATTTCAAAAAGGCTTACCTATAGATGCTGGAGCGATTTTGATTGCTGATGTTGATGGCAATGTTAAAGAAGCACTTGAAGAGGATTTAAAAAAGCTTGAACATTATTTTTTAGAGGCTGGAGCTTTAGAGTTTAAAATCGCAAAAGATGATGAAGAAGCAGCAAATATTTGGTTTGCAAGAAGAAATTGCTCTCAAAGTATAGCAATGTATGGAACCTTAAAGCTTAACGAAGATATAACCGTTCCAAGGTCTAAACTCCCACAGCTTTTAGAGGGCATAGAAGAAATTTCGCAAAAATATAAGTTTAAAATTCCTTGTTTTGGACACACAGGTGATGGAAATGTTCATACAAATGTAATGGTGGGTGATAAAAATAATGAAGCTGAAGTGAAAAGAGGTTATGAGGCTGTGGAAGAGATTTTTAAACTTACAATAAAACTTGGAGGAACTTTAAGCGGAGAACACGGCATAGGAATTTCTAAAGCACCTTTTATGAAGCTTGCATTTAACGAAGCTGAGATGAATTTAATGAGAAATATAAAAAAGGCTTTTGACCCAAATAATATTTTAAATCCTTTTAAAATGGGACTTTGAATTTTTAATTGAATTATTAAATACAAGATTATAATGATAAATCAAAGATTGAGGAAGCAAGGATGAATTTAGGAAGCATTTGGCGTTTTTTATTGCTCTTTAAAGATAAGCAAATATTGAATTTCTCCGCTGCTTTAAGCTTTTATACGATTTTATCTTTAATACCGATTTTATTTGTTTGTTTTTCTGTTTTTACGCAAATTTCAAGTTTTAAAAGCTATTATGAAAAAGCAAAGCAAGTCATTTTTACTTTTTTAATCCCAGCACAACAGGAATTAGTCGCATCTTATATTGATACTTTTTTACAAAATAGCGTTAATCTTGGTATAGTAGGACTTGTTGCTATGGCTTTTACTTCTCTTGCTTTTTTTTCAAGCTATGATTTTGTTATTCATAGCATTAGTAGAAGTGAGCCAAGAGGACTTTGGCAAAGTATTAGTTCTTACTGGACTCTACTAACTCTTGCTCCTTTAGGACTTGGACTTAGTTTTTATATTTCAGGTTTCATTCAAAAAACTTTAGATGATTATAATATAGGTTTTAATTTTTTTGAATTGTTGCCTTTTATTATTATTTGGGCTTTGTTTTTTATTTCTTATTCAAGTTCTTTGCAAAAGGGAAGTCTAAGATCTCTTGCTTTAACATCTTTCATAAGTTCTATGGTGTGGTATGTGGGTAAGAATTTATTTGTGTATTATATCGTGTATAATAAAACTTATGCGAGTGTTTATGGTTCTTTTTCAACTATACTTTTCTTTTTCATTTGGATTTATATTTCGTGGGTGATTTATCTTTTTGGACTTAAAATTTATTATGAGCTAAATGCTAATCAAAACGAAAGCAATCAAGTTAGAAAATACACACAAAAGAGCCAAGCTAGCAAAGCGAATGCTAAGCAAAGAAAGTAAAATATAAGTTAAAAAAATCCAAAAATTCACACTAAGATTGGTCGCATAAAGTTTAAATTCAAGAAATTTGAGCAAAAACTCATCTAAAATCCCGCCAAAACCAATGATATGTAAAAACAATTCACAAGGATAAAAAAGCACAAAAAGCATACTCAAAAATACACCAAAAATTTGTTGATAAGAAATCAAAGGAAAAAAATAAAGCACAGGCAAGCTCATCGCAAAAAAAGTCCAAAAATTTACGAAAACTGCATTGATAAAAACATTAAAGTATTTAGAAAAGTGATGTATATACAAAAAGATATAAAAAACTCCCATTATAGAAAATAAAAATCCAACACTAAAAAGGAGCTTTGGATACAAAGACAAAGCAATACAAACACTGAAAAATAAGGTTGTAAAACTAAAAATCTTAATATTTTTAATCAGTAAATAAAAGCCAAAAAATGCCATAATCAAAGAACGAACAAAAGACGGCACAAAGCCTATAAGATAAGCATAAGCAAGAAGTAGAGTAAAAATCATAAGACTTAAATCAAGTCTTAGATTGCGGTAGGGAAAATATCTTTTTTGAAAAAAGCTATAAAGAGGAGCAAGGATAAAAAATATTACGCTAAAAAGTAATCCGATATGATAGCCACTGATTGCGATTAAATGAGCTATGCCGTAATGATTGACATCGTTTCTAAGTTCAGGTGAAATATTTAGAGCAAAAAATAAAGCCCCATATAATTCTTTGATTTTAGTATCTTTGTGTTGGTTAAGAAAATACTCTACTAAAGCATTTTGAGTTTTGGTTTGAAGAGGCACAAAATCATAGCTTGGAACATAAAAACTCTTAGCTAAATAATCTTTAAAAGTTAAATTTTTGGTGATAATTCTTAAATTAAGATTTTGATTGATGCTTAAATTTAAATCCTTAAAAGTTGTGGTATAAAAAGAAAAATCCTTGCTTTTAATTTTTAAAACAAAGTATTTTTTACCATTTTTATTGATTTTCGCATAGTTTTGCAATAAAACCGCGTTTTCTATGAGATGATGTTTGCTTTGTTTAAAATCAAGGTAGTTTTTATATTCTAAGCAAAGATTGAAAATAAAAATACTTAAGCACACTCCAAATAAAAAAATAAATTCTTGATAGCGGATTAAAAAGGATTTTCTAAAAACACTCATTTTTTAGAAAATTTAGACAAATAAAACCAAAAAAATAAAACTAAAAATACCAAAAATAAAGGAGCTATATAAGGAAACTCGGCAAGTTTATCAAAAATCATTTGAGCTAAATGTCCAAAGATAAAGCCCAAATATCCAAGTGATAGTGCCCAAAGTAGAGTTGCTAAGGTATTGATGATAAAAAATTTTGAAAAATCGTATTTTGCAAGAGCTGCAGCTATAGGAATGAAAGTTTTTAAACCATAAATGAATTTTTGAATGATGAGTAAGCTTACTCCGTATTTTTTGATTTTTATCGTAGCAAGAGCAAATTTACGGCGATGTTTTTTCAAATAAGGTGCGAGGTCTTTTTTATAATATTTCCCTAAGATAAAAAGCAAGGTTGAACCTAAAACATTTGCAAAAAAAGCTAAACTCATACACAGATAAAGGTCTAGCTTACCGCTACTACTTAGCATTGCTGCAGCTAAAATTCCAATCATTCCGCCACCAAGCGAGTAAAAAAATAAAAGAATATAGCCGTATTTTAGCAAATTCTCCATCATTTCTTGCATAAGAAACCTTATTTTGCGTATTCTACAGCTCTTAATTCTCGAATTACATTGACTTTAATTTCACCCGGATATTGCATCTTTTCTTGGATTTCAGAAGCAATTTCTTTAGCTAAAAGCACAGATTCATCATCATTGACTAATTTTGCATTTGCAATCACACGAATTTCGCGTCCCGCATTAATCGCATAAGCATTTTTAATCCCTTCTTTACTCTTAGCAATGTCCTCAAGTTCAGTAACTCTTTTTAAGAAAGCTTCTAAAACCTCTCTTCTTGCACCCGGTCTTGCTGCACTCAAAGTATCTGCTGTGCAAACAGCTGCACATTCTATACTCATTGCTTCCTCGTGTCCGTGATGAGCATAAATTGCATTAATAACAACAGGGTGTTCTTGATATCTTTTGCAAAGTTCAGCTCCTAAATCTACGTGTGAGCCTTCAAATTCGTGAGTGAGTGCTTTTCCAATATCGTGTAAAAGTCCAGCCCTTCTTGCTAAATTTTCATCGCCTCCGCATTCTGCTGCGATAATTCCTGCAAGATGAGCTACTTCTAAGGAATGAGCTAAGGCATTTTGCCCGTAACTTGCTCTGTATTTGAGTTTTCCAATGTGTTTAGCAATTTCGGGGTGAATTTTGCTTAAACCTAAGTCCATAATGATAGTTTGTCCTTCTTCAAGTATAGCATTATCAAAATCTTTACAAACTTTTTCGTGTATTTCTTCTATCCTTGCAGGTTGGATTCTTCCATCTTCAACTAAAAGCTCAATCACTTTTGTGGCAATGGCTCTGCGGTAAAGATTAAAGCAGCTAACTATAATCGCTCCGGGTGTATCATCAATGATTATATCTACACCTAGCACCATCTCAAGGGTTTTGACATTTCTTCCTTCTTTACCAATAATGCGACCCTTAAGTTCATCATTTTTGATATTAACAACATTGATAAGTCTTTCAGCAGCAAATTCTCCTGCAAAACGCGAAGTGGCTTGAGCTAAAATATAATTTGCTCTTCTTTTAGCCGCATTTTTAGCCTCTTCTTCATATTTACGAACAATATGAGCAATCTCACTCCGAGAATTTTCTTCGATTTTTTGAAGTAGAAGCTCTTTAGCTTCATTTTGAGTTAAACCTGTTAAATTCTCTAAATTTCGAATCACTTCGTCAAGTTTTCCTTGATAGTGATTTTTAAGTTTTAAGCTATCATCATAGAGTTCTTGTGCGATTTTTTTGTTTTTTAGGAATTCCTCTTCGTTTGTTTTGAGCTGTTGTTCTTGTTTGAGAATTTTTTGCTCTTTTCTGTTAAGTTCATCAAATTTTTGATTAAACTCTTTTTGAATTTTATTTTCGTATTTTTTTTTGGCTTCAAATTCAGCGTTTAATATGGAATTTTTGGCATCTTTTAAAATAAGCTCAGCTTCATATTCTATGGCTTTGGCTTTGGCTTTGGCTTGTTCAACAAAAATTTCATATTTTGCATCGTTAATTTTTTTAGCAACTAAATATCCTACCCCAATGCCTACTATAGCGGCGATAACTGCAAGAACGATTGCTATCATTTTTACTTTCTTTCCTATAATATTTTTTATAAGGGTTTATATAAAATTTTCCCATAATATCGTGCTTTTGTGTTAAAATTTTTTCATTTAAACCATCGATACTTTGGGTAAAAATTATTAGAGGTTTGTATTTTAGATTTGCAAAAAAATTATCATAAAAACCCCACCCGTGTCCTATCCTTTTAAAAGCTTTATCTACACCGATAACTGGCACCACAGCTGTATCGATTTTTACGCTTAAAAAGGAATTGTTTGGTTCAAAAACCCCAAATTTCTTCCTTGTTAAAGGTAGTCTAAATTTTACAATTTTTAAACTTTCATTTTGCATAAATGGGACAAAAATTTGGTGATTTTTACCCAACTTGTTACGAAAACGCAATAAATTAGGCTCATAAGCAAGTGGGGTAAAAAGTAAAATTTTTTTAGCTTTTAATTTTTTAATCAAAATAAAACATTCTTTAAACACCCTAAAATCTTGTTTAAATTTAAACAAGATATGTTTTTTAAGCTGTTTTTTTTGCTTTTCTCTAAAAATTTGCTTTTGCATATTGTTCCTCATTATCCTAAACTTGTTATAATTCTAGCATTTTTATGTTTTTAATTGATTTAAGGAAAATAATGAAAAATTTATTTTTTATTTTAGTAATTTTAGGATTTTTTATAGCTTGTAGTGATGACCAAGAAAACAAGGGTGAGAATTTAAATGCCCAAGCTGATAGCACCCCTAGTTTTACTCAAGGAGATAAACTTGATTTTTCTTTGGAAATGTTAAATGGCGATAGTTTGCTTATAAAAGCCGATAATGGAAAGGTAAGTTTTAATACACGAAACAGAGCAACTTTATTTGTATTTTTTACCACTTGGTGCGCTCCTTGTATTGCCGAAATTCCCCATTTAAACAAGCTTCAAGAAAAATACAAAGATGAATTTAAGATCGTAGGTGTTTTACTTGAAGATAAAAATAGCGAAGAGCTTAAAAATTTTAGTGAAAAACATAAAATTTCTTATGAACTTGCAAATGGTGAAAACAATTATTTATTTGCCAAAGTTTTAGGTGGTGTAAATGGTATTCCTGCAATGTTTTTGTATGCGAAAAATGGTTCTTTAGTCAATCAATATTTGGGAATTATTCCATCTGAAATGCTAGAAATTGAAATTCAAAAGGCTTTATTTTAATGTTCGATTTTTTTAAAAAATCACTTAAAAAAACTCTTGAAAATATAGCCGGGGTTAAAGCAAATCAAAAAATCACTAAAGATTTACTCGAAGAAATTTTACTCGAAGCTGATGTGAGTTATGAGCTTATAGAGGAGATTATTTATTATTTGCCACCAAATGATGAGGTGAAAAAAGAAGATTTAAAGCGAGTTATGAGTTCTTATTTTCTTTATGAAAAGCCAAAAATTAAGGATGCAAAACCCTTTGTAGAACTCATTTTAGGGGTTAATGGTGCAGGTAAAACAACAAGCATAGCCAAGCTTGCTTTTCTTTATAAAAATCAAGGACAAAAGGTTATTTTGGGAGCGAGTGATACCTTTAGAGCGGGTGCAATTGAACAGCTTAGGCTTTGGGCAGAAAAAATCGGTGTAGATTTTGTTGCAAGTTCTCAAGGACACGACCCTTCAGCTGTAGCTTTTGATACTATTTCAAAGGCTTGTGCGAAAGGTTTTGATAGAGTGATTATCGATACAGCAGGGAGACTTCAAAATCAAAAAAATTTAGCTAATGAGCTTGAAAAAATTGTAAGAATTTCAGCTAAAGCAATGCAAGATGCTCCACATCGTAAAATTTTAGTGCTTGATGGCACGCAAGGAAATGCAGGAATTTTGCAAGCTAAAGCTTTTAATGAGCTTGTAAAGCTTGATGGAGTGATTATAACAAAGCTTGATGGCACAGCCAAAGGAGGAGCTTTATTTAGTATAGCTAGAGAGCTTGAACTTCCAATTTTATATGTTGGAGTGGGTGAAAAAATGGAAGATTTATATGAATTTAATGCTGAAGCTTATTTAGATACTCTTTTAGAGCCTTTGTTTAACTAATGTAAACTTGCAATTCATTAGAATTTAAATTCAAAAAGCTTTGTAAAGACGAAAGAACTTTTTGAATTTCTAAATTTTTAGAGATAAACACAAGATAAGATTTTTTTTGTTCTTTTGTTTTCTTAATGTGGTTTGGTGGATAAATAATATGTCCTACTCCGTTGATATTTACAAGAAATTCCTCCCCTATATCGAGTAAGCCTTTAACTCTTAGAACTTGTGATCCATATTTGTGTAAAAGCATACTTAGCCAAATACTAAAAGCACTCCAGTTTAAGGATTTTTTAAAGCTAAGGCTTAAACTTTGGATATTTGCATTGTGTAAGTTATTATTTGGAATTAAATTTAAATTTTCTTCGTTGTAATGTTTGATTTTAGAAAGCATAGTAAAATTAAAATTGTT
>JAFLRU010000004.1 GCA_022511325.1 Campylobacter sp.
AGGAAGATTATAAATTTCACCCTTATAGTTCGCAATAGGAGAATTGATAAAATGATTAAATTCACAAAATTCACTCATATAATCCCAAATTTTTTTATCACTTGTTCTAAAAATATGGGCTCCATAATAATGGATGTGGATATTTTCCTCATTCTTAGTATAGCAATTTCCACCGATATGATTTCTTTTTTCAAGCACAAGGCATTTTTTCCTTATTTTACTCGCTTCATAGGCAAAAATACTACCAAACAAACCACTACCCACTATACAATAATCATAAAGCATTTCTTAATAAACCTTAAAATAAATTAAGGATTTAAGATATTAAAACTTAAATCTTAAATTATTTCTTTTTAAATAAAAAGTTTGTTCGATTAAGCTTTAAAGAAAGCTTCGAGTTTTGCTAAATCAGGTAGATTTGTTACTTCGCTGACTAATTCTTTATAAACAATTTTTCCATCTTTTACAACAAAAACTGCTCTAGCAAGCAAGCCCTCAAGAGGACCATCACCGATTAAAACTCCATATTTTTGACCAAATTCTTTAGCTAAAAAATCACTTCCGACAACTAAATTATCAATTCCTTCTGTGGTGCAAAATCTTCCCATAGCAAAAGGCAAATCAAGTGTTACAACAACAACTTCAGCTCCAGAAAAAGATGCGATTTTTTTATTAAATTCTCTTGCTTCAGTTGCACAAACTGCAGTATCTAAACTTGGCATAGAAAGTAAAATTTGGGTTTTACTAGATGAGCCGACCTCAATAGAACTTAAATCTCTTGCCTTAAGTTTCACAACAGGTGCTTTATCATTCACCTCTACATTTTGTCCTTTAAGCGTGATAGGATTCCCTTTAAAATTAACTGAACTCATTTTTTCTCCTTAAAAATTGATTGCTTAAATTGTATCCATATAAAGTTAATATTTATTCTTTAACCAGCCCTGCTTCAATCAAAAAACACGAAGGGGCATAACCTATTTTCTTACTTTTATCATATTTTGCATAACTTAAATAAAGCGTATTTTTCGCCCTTGTTACAGCAACATAAAAAAGCCTACGCTCTTCTTCTAAGCTTCCACTCATCGCTATAAGTTTTTGATTAGGAAAGCGATTCTGTGCTAAATCCACCACAAAAACCATATCAAATTCCAAACCCTTACTTGCGTGGATACTCAACAAATTTACACCCTTGCCATTGCTCATCTCACTTGAACCTAAAGTAAGAAAATTATAATAACTATAAACATCGCTGTAATTTTTGCCAAGCTCTTTTAAAACTGCGAGTTTGGAAGAAATTTTTTCTAAATTTTCACTTTTTCTTAGTAAATCCACCTGCCCTGCTTTGTTTGTGGCTCTTTTTATGGCAAGATTTTCGCAAAGTTCTTTAAAAAAAGCATTATTGCAAAGTTCATTTATAATGCTTAAAGAATGGTGGTTGTCTTTTGTATTTTTAATAAAATGATAAATTTTTTCTAAATTTTTAGCACATTCTTCGTTGATTTTAGAAAGCTTTAAAATGGGGTGAGCATTAAATTCACTTTCTAAAATAAAACGTTTTGCGTCCGCAAATTCATCTAAATCCGCAAAAAGTCCTAATTCATAGCTACTCTTTTTTTCGCTTTTTAAATCCGCATTTTTATCTGGATTTAAAAAACCTTGTATCAAACTCCCCTGCCCTAATTTAAGCAAGGCATCAAAAATTTCCTTAGCCAAAACACTTCCAACCCCTTTAGTATGAGTGATGAGATGAATAAATGCCATAATGTCCTTAGGATTAACTACAAGGGCTAACATTGCACAAAAAGCTTTAACTTCTAAACTCTCAAAAAAACTTCCACTTCCCTTTCTTACGCAAGAAATCCCTTGTTCTCTTAAAGCAACCTCTAAACCATCAGCACTTGAATTGTTCCGAAAAATAATAGCAATATTTTCAAAACTCACCCCGCTTGTAAGGACCATTTTAGCAATATTTTCGTATTGGTCAAAATTCTCCTCAAAAGTCAGCAAAGTGGGTGCTTTAAATTCATCATTTCTTGTAACAATAAGTTCTTTTGGATACAATCTTTCGTTATTTAAAATGACTTTATTTGCTAAAGCTAAAATACTCCTAGAGGAGCGGTAATTTTTATTGAGTGAAAAAATTTGTGCATCTTTAAAACGATGTTTAAATCCACCTATTATATTAATATCTGCACCATTAAAGGCATAAATACTTTGATCATAATCTCCAACGCAAAAAAGACTCTTACTTTCAAAAGCTTCGATTAATGAGCTTTGCAAAGCATTTGTATCTTGATATTCATCAACTAAAATTTCATCAAATTCGTGTTTTTGGGTTTTTAAAAAGGATTTAAGCCTGATAAGCAAATCATTAAAATCTACATAGTTAAATCTTTCTTTTTCAAGCTCGTATTCTTTAAAAATATCCTCATAAATTTCAGCATAAACACTTTGTTCCTCGTAATTTTTGCAAAACCAAGTGTAAAATTCTTCATCAATGCTTTTGTTTTGAAACAAAGAATACAAATCATAAAGATAGCTTGGTGCATAAGGTTTTACTTCACTTAAATGTCTAAAAATTCTTTTTTCATAAAGACTTCTAAGCAAAATTTTTAGCTCTGAAGCTTGTTTTAAAGCTAAATTTTTATTTGCATTTCTAAGTAAAGTGTAAGCAACGCTATGGAAAGTTCCAGCTAAAATTTCACTTGTAATATTTTTATCAAAATAATAACTCAAACGATTTATCATTTCTTTGCTCGCCTTATTTGTAAAGGTTAAAAGCATTATTTTTTGGGGTTTTACTCCTTGTTTTAAAAGATGAGCAATCCTTGCAACAATGGTAGAAGTTTTACCGGTTCCAGCACTTGCAATCACTAAATTATGCCCAAAACTTGCAGTAGCTGCTTTGAATTGTTCTTCGTTGAGTTTAGAAAGTGGCATTTTTATCCTTAAAAAAGCTAAAATTATAAAAAAAATTTGCTTAAAAAATGTAAATTTTACTTTTCTTTGTGTATAATACAAATTAATTTTAGTTTTTTAAGGAAATAAAGATGAATATTAAGGTTTTTTCTGTTTTAACCGCAATTCTTATAATCGTTATAGCAGTTCTTGGGGGAGCCTATTATTATCTTTTTGAATATTCTAGCTCGCCAGAAATCCCAAATTATTCTAATACCAACACTCCGCAAAACCAAAATTATAATCAAAACGCAAAAAATAATATTCAAGAACAAAATATTCCATCAATTAACACACAAACACAAGAACCAACTTCTATTCAAGAACTAACTCCGGCTATACAAGAAATACAAAAAGAGGTAAAAACTCAAAATTCACAAAACGATAAAAAAGATGAAATAAAAACTCAAAAAACTACTGAAAATACTCCAAAAAAAGATGAAAATCCTTTAAAACTTGTTCAAGATTCTCAAAATTCTAAAACCAAATTAAGCACCATAAAAGAATATCAAGAAAGAGGTAAAGATAGCCGCTTAGAACCAGAATTAAGCACTGAAACCATTAAAGTGTATGTAATGGACGGAAAAGCTTTAAGTGATTATAGAATAGGACTTTTAAAAGATATGCTTGAACCCGTGCAAAATCGTTCAAAAGATTATAATCTAAGTGTTTTTATTGAAATGTTACCTCAAAATGAAATGAGTATAAGTATTTATAATAAAGACATCATTTTTTCAGACAGAAAAAAATCTTATAGATATATCACTATGGATAAACTCAAACCTTATCTTAATAATCCTGAAAGCCTTAATAGCAAGGTTAAAAGAGAACAAATCATAGAAAGAGTAAGTTTTCAAATCGATACGCATTCAGGTGGCAGTGCTTTTTCAAAACATATAAGAAGTCTTAAAAATGGGCTTAATACAGCTCAATATTTCTTTCCATTCTGCGAAATCATTTATATTGATTCTAAAAAATAGGCGAACTTTTGCCTATTTTAAAAAAAAATTTAATTTTTATAGATAAAATTTATTGCTAAAAAAACCAGTGAGTTAAGGTTAAAATATGTATGATAAAAATATAGAAAAAAATTATTATAAACTTTGCGAAGAACGTGGATATTTTGAGATAGATTCAAATAAAGCTATCCAAAAAGAAGGTAAAAATTTTTGCATTATGATGCCTCCTCCTAATGTAACAGGAAGTCTTCACATAGGACACGCTTTAACCTTTACTTTACAAGATATTACAACGCGTTATAAAAGAATGGATGGTTATAAAACCCTTTATCAACCCGGGCTTGATCACGCAGGAATTGCGACGCAAAATGTTGTTGAAAAGCAGCTTCTTGCACAAGGGATTAAAAAAGAAGAAATCGGCAGAAAAGAATTCATACAAAAAATATGGGAGTGGAAAGAACAAAGCGGGGGTAAAATTTTAGATCAAATGCGAACACTTGGAATTACTCCTGCGTGGAGTCGTTTGCGTTTTACTATGGATGAAGGACTTGCAAGTGCTGTAAGAAAGGCTTTTGTAGAACTTTATGAAAAGAAGCTGATTGAACGCGGAAATTATATGATTAATTGGTGTACTCACGATGGAGCTTTAAGCGATATAGAAGTCGAATACAAAGAAAATCAAGGCAAACTCTATCATATAAAGTATTTTTTAAAAGACAGCAAAGATTTTGTCGTTGTTGCGACAACTAGACCCGAAACTTTTTTTGGGGATACTGCTGTAATGGTTCATCCAGATGATGAAAGGTATCAAGCCCTTATAGGTAAGGAACTTGTTTTACCGATGAGCGAAAAAACGATTAAAATCATTGCTGATGAGTGCGTGGATAAAGAATTTGGAACAGGAGTGGTAAAAGTTACTCCAGCACACGATATGAACGATTATGAAGTAGGTTTGAGGCACAATTTAGAATTCATTAGCGTTTTTGATGAAAAAGGTATTTTAAATGAACATTGTTTAGAATTTCAAGGTTTAGAAAGACTAGCCGCTCGTGAAAAAATCGTGCAAAAACTTGAAAAATTAGGCTTTATCGACAAAATAGAAGAACACAAAAATCAAGTAGGATACTGCTATCGTTGCAATAACATAGTCGAGCCTTATATCTCAAAACAATGGTTTGTTAAAAAAGAGATTGCAAAAGAAAGTATAGAAAAAGTTGCCTTAGGTGAAAGTAAATTTTATCCAAACCACTGGATTAATAGTTTTAATGCGTGGATGAAAGATTTAAAACCTTGGTGCATTTCAAGACAACTTTGGTGGGGGCATCAAATTCCTGTGTATTATTGCGAATGTTCTTATGAGTGGGCGAGTGAAAATGAGCTTGATTGTTGTCCAAAATGCAAAAGTAAAAATTTCACGAGAGACCCTGATGTGCTTGACACTTGGTTTTCATCAGGACTTTGGGCGATGAGTACTTTAGGTTGGGGAAATGGAAACTGGGGTAAAGATGAGCTTTGGTTTGAGAGTGATTTAAAAAACTTTTATCCAAATTCTTTACTCATTACAGGTTTTGATATTTTATTTTTCTGGGTTGCTAGAATGATGTTTCAAAGCACAAATGCCTTAAAAACTCTTCCTTTTAAAGATATATACTTACACGCTTTGGTTAAAGACGAGCAAGGCAGAAAAATGAGTAAAAGCCTTGGAAATGTAATTGATCCAACTCAAAGTATAGAAGAATATAGTGCCGATATTTTGCGTTTTACTCTTGCTTTACTAGCCATTCAAGGAAGAGATATAAAACTAAGCAATGAAAAACTCTTGCAAGTTAGAAATTTCACAAACAAAATTTATAATGCCGCTCAATATTTACTGCTCAATCAAAGTCATTTTGAGGATTTAGAAAAAATTAAACTCGAAAGCCCTTTAGCTAAATACATTTACGCTAAATTTACAGAGTGCATTAAACAAACTAGAGAGAATTTAGACAATTACCGCTTCAATGATGCGGCAAATACCTTGTATAAATTCTTTTGGGACGATTTTTGCGACTGGGGGATAGAACTAAGTAAGGCTGAAAAATCAAGTGTTAAAGAGCTTGGAAGCATTTTTAAAGAAGCTTTAAGACTCTTGCACCCTTTTATGCCATTTATTAGTGAGTATTTATATCATCTTTTAAGTGGTACAAAGCTTGAAAATTCAAGCTCTATAATGATTAGCAAATATCCTGATTTTAAAAACAAAGATGAAAATATAGAAAAAACTTTTTCTTTACTCATTGAAAGTATAGTAAGCATTCGTCGTGCAAAAAGTCTTATCGAACTTGGAAATTCTAAAATTGGGAAAGCTTTTATAAAGCTTAATGATAAAGCCTTAGAACAAGAACTTAAAAATTATAAAAATTTTATCACTTTGCTTGCAAAATGCGAAAATATAGAGTTTGTAAATGAAAAATTACAAAAAGCCATTTGTGATGTGAGCGAAAATTTAGAAATTTTCATTACTCTTGAAAATATAGACTTAAGTGCTATGATTTCACGACTTGAAAAACAAAAAGAGAAGCTTACAAAAGAAATTAACAAACTTAATTCTATGCTTGAAAATAAAAAATTCATTCAAAATGCACCTAAAGAAGTCATCTCACAAAATACACAAAATCTTAATTCTTTAAAAACTCAACTTCAAAAAATCGAAGAAGAAATTGCAAGATTTAAATAAAATATCAAAAAGAATTTTTGATATTTTATTAATTTTAAGGTGAAATTTCAAATTTTTATGAATTTCATATTGCAATATAAATTTCAAAATTAAAAAATATTTTAGATCCTGCTTTTTAATTTAAGCTGCATTAAGGTAAAATAAAGATTTTAAGAGAAATTGAGGTTATAATGATTAAAATTGAAAATTTAAAAAAATATTATGGCAAAGAACTTGTGATTAACGATGTTTCCTTAGAGATAAAAAAAGGAGAAATTTACGCCATTGTTGGACATAGTGGTGCAGGTAAATCCACCCTTTTAAGATGTATTAATGCCTTAGAAGCTTATCAAGAAGGAAAAGTTGAAGTGCTAGGGCACAATGTTAAAGACTTAGCTAAAAATAATCCTAAAGAACTTATCAACCTTAGAAAAGATATAGGAATGATTTTTCAAAATTTCGCTTTGATGAATAGAAAATCCGTGTTTGAAAATGTTGCAATGCCTTTAAGGGTGCATTATACAAGTTCAAAGCTTTATTCAAGCCTTTTTAAAAAAGAATATCTTAGTGAAGAAAGTATCAAAAAAAGAGTGAATGAACTTTTAGACATCGTGGGACTTTCAAGCAAAATTAAGGCTTATCCTAAAGAGCTAAGCGGGGGGCAAAAACAAAGAGTTGCTATAGCTAGAGCCTTAGCCTTAAATCCTAAAATTTTGCTTAGCGATGAAGCTACTTCAGCACTTGATCCAAATACGACTAAAAATATTTTAGAGCTTATTGCTAAAATCAATGTGGAATTTGGTATTAGCGTTGTTTTGGTTACTCACGAAATGGATGTGGTGAAGGATATTGCTTCAAAAGCTGTTTTACTTGAACACGGACAAATCATCGGCAAAGGTAAAATCGATGAGCTTTTCTTAAAACCTAATGCTAAAATGAAAGAATTTTTGGGTGAGAGTGAGTTTTTACCTGCAAGTGGAGTAAATATTCGTCTTTATTTTCCTAAAGAAGTTGCACAAAATAGTATAGTAACTCATATGGCAAGAACATTAAATATTGATTTTAACATAGTTTGGGGTAAGATAGAAAAACTCAATGATACAGCAGTAGGAAATTTGGTCATCAATATTGATGAAAAAGACAAACAAAGAGTTTTAGACTATATTGAAACAAGTGGAGTTTTATGGGAGGTGGCTGATGAGTGAGAGTTTAAAAGCTTTAAGTGATTTTTTCGGACGCATTAAGAAATTCTTAGACGAAAGCTCTTTAGAAGCTATCAAAGAAGTGAGTTTAAATTCCATTTATACTTTTGGTGAAAATTATGAAAATATACTCAAACAAGCTTTAAATGAAACTATTTTTATGAGCTTGCTATCGGTTTTTGTAGGATTTTTACTTGCTATAATTCCTGGAATTTTACTTGCAATTTGGGGTAAAGAGGGTATTAAAGAAAATAAAATTGCCTACGGGGTTTTAGATTTTATCACAAATCTTTTGCGTGCTTTTCCTTTTCTTATCCTCATCGTTGTGCTTTTGCCTCTTTCTAAAATCGTAGTTGGCACGAGCATAGGAACAGCTGCTGCAACAGTGCCTTTAGCCATAGGTATAGCTCCTTACTTAGCCAAAATGTTAGAAAGTGCGTTTAAAGAGGTGGATAAAGGGGTTATAGAAGCCGCAAAATCCTTTGGAACAAGTAATTTTCAAATCATTTTTAGAGTGATTTTTGTTGAAGCTTTACCAAGCGTTATTAGCGGACTTACTCTTACTTTAATTTTCACCATAGGTTTTTCAGCACTGGCTGGAACGGTTGGAGGTGGAGGACTTGGAGATGTTGCAATTCGCTATGGTTATGAACGTTTTAATAAAGAAGTGATGATTCAAACCGTTGTGATTTTACTTGTTTTAGTGCAAGTAGTGCAAATTTTAGGCAATTTATTTTATATATGGGCTAAGGATAATAAAGAAAGTCTTATTTTGGCGACGATTGCTTTGCTTGTTGTTATTAAATTAGCTTTTTCAGCTTATAATAATGAAGAAATCTTTTTTGAAGGAATATTAACAGCTTTGTTAATTTTAGCTTTATTATATAGATTAAAAAGAAATTGAGTTGAGCTATTTATCAAAATTTAAAGGATAAAAATGAAAGTTTCAATGCGTTAATTTAAGATGATTGTTCTTAATGTTTAGAGATAAAGCAAGCACAAAACAATTTTAAAGGAGAAAAAATGAAAATTAAATCTTTATTTATAGCAAGTTTTTTGGCACTTGGCTTAAATTTAAATGCCGCAGAAACCATCTTGGTTGCAGCGACACCTGTTCCGCACGCCGAAATTTTAGAGCAGATTAAACCGGATTTAGAAAAAGAGGGTTACAAGCTTGAAATTAAGGAATTTACAGACTATGTTTTACCAAATCTTGCCACAGATAGTGGTGAGGTTGATGCGAATTTTTTTCAGCATATTCCTTATTTAGAGGAATTTAATAAAAGTAGAGGCACAAAACTTGTCAAAGTAGCAGGTGTGCATATTGAACCTATGGCGGTTTATTCTAAAAAATACAAAAGCCTTAACGATATTAAAGAGGGTGCAACCATTGCGATTCCAAATGACCCTGTTAATGGAAATAGAGCCTTAGATATTATCGCTAAAGCAGGACTTATCAAGCTTAATGATAAGCCTCAAAAAACTCCTCTTGATATTATAGAAAATCCTAAAAAGATTAAATTTGCAGAACTTAAACCTGCTCAAGTTCCAAGAGCCTTAGAGGACGCAGATTTTGCTGTGATTAATTCTAATTACGCTTTATCAGCTAATCTTAATCCCGTAAAAGACTCTGTTTTTATCGAAGATAAAGAAAGCCCTTATGTTAATGTGGTTGTCGTTAAAGAAGGCAATGAAAATAGCCCAAAAATCAAAGCTTTAATTAAAGCCATTCAAAGCGATAAAATCAAACAATTTATCCTTAAAAGATACGATGGTGCTGTAGTTCCAGCTTTTTAAAGGTCAATAACGAAAATGATACAAAAAGTGCTCATAAGTTTTATCCTCTCATTTGTATTTGCATTTGCAAATGATGATAAAACCATAGTTATAGGGATTACACCCAATCCTTTTAAAGCTTTAGTAGAATCAAATTCAAAGGATTTTGAAGATAGAGGCTATAAAATCAAAATCGTAGAATTTACAGATTATATCTTACCAAATACTGCTCTAGCAAACAAGGAACTTGACGCAAATCTTTATCAACATAAGCCTTTTTTGGAGCAGTTCAATAAAAATCACGGCACGAACCTTGTCGCTATAACGCCAATTATCATAGCTCCTATGGGAATTTATAGCAAAAAAATTAAAAATTTAGATGAACTCAAATTTGGTTCAAAAATTGCTATTCCAAATGATCCTACAAATGAAAGCAGAGCCTTAGAGCTTTTAGAAAAAACGGGGCTTATCAAACTTAATGACAAGCCTTTAAAGACTCCGCTTGATATTATAGAAAATCCTAAAGAGCTTAAATTTGTAGAACTCAAAGCTGCGCAACTTCCAAGGGCTTTAGAGGACACTCCTTTGGCGATTATCCCCACAAATTATGCTTTAGGAGCTGGACTTAATCCTCCAAAAGATGGGCTTTTCATTGAAACTAAAGACAGCCCTTATGCTATCGTTATAGCAGTGCGAAAAGGTGATGAAAACAATGAAAAAACTCTTATCATCAAAGAACTTTTACATAGCCCAAAGGTTAAAGAATTTATAGAACAAAAATATCAAGGTTCAGTGATTCCAACCTTTTAGACAAATAAAGCCTAAAAATTCAAAAGCCTCCTAAGGGCTTTTGTTAAATTTAAAAAAGTAAAATTATAAAAATTTCATTTTAGGACTTTTATGAATAAAGTATTTTTTTTTCTCTTTGTTTTTTTAAGTTTTGTAAGTGCTGGAAATTTAGACCAAATCAAAATTGCATTGAACAAAGAATTTACAAATAATTTTCCTAAGATTATCATCACAAAAATTGATTTAAAAACCTCTCCTTTACCCAAAGATTTTGAAGAATACGAATTTGTAAGATTAGGCAGTGGAAGATTTACGCGTTCTATAGGTTTTGGAAGAGCTGAATTTAAAAATGCAAAAAATGAGCAAAAAAATGTTTTTTTTAAATACTTCGTAAAAGCTCGTTTAGAAGCTGTAAAAAGTATTTCTGCTATTAAAAAAGATGAAAAATTACAAGCTTTTCATTACAAAGGTGTTTTACTTGATTTTGATAAAATTCCTCTTAATGCCCTTTCTTTAGATGATGCACAAAATCTTATCGCCAAAAACAATATCAAAAAAAATACGATTTTAAAAGAAAATATGTTTAAAACAAATGCTTTGATTAAAAAAAACGATCCTATCATCGGGGTTTTAAAAGATAAAGGCATTGATGTTTTAATCGAACTTGTTGCTTTACAAAGTGGAAATTTAAATGAAAAAGTGCGTGCTAAAAACAAAGACGGCAAAGTAATGCAAGGCATAGTTATAGCTAAAGATAGGATACTTTTACAATGAAAATACTTCTTGGAATTTCAGGTTCAAGCAGCGTTCATTTGGGCTTAAAACTGCTTGAGAATTTAGAAAAAAAAGCTAAGGTTTTTTGCATCATTACAGAGGGTGCGAAGCTTAGTTTTGAAGCTGAAAACAAAAAAAAGCTCGATAAAATTTGTAAAAAACGCTTTAAAAAAGTGGTTTTTTTTGAAGATAACGACCTTAAAGCTGCGGTTTCAAGCGGCTCTTTTGGCATAAAAAAAACCATTATCGCTCCTTGTTCTATCTCAACTCTTGCTAAAATTCACGCAGGCATTAGTGATACTTTGCTTACAAGAGCTTGTGCTGTAGCTTTAAAAGAACAAAAAAAACTCATTTTAGGAGTTAGAGAAATGCCTTTAAGCTTTTTGAGTTTAGAACAAATGACAAAACTAAGCTCACAAGGAGTTTGCATTGCACCTCCTATTTATGCAAGTTATAGCGGAGTTAAAGACTTAGAGGATTTAGAAAATTTCATTGTAGGAAAATGGCTTAATTTGCTTAAAATCAAGCACAATTTATTCAAAAAATGGGACTGATTTTTAATAAATTTTTCCAAAAAACATTTTAATTTAAGTCGTTTTGAGTAAAATATACATTTTAAATTGGGAGAATTTATGACTTGTTTATACCCGGGAACTTTTGATCCCATTACAAATGGACATTTAGATGTAATTGTTAGGGCTTTAAAAATTTTTGATAAAGTCATTGTAGCCATTGCTAAAAGTGAGCATAAAAGCCCTCATTTTAGTTTAGAAAGGCGTAAAGAATTCGCAAAATTAGCTACGAAAAATTTAAAAAATGTAGAAATCATTAGCTTTGAAAACTTGCTGGTGGATTTGGCTAAAGAACTTAATATCAACACCGTAATAAGAGGGCTTAGAGCGGTGAGTGATTTTGAGTATGAGCTCCAAATTGGCTACGCAAATAATGCTCTTTGGAAAGAATTTGAAACCGTTTATTTAATGCCAAATCTTAAAAATGCTTTCATTTCAAGCTCTATAGTGCGTTCTATCATTTCACACGGAGGCGACGCAAGTAGCCTTGTGCCAGGTGAAATTCTGCCTTTTTTAAAGGATGAAACTTGTATGTAGCCATTGAGGGAATTGATTGTATGGGAAAAAGCACACAAATTAGACTCTTAAAAGAAAAATTTAAAAATGCAATTTTCACACAAGAACCCGGTGCAACAGAGCTTGGAAAACATTTAAGAAAACTTTTACTTCACAAAAGCTATGCTTTTGGGAAAAAAACTGAACTTTTACTTTTTTTGGCTGATCGTAGTGAGCATTACGAAAAAATTTTAAGTAAAAATAAAAACAAGCTTATTATTAGTGATAGAAGTCTGATTTCAGGTTTGGCTTATGCAAAAGGTTTTGATAAAAATTTTCTTTTTGAGCTTAATGCTTTTGTCTTAAATCATTTTTTTCCTGAAAAAATTATATTTTTAGAGGGTTCTAGAGAACTCATAGAAAAAAGGCTTTCTAAAAAAAGACTCGATAGTATAGAAAAACGCGGAATAGAATATTTTATTGAAATTCAAAAAGAACTCAAACAAAGTCTGATTTTCATTGAAAAAAAAATCAAAACTAAAATTTTAAACCTCAATGCCGCAGACACAAAGGAGAATTTACATAAACAAATAAAGGACTTTATCGATGATTAATGCTTTAAGAGGAATGAAAGATTTAGAAGGTAAAAACGCTTTTTATTACGAAAAAATCATCAAAACTTGTGAAGAAGTGGCAAAAAATTATGGTTTTAGTTTTATTGCAACCCCTCATTTAGAACTTAGCAAACTCTTTAAACGAAGCGTTGGAGAAAGCTCTGATATTGTCGGGAAAGAAATGTATGAATTTATTGATAAAGGTGGCAATGAAGTTTGTTTAAGACCTGAAGGCACTGCAGGAATTGTGCGTTCTTATATCGAGCAAAAATTTGATAAAACTGGGAGTGTTAAACGTTGGTTTTATCACGGCTCTATGTTTCGCTACGAAAGACCACAAAAAGGACGTTTGAGAGAATTTCATCAATTTGGAGTTGAAAGTTTTGGAAATCAAAGCGTGTATGAAGATGTGAGTTTGATACTAATGTTGGCTGAAATTTTTAATCGCCTTGAGATTAAATTTAAACTCTTGCTTAATTCTTTAGGTTGCGTCTCCTGTTTGCCAAATTACCGCGAAAAACTTGTAGCTTTTTTAAACACCAAAGAAAATTTATGCGAAGATTGCAAAAGACGCATAAAATTTAATCCTATACGCGTTTTAGATTGCAAAAACGAGCATTGTGGGGAACTTCTAAGCAATGCACCTCTTTTAAATTCAAGTCTTTGTGAAACTTGCAAGAAGGATTTTGAACTTTTACAAAATGCTCTTAAAGATAATGATATAGACTTTGAGCTTGATTTTAGGCTTGTGCGTGGGCTTGATTATTATAGCAAAAGTGCTTTTGAGTTTATCAGCGATGAAATTGGTGCAAAAGCTGCGATTGCAGGAGGTGGTAGATACGACAAACTCATCGAGCATTTAGAAGGAAAAAGTGGCTTTGGTATAGGTTTTGCAATAGGTATTGAAAGACTCATTGCAATCTTAGAACAAAAAGAGCAAGAAGCCTTAAGAGAGGGAATTTATCTTTGTGCTTTAGACGAACTTTATATCCCAAAACTTCTAAAAATTGCTACCAAGTTAAGAAAAAACAGAAAAGTATTTTTATCTTATGAGGCTAAAAAACTTGCAAAACATCTCTCAAACGCAGATGCTATAAATGCTCAAATTTTCTTATGTATGGGTGAAAATGAAGCTAAAAACAATGCTTTATTTTACAAAAATTTAGAAAATAAAACCGAAAAAGAACTTTTGATTATAAATTTGGAGAAAGAATTATGATGGATTATGGCATAGACATTTGGGGTGATGATAATTTTATCATTAAAAACGGCAAGGTTTGCGTAAATTACGAAAAAAAACCTGCAATCATTGATATAGTCAAAAGCTTAAGAAATGATGGTTATAGAGGACCTTTACTTCTTCGTTTTCCTCATCTTATCCAAAAGCAAATTGAAAATATTTATGGAAGTTTTAATAAAGCCAGAAAAGAATTCAACTATAAAGGAAAATTTAATGCTGTTTATCCTCTTAAGGTTAATCAATATCCGGGTTTTGTTAAAAATCTTGTAAAGCTTGGAAAGGATTATAATTACGGACTTGAAGCAGGCTCCAAAGCTGAACTTTTACTTGCTATGGCTTATAATAATGAAAATGCACCTATAACGGTCAATGGCTTTAAAGACAGAGAACTTATAAACATAGGTTTTATCGCCGCTGAAATGGGACATAATATCACTTTAACCATAGAGGGTTTAAACGAACTTGAAGCTATTATTGATATTGTCAAAGAAAGATTTCAACCAAAACCAAATATAGGATTAAGGGTGAGATTGCATTCTGCTGGAATAGGAATTTGGGCAAAAAGCGGAGGGATAAATTCTAAATTTGGGCTTACTTCAACCGAACTGATAGAAGCTGTAAATTTACTTAAAGAAAATAAACTTTTAGAACAATTTACTATGATACATTTTCATTTGGGTTCGCAAATTAACGAAATCCATCCCTTAAAAAAAGCTCTTAATGAAGCAGGAAATATATACACAGAACTTAGAAAAATGGGAGCAAAAAATTTAAAAGCCATTAATCTAGGTGGCGGTTTAGCCGTGGAATACTCACAATTTAAAAACGAAAAAAGCAGAAATTACACCTTAAAAGAATACGCTAATGATGTGGTTTTTATCCTTAAAAATGTCGCTGAACAAAAAAGTGATTTAGAGCCTGATATTTTCATAGAAAGCGGACGCTTTATTGCTGCAAATCACGCTGTTTTAGTTGCTCCTGTTTTAGAACTTTTTTCACAAGAATATACAGAAAGCAAACTGCTTTTAAAAAAGGATAATCCAAAGCTCATTGACGAGCTATATGACCTTTATAAAAGTATCAAAGCTTCTAATGCCTTAGAATACTTGCACGATAGTATAGATCATTTAGAAAGTATTTTAACGCTTTTTGATTTAGGTTATGTGGATTTAAAAGACCGCTCTAATGCTGAAATTTTAACGCATTTAATTGCTAAAAAAGCCATTTCACTTTTGGGAGATAAACAAGCAGATTTACTTGCAATCCAAGATGAGGTGCAAGAAAGATATTTGGTGAATTTTTCACTTTTTCAAAGTATGCCTGATTTTTGGGGATTAAAACAAGGTTTTCCTATTATGCCACTTCATCATCTTGATGAAAAACCTACAAGAAGTGCGAGTATTTGGGATATTACTTGTGATAGTGATGGAGAAGTTTCTTATTCTAAGGATAATCCTCTATTTCTGCACGATATTGATGTGGAAAAAGAAAACTATTTTTTAGGCTTTTTCTTAATCGGTGCTTATCAAGAGGTTCTTGGAATGAAACACAATCTCTTTATCCACCCTACTGAAGCAACTATTAGCATCAATGAAAAAGATTATAAAATCGAAAACATCATTGAAGCACAATCTATCCTTGATACTTTAGAGGATTTAGACTATGATATACACGAAGTTATGGATATTTTAAATGAACGTATTTCAAGCTCAAAGCTTGTTAATGAAAAACAAAAAAAACATATTTTAGGAGAACTTTATCTTTTCTTAAATGATAATGGCTATCTTAAGAGTATAGGAGTATAAATTGGGATTTTGGAGCATTATTAAAGAAGATTTTGAACAACCTAAAAATCAAGACCCAGCTTTTAATTCTCGCGTAGAGCTTTTTTTTAATTATCCGGGTGTTTGGGCTATTGTTAATTATCGTTTTGCACACTTGCTTTACGAAAAAAATTTCAAACGTTTAGCAAGAATTATCAGTGGATTTTCTCAAATCATTACAGGAGTGGATTTACACCCTGAAGCTAAGATTGGAAGACGCGTGTTTTTAGACCACGCAAATGGCATTGTAATAGGACAAACAACAGTTATCGAAGACGATGTTTTAATTTATCAAGGTGTAACTTTGGGTGCAACGAGCTTAGAAAGAAATATCAAAAGACACCCTACCATTAAAAGTGGTGTTATCATCGGTTCAGGAGCTAAAATTCTTGGCGACATTACCATAGGGGAAAATGCAAAAATTGGCTCAAATGCCGTGGTGGTTAAAGATGTCGGTGCGGGTTTAACCGCAGTTGGAATTCCAGCTTATATAGTTGAACACAATAAAAAGAAAGAAAAAAGTCGTGCTATAGACGAGCTTTGCGAAAATAAACTCGATAAACTTGAAAGCGAACTTTTAGAGCTTAAAAAGAAAATTAAAAAAACAAAATGAAAATTTTAGATTTCTTAGCTTACCACTCCTAAAATCGCAATTTTAGTTAAATAAACTCAAAATAAAAGTCAAAAATTTAATAATTTTAGCTAAAATAATAAAAAATTCTAAGGATAAAAAATGTTAAGCAAAAGATCGCAAGTTTTAGGAGAATCCATAACTCTAGCCATTACAGCTCTTGCTAATGAACTTAAAGCAAAAGGTGAAAATGTTATTAGTTTTTCCGCAGGCGAACCTGACTTTGATACCCCGCAAATCATCAAAAATGCAGCCATTAAAGCCATAGAAAAAGGTTGTGGAAAATATACAGCAGTTGCTGGTATAAACGAAGTTTTAGAGGCAATAAAAAATAAACTTAAAAAAGATAATAAACTTGATTATGAACTTAAAGAAATCATCACAAATGTTGGAGCTAAACATTCTTTATTTGAGTGCATTGAATGCTTAGTTGAAAAAGGCGATGAAGTAATAATCCCAAGTCCATATTGGGTGAGTTATCCTGAAATGGTAAAATTTGCTGAGGGAGTGCCTGTTTTTATTGAAGGCTTAGAAGAAAATGGTTTTAAAATTACAGCAAATCAGCTTCAAAAGGCTATCACTCCTAAAACCAAACTTTTGATTTTAAACTCACCCTCAAATCCTGTGGGTTCTATTTATTCTAAAGAAGAACTTACTGCCTTAGCAAAGGTTTTAGAAGGCACAAAGATAATAGTTTTGAGCGATGAAATGTATGAAAAACTCCGCTATGATAATGTAGAATTTCACGCTTTTGCAAGCATAAGTGAAGATGCCTTGCAAAGATGCGTTACGATTAATGGACTAAGCAAATGTGGAGCTATGCCTGGTTGGCGTTTTGGCTATATGGCAAGTAAAAATAAAGATTTAATTTCAGCTGTAAAAAGACTACAAGGGCAAAGCACCTCAAATATTTGTTCTATCACTCAACACGCAGCCATTGTTGCACTCAATGGAGAATGCGATGCAGATATAGAAAATATGAGAAAAGCCTTTGAAAAAAGACGCAATATAGGCTTAGAAATGTTAAATAAAATTCCAAATATTAATGTTTATAAACCTGAAGGAGCTTTTTATTTTTTCGTTAATATTTCTAAAATTGAAAAAGACTCTATGAAATTTTGTCAAAAATTGCTCGAAATTCAAAAAGTTGCTGTGGTTCCTGGGGTTGGTTTTGGAATGGAAGGGTATTTTAGAATTTCTTATGCAACAAGTGAAGAAAACATCAAAGAAGGACTGAAAAGAATTACCGAATTTATTAAAAGCTATAAATCTTAAAGATTTGTAGCTTTTGTTTTCAAAAAATTTATGACTTTGTTAAAGCTTCCTAGAAATATTTTTCTATGGTTATTTTTGTGTAATTTCTGTAATCACCCTCTTTTATTTTGGTTTAATTTGCTTAATAAATATTATCGCTATTTATAAATCTCGTCGACTAGAACACAATCAAAGAAATATAAAGGTTTAATTTCATTGAACGACCTTTAATTAATAAAACAAAATTTCAATCAAATAAAATCTGCGATTTTAGAGCCAAATTTAAGTTCATCAGTATTTTTTATATTGAAATTTAAATGTCCTTTTTGTGAGATTAAAACTATAGTAGAACCTAGTTCAAAATACCCTAACTCCTCGCCTTTTTTAAATTTTAAATTTTCATAGACACGGCTAAAATTATGAGAATTTTCAGCATTAGTTTTAATGCTTTCATCAAAATGAAAACGCATTTTACCTACATTTTGAGCTCCGACAAAAACAAGCCAAAAAATAAAACCTTTTTCACTTTTGCACTTTAAACTCACTCTTTCATTTTTCGTATAAAGATTGGAAATTTTCTCCAAATGCTTTTGATTGACGCTATAAAGTGAACCTCTTGTATAAACAGCTTTAAGAATTTCTAAATCACAAGGAGCGTGATAACGATGATAATCCTTAGGTGAAAGATAGATATTGACATAATCAAGCCCATTTTGAGTTTCATTTTTTTCGAAATTTTCTTTTAAAAGTTCCTCTACGCTATAAGTATGCCCCTTGATGCTGAAAGCAAAATACTCATCTTCAGCCAAAAAAGCTTGTCCGCTTTGAAACACCCTACCATCACTTGGGCTTATAAAACCACTTTCAAACTCACGAGTTTTTTGCAAGCTCCTTGTAAAAAGAGCATTAAGGCTCTCATATTCACTAGGAGCTTTAAATTCACTCATATCGATTTTAAAATATCTTACATAATTTTCATTGATGAAATTTTGCAAAGGTTTAAAGAATTTAAATCCCGCTATAAGCCCAAAAAGCTTTGAACTTTGATTTGAACAACTCATTCTTGTGCCTTTAAAGTTATAATCACAATTTCACTTTGAGCAAAGGTTCGAATACTAGGTCCCCAAAATCCAGCTCCAGTGCTAACAAAAAGTTTAGTTTTTTCACTTAAATCATAAAGCCCTCTAATAAAACCTTGATTGAGTTTTACCAAAAACATAAAAGGAAAAATTTGCCCTCCGTGAGTGTGTCCGCTTAAAACTAAATCAAAATCACTCAAATCATAAAGTGAAGCAGTTTTAGGCTGATGAGCAAGTAAAATGCTTGGCTTGGAAGTATCTAAATCTACTTTAACTCTTGCTAAATCAGGAGCATAAATTCCTTTTTGTAAGCCTGCTAAATCACCAAGTCCAGCGATATTTATAAAACCTAAATCGAAATTTTCATTGATTAAAATATTCATTTTGGTATTGTTTTTTAATAGCTCTAAAACTTCATTAATGCCGTGATAATACTCGTGATTTCCAAAAACATAAAAAGTGCCATATTTGGACTTAAAATCATCAAGTTTTGAAATATAATGCTCTAAATTTTTAGGTTCTGTATCCACTAAATCACCAACAATCATTACCATATCAGGCTTTTGCTCATTGACTTTGACAATGAGTCCTTCTAAAAAATCCTCGTGTAAATTCTTACCCAAATGTATATCACTAAGAACAGCAATTTTTAAATCTTGTTTTAATCCTGCGATTTTTAGTTCTAGGTTTCTTACTTCAGGAATATTAAGAGCATTTTGAATGCTTGTGTAAGTTAAAAAAGCTCCTAAGGCAATAAATATTAAATCTAAAAGAATGCGTAAAGAAATGTGAGGAGTTTTGTATTTACCCGACAAAAGCAAAATAAGTTTAATTACATCAATGATTAAAGTCATAAAAAATAAGCAATAAGTTGGTGCATAAAGCATAGCCAAAAAGCCATACACTTCATCACTTAAAAATTCTACATTTCTTAAAAGAAAAAAAGACGCTTGAATAACAAAAAGTAAGCTTAAAATCGGAATAAAAATTTTGTGAAAATATTTAAAAATAAAGATTTTTTTAATCAATCTTTTATACACATAAATATTAGCCAAACCAAAAATCAACGATACCACAAGGGAAAAAATTAAAAACATCATAAATATAATTATAACAAGTGAAATTAAATATTTGTATAGTTTTTTTTGTTATAATTAGCTTTTTTACAAAATTTAATAAGGTTTTTAATGTATCGTTTTGCACCCTCTCCAACAGGAGATATGCACATAGGAAATTTACGAGCTGCTTTGTTTAATTATATTTGTGCCAGACAAGAAAATACAGATTTTGTTTTACGCATTGAGGACACAGATAAAGCAAGAAATATTGAAGGAAAAGAAGAAGAAATCAAAGAAATTTTGAAGCTTTTTGGCATAAAATGGCAGCACTTTTATATACAAAGTGAAAATTTAAAATTTCATCGTCAAATGGCTTTAAAGCTTGTAAGTGAAAAAAAGGCTTTTGCATGTTTTTGCACAGAAGAAAAACTTGCAAAGAAAAAAGAAGAAGCAAAGAAAAAAGGCATAGCTTACAGCTATGATGGAACTTGTGAAAATTTAAGTGATAGCGAGGTTTTGGACAATGAAAAACCCTTTGTAATCCGCCTTAAAAAACCTAAAGAGAGTATTAAATTTACAGATTTTATTAAAGGAGAGCTTACTTTTGAGCCACAAAATTTAGATTCTTTTGTGATTATGAGGGCAGATAAAACCCCGACTTATAATTTTGCTTGTGCGATTGATGATATGCTTGAAAATATCACTTGCATTATACGCGGGGAAGATCATACTTCTAATACACCCAAACAAGAGCATATACGTCAAAGTTTGGGTTATGAGCAAAAAATGACTTATGCTCACTTACCTATTATTCTTAACGAAGAGGGCGTCAAGATGAGCAAAAGAGAAGCTCACTCAAGTGTAAAATGGCTTTTGGAAAATGGAATTTTACCCGAAGCGATTATTAATTATCTTATTATGCTTGGTAATAAAACTCCTTGCGAAATTTTTACCCTAGAAGAAGCTTTATCTTGGTTTAGTCTTAAAAATCTTTCTAAAGCTCCTGCAAGATTTGATCTTAAAAAACTTTTGCAAATCAATAGAGAACATATCAAAAAACTTAACAACGAAAGCCTAAATTCACTTTTAGGCTTTGAAAAAGACCTTGCTGATTTGGCTAAGTTTTACACTCAAGAAGCAAGCACTCTTAATGAAATCAAAGAAAAATTAAAACTTATCTTTGCTCCAAAAGATTTTAAAGAATTTAAAGAAGAATGCGAAATTTTGATAAAAACACTTAAAGAACATTCTTTAGAAGAAAATTATGAGGATTTTAAAAAAGCTTTAATGCAAAAAACAGGACTTAAAGGTAAAAATTTCTTTATGCCTTTAAGACTTATTTTAACTGGCAATACTCACGGACCTGAACTTAGCGATTTATACCCGCTTATTAAGCCTTTTATTGCTGATTTAGTAAGGATTTAATATGATATTTGACTCTTTAATTTTTTCTATTGTTTCTATCATTCAAATGGTGATTTCAATTTATACTTGGATTATTATCATTACAGCTCTTTTAAGTTGGGTAAATCCTGACCCTTACAACCCTATCGTGCAAATTTTATACAAACTTAGTGCTCCAGCTTATGAACTCGTGCGTAAAATTCCAACTCGCATAGGAAGCATAGATTTAGCACCTTTAATCATTGTTTTAGCCTTACAATTTATTAGTATCTTTCTTGGAAAATTAGTAGGGAGTTTATTATGAGAAAAATTCTATTTTTAAGTTTTTTCACTTTAAGTCTTTTTGGCTATGAATACAGCTTAGATACCTTAAAAAAGCAAGAAAATTCTTTGGCTAAAGATTATTATATTTATAGACTGGCAGAAAAACATTCTTTAAATGTAAAAGATGTTAGAAGCCTTAGAGCCCATATTTTTCATTATGCAGGAAAACTTAAAACTGAACTTAGCAAAATCGCAGCTGTAAAACCTTATGTAGATCCAAAAACAGCTGTGTGTTTTAATTATAACAAACAAAGCATAATTGATGCGAATTTAACTTGTCAAAGCGAAAGATTAAAATCTCTTCTTTTTATTTCAAGCCTAACTCCCCAAACAAGAAACATTTTAGCTAAAAAATTAAGCACAACAAGAGCGGATTTAAGTACTCTTTTACTCGCTTTTAACACTCCAAATCCTATGGCTTATGTCATGCAAAAAGAAGATACGAATAGTTTTTTTAGGCTTTATAATTATTCAAAAAAAATGGATGCGGATTTAAGTATACGTTTTCTTAATAAACTCGCATCTCACCCTTCTTTTAAAACTTTTGCACAAAATATCATCATCAAAAAAGAAAATCCAAAAATAAGACATTCTTTACTTCAAATCAAACCCATTTCAGCAAATGAAGATTCTGCCTTTTATCTTGGAATTAATGCTCTAATTTATCAAAATGAAAATTTAGCTTATGAGTTTTTCAAAAGAGCTTATGAAACTTTTGGAACGCAAGAAAATAAAGACAACGCTTTATTTTGGATGTGGCTTATCAAAAAAGAACCTGCATTGCTTGAAAATTTAGCTAAAAGCGAGGGGATTAATATCTATAATCTTTATGCCAAAGAGCTTTTAAATAAACCTTTACCAAAGATTACTACCCCAAATCCAAGCAAAGAAAAAACTTCTTTTAATATGCAAGATCCTTTTGCGTGGCAAAAGCTTTTTAAAGAGATTAAAAACTCTGATGAGGCTAAGCTTTTAAAACTCGCAGAGCAATTTAACAGCAAAGAAACCTTGCCTATTTACACCATAATCTTAGAAAGAGCCCATAAATTTAAGAAAAATTATTTTATAATGCCTTATTATGAGCATATCAAAAATTACGATACTCAAAGACAAGCCCTTATTTTAGCAATAGCAAGACAAGAAAGTCGCTTTATCCCAACAGCCATTTCAACTTCTTATGCCTTAGGCATTATGCAATTTATGCCATTTTTAGCCAATCATATCGGTAAAAAAGAACTTAAAATTCCAAATTTTGACCAAGATTTTATGTTTGAGCCTAAATATGCTTATGAATTTGCCAATTATCATTTAGATTATTTGGAAAAGCGTTTAAATTCCGTGCTTTTCATAGCTTACGCATACAATGGCGGTATAGGTTTTACAAACAAAATGTTAGCAAGGGAAGATATGTTTAAGGCTGGAAAATTCGAGCCTTTTTTATCAATGGAGCTTGTGCCTTACCAAGAAAGCCGTATTTATGGGAAAAAAGTTTTAGCTAATTATATTGTATATCGACATCTTCTGAACGATAATACAAAGATTTCGAATATTTTTCATAATTTAATTCAAAACAAATAGTCTCATTGACGCAAATTATAGTTTTAAGGCTCGTTTCGCTTTTTACACTTGGAAGAGAAATTTTAAAATAATCTGAAAATTCATTACTAATGAGATATTTTAAAAGCTCATCATTTGCACTTAAAAGCTCTATATTTGCAAGTTTATTATTGACAAAGACTTCTAGTTTTTCTATATCAAGAGTGTTTGGAGTGATAGTAAGGGTAAAAACATCATCTTTACTTTTTAAATCTAAAACAGGATTAAGATAACTCATCGTAAAAATCGCACTTGTGCCATTAATATCGACTTTTTGTTTTTGGGAAAACATCAAAGTTTGAGTTTTTAAATTTGTTGCAACGACTTGCTCATCTTTTAAAGAACAAGCACCAAGCAAAAAAAGACTTAAAAATAAGCTATAAATTTTCATTTTATCTTCCAAAAATTTTTAATCTAATTGTAGCTATATTAATCCTATTTTTTGCTTTAAAAAGATATAATTTTCAAAAAATTTCAAAAACAAGGCAAATATATAAACTATGCAAAGAAAAATCATAGCCTTTAGCGGTCCTTCAAATTCAGGAAAAACAACACTGATAACAAAAATTGCAGATAAATTTATTAAAGAGGGCTTAAAAATTATTATTATCAAACACGATCCAAGTGATAAAGCACAATTTGATTTTAATGGTAAAGATAGTTTTAAATTTTTTCAAAGTGGGGCTGAAGTAATGGTTTTAAGCCCTACTCGCACGACTTTTTTTTCTCATCAACAAAGAAGTGTCTTAGAAAGCCTTAAAATGATAGATGATTTTGATTTATGTTTAGTTGAAGGTTTAAAAAACCTTGATTTACCACGCATTAGTGTTTTTTGCAAAAAAATTGATGAAAGCTATTTTAGTTTTTCAAACGCGGTTGCAAGTTATGAAAAAATCGAATATAAAAATTTAAAATGGCTTGATTTAAATGATTTAGAAAGCATTTGTACTTATATACTTGAAAATGCTAAAATTTTATAACTAAGGAGAGTAGATGCAAGAACTTATTTCTTTTATCAAACAAGCGGTTTTACAAATCTCAAATGAGCTTAAATTTCCAGATACAAGCTATGAAAAAAGTCAAAATCATACGGGTGATACTCAACTTAAATTTGATATTTTAAGTGATAAAATCATCGAAAAAACTCTAAGTAAATGTCCTAAAATTAAAGCTTTAATCAGTGAAGAAAAAGAAGAAATGCTTATTATCAATGAAGGAGCAGAATTTATCGTTGCTTACGACCCCCTTGATGGCTCCTCTTTAATGGATGTTAATTTTGCTATAGGTTCCATCTTTGCAATCTATGAAAAAAATCCTAAAGCTTCAAATTTAAAAGCAGCTGTGTATAGCATTTATGGAGCAAGACTTGAACTTGTAATTTGCGAAGACATTCCTAAACTTTATCGTCTTAATCAAAACAATGAATTTATCTTAGTTAAAGAGCTAAAAATGGAACAAAAAGGCAAAATTAATGCCACAGGTGGAACACAAAAAAACTGGGATTTAAAACACGCAACTTTTATCAAATCTTTATTTGATGAGGGATACAGATTAAGATATTCAGGAGCTATGGTAAGCGATATACACCAAATTTTACTCAAAGGAGGAGGAATTTTTAGTTATCCAGCTACAAAAGATTCTCCACAAGGTAAATTGAGGGCATTTTTTGAGGTTTTTCCTTTGGCTTTTATCCTTGAAAAAGCTGGAGGTAAAACAAGTAATGGGCAAAATAATTCTTTATTAGAGCTTGAATTTAACGATATACATTCTACCACGCCTTGTTTTTTTGGCTCAAATTATGAAATTCAAAAACTTTTAAAGGCTTATCAATGAACGAAAGAGATGAATTTGAACAAGAAATGGATACAAAAAAAGAACTTTTAGAGCAATGTCAAAGCTCAAAAAACTTAAATTCTTGCTATAATTGTGCTGAACTTTTTGACTGCCTTACGCGTAAAGATTATGTCGATGCAGTTTATAATAGTATGTCTAAGGGTAAAACCGAAGGCGGATTTGATTTTTAAGGAAAAATATGCGTTATATCACTACACCGATTTATTATGTCAATGATGTGCCGCATTTAGGGCACGCTTATACAACCATAATTGCGGATACTTTAGCAAGATTTTATCGTTTGCAAGGTTTTAAAACTTGTCTTTTAACAGGAACAGATGAACACGGGCAAAAAATAGAACAAGCCGCAAAAGCAAGAAATTTCACTCCTAAAGAATACGCTGATACTATCAGCTCTGAATTTAAAAAACTTTGGGACTCATTTGAAATCAGCTATGATATTTACGCTAGAACAACAGATTTAAGACATATAGAATTTGTTAAGTCAATGTTCTTAAAAATGTGGAAAAAAGGAGATATATACAAAGATAAATATGAAGGATTTTATTGTATTTCTTGCGAAACTTTTTTCACTAAAACCCAACTTGTAAATGAAAATTGCTGTCCTGATTGTGGTAAAAAAACTGAACTTTTAAAAGAGGAAAGTTATTTTTTCAGACTTTCAAAATACCAAGATGCTATTTTAAAATGGTATGAAGAAGCAGACCCTATTTTGCCTAAAAACAAAAAAACTGAACTTATCAATTTCGTTCAAAGCGGCTTAAAAGACCTTTCTATAACAAGAACAAGTTTTGATTGGGGTATAAAACTCCCTGATGAAATAAAAGATGAAAAACACATCATTTATGTATGGCTTGACGCACTTTTTATTTACATAAGTTCGCTTGATTATGGAACAAATGGAGAAAATGCAAAATTTTGGCCTGCTCATTTGCACTTAGTGGGTAAAGACATTTTGCGTTTTCACGCCATTTATTGGCCTGCTTTTTTAATGAGTGTTGATTTACCTTTACCTAAATTTATAGGAGCTCACGGCTGGTGGACTAAAGACGGCGAAAAAATGAGTAAATCTAAAGGCAATGTTATAAAACCTAAAGAAGTTGCAGATACTTATGGCTTGGAAACTTTTAGATATTTTTTATTGCGTGAAGTGCCTTTTGGAAATGATGGAGACTTTAGCGAAGCTGTGCTGATAAACCGCATAAACTCCGAACTTAGCAATGAATTTGGAAATTTGCTTAGTCGCATTATAGGAATGAGCTCGAAATATTCAAATGGTATAATTTCAAATGAAGGAATTTTAGAAAATTTCAAAGCTGAACTTGATTTAGCGCAGAAATATCTTGAAGATTCCATAGCTTTTTTAGAAAATTTGCAACCTAATCGCTATTTAGAAGAACTTTTTAAGGCTTTAGGTATTGCGAATTTAAGCATTGCTAAGTATGAACCTTGGAATTTAATCAAAAAAGGTGAAGAGAAAAAAGCTAATGCTTTGGTTGGACTCTGTGCAAATATTTTGGCTAAAGTAAGTATCTTGCTAAGCCCTACCCTACCAAAAAGCACGCAAAAAGTTGCACAGGCTTTAAATTTTGAGATTAGCACAAATACCTATCAAGCTTTAATCCTAGAAAAAAAGCTTTCAAATTTTAAAGCAAATGCGTGGGAAGCTTTATTTACTAAGATTGAAAAACCGCTTTTAGCCACAAAAACCCCACCGCAACAAGAGCAAGAACAAAAAATCAAAATTGATGATTTTGCTAAAATTGAAATCAAAGTTGCTACGGTAAAAGCTTGCGAAAATATAGAAGGAAGCGAAAAGCTCTTAAAATTTCAGCTTGAACTTGAAAATGGGGAGTTAAGACAGGTTCTTTCAGGTATAGCAAAACATTATAAGGCAGACGAGCTTGTCGGTAAGCAAGTGTGCGTTATTACCAATCTTAAGAAAGCCAAAATTTTTGGCTACGAAAGTGATGGTATGATACTTTCAGCTAAAAGTGGAGACAAACTTGTGTTAATAGGTCCTAATGAGCTTGTATTAAATGGCTCAACGATAGGCTAGAATGAATATTAGCAATCTTAGCGAACTCTTAAATGCTTTAGTGATTAATGAAGGAAGCACTTTAAGTGTTGGCGGATTTGCTCTAAATTTAAATGAGGTTAAATCAAGCTTTGCATTTTTTTCTAACACCCAAGATGAAGTAGAAGAAGCAATAAAAAAAGGAGCTTTTGTTGTAATTTCTGATCAAAATATCAAAATTACAGATTTAGAAGTCTTTTATCTTAAAGTTGAAAATTTAGAAAATGCACTTTTTAGACTTTTGCGTTTTTTATGCGAAAATAAAGAACTTCATTTTTTGCTTACAAATCACAACGAATTTAATTTTTCAAAGGCTTTTTATTTTAAAATTTTAAGTGGAAATGTTTTTTTAGATTTTGAGCTTTTAAGCAAAGCAAAAAAGGGAGACTTTTTTTGCTTTTATGATGAAAACTATCTCTTAAAATTCTGCGTTCATTATGAAAAATTGAAAGAGGTTTCTTATACAATTTTAAATCACTCAAGTTTATTTTATACAAGCTTAATTTGCGAAGATTTATATTTCAAAAATCTTAATTTTCCTTTTATTTATGCAGAATTTTTTGCTAAATTTATAGCCTTTTTAAAAGAAAAAAAAATAAAACTTGACTTTAATACAAATAAATTAGATTTTTTTAAAATTTATTTTGTAAATGAAACTATGCAAATTACGAAATTTGGAGGAAGTTCTAAAACTTTTATTTTGGTCTTTAACGAAATGGATTTTGAATTTTTTGAGCAAAATTGCAAAGACATAAAGGGTTTTAAAAGTTCTAGAAAAAATTCTCTTTTTTGTGATTTTTCTTATAATAAAATTGAGGATTTAAAAAATTTTAAATCTTATACTCATTGTCTTGTTTTAGCAGATAATGAAGAGGATTTTTTAAACTCTTTTAATCCTAAAAAAGAAAAAGAGCCAAGTTTATTTGATTAAGAGGAGAATTTATTTAGAATTTTTCCCTCATAATAAAAATTCAATGCCTGATTATTTTAAAAGATGAAAGCGAATATCTTAGATTTTTCTTACAAGAAAGAACGCTAAAAATTTACTCAAAAAAGTTAAAATTGCCCATTTTTTAATTGTCCTAAGCCATAGAATACAAGCTTGGCCTACGATGATAAAATATTCCAAAAGCAAACAAGGTTACTTAAACTTTCTTTTACACTTGCTAAAATAGCTATTAAATACAAAATTGCAAAGATAATTTATGAAATTTTAAGTTTTTATCATCCAAAATTTAGAAGCGACATTGTAGAACAAATTTTACAAAGATATAAAAATTACTCTGAAATACTTAATGCTAAGGAGTATTTAAGTTATAGATTTGGAGTTAGCACTCATTAAAGCACATAAAACTTGGTATAAAGGTGGTATATTAAACTTTTTAAAGAACTTAAAGGCAATAAAAAAGATTTTATATGATAAAAGAAACCATTTGCTTAAACTAAATTTAAATTAATCCCCTCAAGTTTAAGCAAAAATTTCTTAATTTCCAAACCTCCGCTATATCCTCCAAGTCCTTTACTTGCCACAACTCTATGACAAGGGATAAAAATAGGAAGTTCATTTTTAGAATTTGCATTTCCAACAGCACGAAAAGCATTTTTATGCCCTATTTTTTCAGAAATTTGCTTATAACTTGCGACTTTACCATAAGGAATTTGAATCAAAGCTCTATAAACTTTTTGCTCAAATTCACTTCCTTGAATCTTTAAAGGAGTCTTAAAAATCTTTAACTTCCCTAAAAAATAAAGTTCAAGTTCTTTTTTAGCAAATTCCAAAAGTTCGCAAGTTTTTTCTTCTGCTTCTTTTTTCTCCTCATAAAAATCAAGTTTTATAAGAAATTTTCCATCACTGTGTAAAGATAAGTAACACATAGGAGATTTATAATAAAGTTTAAACATTTTTTATCCTTTTACTTGCTATAATTATACAAAAATTTTAAAAAGGGGTAGAAGATGTCTTTTATACAAGAATACAATAAACTAGTCGAAGAAAGAAAGGCTTTAGGTGTTCCTCCCTTGCCTTTGAATGCAGCTCAAACTAAAGAACTTTGCGAGTTGCTTAAAACAAACAATGATGAGGAATTAGCCAAACTTTTACAAGAAAGGGTTAGTCCGGGTGTTGATGATGCAGCCTTAGTTAAATGCGAATTTTTAGATGGAATTTTAAAAGGTAAAATCAAAGCTGCTAATATTGACAAAAAAAGAGCTTTATCTATGCTTGAAACAATGCTAGGCGGATACAATGTAAAAGTTTTAATCGAAGCTTTAAAACAAGAAGATACCGCTAAAGACGCTGCAGAAGTACTTAAAAATATCATTTTCGTTCACGATGATTTTCACACCATAGCTGAACTTAGCAAAAGCAATCCTCACGCTAAAGCAGTAATTGAAAGTTGGGCAAATGCTGAATGGTTTTTAAAGAAAGATAAATTACCTGAAACTATAAAATGTGTTGTATTTAAAGTCGCAGGTGAAACCAATACCGACGATTTAAGTCCAGCTGGAGATGCTTTCACAAGAAGTGATATTCCTTTGCACGCTAATGCTATGCTTAAAGTGCGTCAAACAGGTTCTTTAGAAAAAATTAAAGAACTTAAAAAGAAAGGTTTAGAAGTTGCTTATGTGGGCGATGTTGTAGGAACTGGCTCAAGTAGAAAATCTGCGATAAATTCCATACAATGGCATTTAGGGAAAGAAATCAAAGGAGTTCCAAACAAACATAGCGGTGGTATTGTGATAGGTTCAACCATAGCTCCGATTTTCTTTAATACCGCACAAGATAGTGGAGCTTTGCCAATCATTTGTGATGTAACAGGACTTGAAATGGGAGATGAGTTTGAAATTCACCCTTATGAAGGAAAAATCATCAAACATGGAAAAAGTATTGCTGAGTTTAAACTCACTCCAAATACAATTTTAGACGAAGTTAGAGCGGGTGGAAGAATCCCACTTATCATCGGTCGTGGGCTTTGTGCAAAAGCAAGAGAATTTTTAGGACTTGAAGCAGAAAAAATCTTCATCAAACCAGAACAACCAAAAGAAAGTAAAGGCGGTTACACTCTTGCTCAAAAAATGCTAGGACGTGCTTGTGGAGTTGAAGGCGTGCGTCCGGGTATGTATATAGAACCTAGAACTCTAACCGTTGGTTCTCAAGATACTACAGGTCCTATGACTAGAGACGAGATTAAAGAACTTGCAAGTCTTGGATTTAATGCGGATTTTGTAATGCAAAGCTTTTGCCATACTGCAGCTTATCCAAAGGTAAGTGATTCTAATTTACATCAAACTTTGCCGGGCTTTATGACAAGTCGTGGTGGGGTAAGTTTAAAACCGGGAGATGGCGTAATTCACTCTTGGCTTAACCGCTTTGTATTGCCTGATACAGTAGGAACAGGTGGAGATTCTCATACAAGATTTCCTATCGGAATTTCTTTTCCAGCAGGAAGCGGTTTAGTTGCGTTTGCAGCTGTAACAGGTTCTATGCCTTTAAATGTTCCAGAAAGTGTTTTAGTGCGTTTTAGTGGAGAACTTCAACCAGGAATTACTCTTAGGGACCTTGTTAATGCGATTCCTTATTATGCTATCAAACAAGGACAACTTACTGTTGAAAAGAAAAACAAGAAAAATATCTTTGCAGGTAAAGTTTTAGAGATTGAAGGTTTGCCAAATTTAAAAGTCGAACAAGCTTTTGAACTTAGTGATGCAAGTGCTGAAAGAAGTGCAGCAGCTTGTAGTGTAGATTTAAGCGTTGAAAGTGTAAGCGAATATATACGTTCCAATATTTCTTTGATTGAAGCAATGATTGAAGCAGGATATGAAAATAAAGCCACTCTTGCAAGAAGAGCAGATAAAATGCGTGAATGGCTTAAAAATCCTACTCTTTTAAGAGCGGATAAAGACGCAAACTATGCTTATGTAATTGATATTAATCTTAATGATGTAAAAGAACCGATTTTAGCTTGCCCAAATGACCCTGATGATGTGGCAACTTTAAGTGAAATTCTAAAGGATAGCAACAGACCAAAAAATATTGATGAAGTTTTCGTTGGTTCTTGTATGACAAATATAGGACATTATAGAGCTTTGGGTGAAATTTTAAAAGATAAAGGTATGTTAAAAACAAGACTTTGGGTTGTGCCTCCAACAAAAATGGATAAAGCTGAACTTACTAAAGAAGGATATTATAGTATCTTTGGTGCAGCAGGTGCTAGAATTGAAGTTCCGGGTTGTTCTTTGTGTATGGGAAATCAAGCAAGAGTCAATGATGGAGCTGTAGTTTTCTCAACTTCAACAAGAAATTTTGACAATCGTATGGGAATGGGTGCAAAAGTCTATTTAGGAAGTGCTGAACTTGCTGCAGTTTGTGCATTGCTTGGTAAAATTCCTAGTAAAGAAGAATATCTACAAATTGTAAAAGACAAGCTTAGTGATGAGAAAAAGGCTAATATTTATAGATATTTAAATTTCAATCAAATTGAGAATTTTAAACTAGCTAATTAGTCAAATTTTAAAATTTTGGCTAAATAATAAAAAATTTGAGGTGAAAATTGAGATTTTTACTATTTCTTAGCTTATGCTTTGTATTTTGCTTAGCCGAGGAGCAAATGAGCTGCGATTACATCAAGGCTCATCAAGAAACTTTTTTTAAAAATAATCCTGATTTAAATCAGGATTTGCTTAACACTATTTCTAGCTGTGAAGATTCTTTAAAAAATCAAAAATTCACAAAAAAACTCTACGAACTTGCTAATGAAATTCGTGGAAATAACAGCATTTGTTCGGGAATTTCTTATTTGCCAAAATTGCTTAATTTTGATTATTTACTTTTAGAAATTCCTCTTGATCCTATAAGTTATCAAAAGACACTTGACACTCCTCAAAATTTAGAAAAAAAATACAATGAACTTAGGGCTTATTTTAGATATTGGGCTTATCAAAGTATAGGAAATTTTAGACTTCATCGTGCCTTTTGGCAAGAGTACAATAATGCTATTGAGCCTTTAAAAATCTATTTTCAAACTCATTTTAACTTCGATGAAGGAAGTAATATTTATTATACTTCAAATGCTTTAAATGAGTTTTTAAACTGGGCTGTTGGGGAGACTAAAATTTTTAGAGATATTTCGCCACTTTCGCAAATCGTAGCAAATAAAAATTATAACAGCATTCGTTTGCAAGATTATATCTACACAAACAATCCTTCGAGAGCTGAACTTACTCTTGCTTTAAGAGCAGCCTTACTTAATCAAAGGGACTCTGAAATTTTAGAACTTCTTTTAAAATTTGGGGCTAGACTTGATGAGGGTTATGAAAGTGCGATTTTTTATGCCTTAGAAAATTATGAAAATACCAAATTTTTGATAGAAAAAGGAGCAGATGTCAATCAAGCTAATGGTTTTGGTAAAACTCCGCTTTTTTACGCTATAGAATTTGGAGATAAAAAAATCATTGAACTTCTTATAGAAAATGGAGCCAATGTCAATCAAAAATACATCAATAATAATGAAAAACTAGCTTTAAGTGCAAATGTTGGAAAAGAACTCCCCTATTTTATCACTTTTTGTTCTTTAGAACACACTTCTAAAAATATTTTAATGCAAGCTGCAGCTTATGGTGATACTGAAATTTTAAAACTTCTTGTTAGCAAAGGAGCAAGTCTTTTTGATGTTGATGATTTAGGATTTAATGCTTTAGATTTTGCTTTAGCAACTCATAAAGATGAAAATGCAAAATACCTAAAATCTTTAGGATTAAAGGCAAATGAAAATTTATTTTACGGAGGAAGCTTAGAATGAAAAGTGCTTTAGTAACAGGAGCAAGTTCTGGTTTTGGAAAATCTTGTGTTAAAGCTTTAATCGAAGAAGGTTTCAAAGTGGTTGCTCTTGCAAGACGCAAAGAAAGACTTGAAGCTTTAAAAGCTGAATTTAAAGATAAAATTCATATCCTAAACCTTGATGTTCGCAATCAAGAAGAAGTTTTTAAAGCCATAGAAAATTTACCCGACGAATTTAAAGAACTCGAACTTTTACTTAACAACGCAGGTTTGGCACTTGAACAAAAAGAATTCGATGATTTAAGTCTTGATGATATTAATACTATGGTGGATACAAATATTAAAGGTTTCTTATATGTAGCAAGAGCTGTTATTCCATTGCTTCGCAAGCAAAAAAGTGCTTATATCTTTAATATAGGCTCGGTTGCAGGAAGAAATCCTTATTTTGGCGGGAATGTATATTGTGGCACTAAAGCCTTTGTAGGGCAATTTTCTTTGGCTTTAAGAAATGATTTAAGAGGAAGCAATATTAAAGTAACTAATATCGCTCCGGGACTTTGTAAAACTGAATTTAGCGAAGTTCGTTTTAAAGGAGATAAACAAAAAGCTGACGCACTTTATGAAAATACTAAATTTATCAGTGCTGAAGACATTGCAAAAGTTTTAATTGCTCTTATTAAGCTACCAAGTCATATTAATGTCAATGAAATTGAACTTATGCCTGTTACTCAAACTTGGAATGGTTTTCATATAGAAAAAATTTAATTTTAAAGAATATCTGATGATTAGAATTTTTATACTTTGTTTTTTAAGTTTCTCTCTTTTGTTCTCTAATTCTCCGGCTGAAAACGCTAATTTTTTTGGATTTTTTACCTTGTTTCCACCTTTAATTGCAATCATTTTATCTTTCATTACTAGAAATGTGGTTTTATCTTTGTTTATAGGCTGTTTAAGTGGAACATTTATGTTAAGTTTAGTGAATGAAAGTATTTTCTATGCAATTGTTTCTAGTTTTACAACTTTTATTTCAAAAGTACTTCAATCCCTAACAGATAAGGCGAATGCTGGAATTATTTTACAAATGCTTACTATCGGTGGCGTGGTAGCTCTCATTACAAAAAATGGAGGCACCAAAGCCGTTGCAATTTGGTTTGCTTCCAAAGCAAAACAAGCCAAAAGCTCACAATTTGTTACTTGGGCACTTGGCATTTTTATCTTTTTTGATGATTATGCAAATTCTTTTATCATAGGACCCATTGTGCGTCCTTTAACAGATAAATTCAAAGTCTCGCGAGAAAAACTTGCTTTTATTATGGATTCAACCGCTGCACCTATTGCTGGGATAGCTATTATTTCAACTTGGATAGGCTTTGAACTTTCAGTGATTTCAAAAGGCTATGATTTGATTGATGATGCAATTTTTAGTCATCTAAATATAGCTAGAGAAAATATCAACGCTTTTGAAATTTTTATACAAACTTTACCCTATCGTTTTTATAACCTCTTTATGCTCATCTTCGTATTTTTAACCATATTTATGGGTAGAGAATTTGGACCTATGTTAAAAGCTGAACTTAAAGCAAGAAAAGTTCAACTTTATGAAAATTATCAAAACCAAAACGAAAGCCTTGAGGATAAACTCTTAGAACCTAAAGATGATATTCGTTTAGAGCCTTCAAATGCTTTAATTCCTCTATTTGTTTTGATTTTATTTTCTTTTGTGGGTTTTTATTTTAGTGGATATGCAAATATTGAAGATCTTAGTATAAAAGCTCAAATTGACGCCTCTCCTTTGAGTCTTTTTTCTCTAAGAGAAACTTTCTCATCTGCAAATACTGCAACTGTGCTTTTTCAAGCTGCGTTACTTGCAAGCATTACAGCTATTGTTATGAGTGCATATAAAAAAATTTTTAGTGTTAAAGATGGAATTATTGTTTGGACTTATGGTTGGAGAATGATGATTATCACAGTGATTATCTTATTATGTGCTTGGCCATTATCTCTAACCATTAAAGAACTAGGAACTTCAATTTACTTAGTTGATTTGCTCTCGGATAAAACTCCTCTTAGCTTACTTCCAGCGGCAATTTTTATCCTTGCTTCATTAATTTCTCTTTCAACGGGAACAAGCTATGGAACAATGGGAATTTTAATGCCTCTAGCCATTCCTTTATCCATAGGTGTAGGTGTTTTTAATGAACTTCATTCTACACAATTACATCATTATATGATTATAAATATTTCAGCTGTTTTAACAGGTGCAGTTTTTGGGGATCATTGCTCTCCAATCTCTGATACCACTATACTTTCTTCTATGGCAAGCAAATGCGAACTTTTAGCTCACGTTAAAACTCAAGCACCTTATGCTATCAGTGTTTGTCTCATTAGCATTGTTCTTGGATATTTACCTGTAGCTTTAGGATTAAATGTAATCTTAAGCTTAATTTTAGGAATTTTAGCGATGATTTTGCTTTTAAGGATATTTGGTAAAAAAGTTGATGAATTTTGAACAAAAGGCAGAAACAAGCAAACTCCTTTTTAAAGACTTTTACGAAGGAGATTTTGAGCTTTTTTCTTCTCCTAAGACGCATTTTAGAACAAGGGCTGAACTTTCTTTTTTTCATAATGATGAGGGAATTTTTTATGCAATGTTTGATGAAAAAAGTAAGAAAAAATACCTCGTTCAAAATTTAGCCTTTGCGGACAAGAAAATTTGTGCTTTTATGCCCCTACTTTTAAAAAAACTTAATGAAAATTCAAATTTAAAACAAAAGCTTTTTGGAGTGGAATTTTTAGCAACAAAGCTTGATTTTAGCACAACTTTACTTTATCATAAAGATATAAGCTTAATCATGCAAGATTTAGAAAAACTAAGCAAAGAGCTTGATTTAAATCTCATTGCAAGAAGCAAGGGTAAAAAGCTAGTTTTTGGAAAAGAAAATTTAAGGCAAAGCTTAAACATCAATGGCAGAGAATTTTTCTACGAGTTTAATAACGATTGTTTCATTCAGCCAAATACTTTTATCAATGAAAAAATCTGCGAGTGGATTTTAAAACTTTTAGAAAAACAAGAAAAGAAAGATTTGCTTGAGCTTTACTGCGGATATGGAAATTTCACCCTGCCCTTATCAAAACATTTTAAAAAAGTCTTAGCCACAGAGCTTTCAAAGATTAATATTCATTTTGCTTTAAAAAACTTAAACGAGAGTTTTAATACCACTTTTGTAAAAATTTCTAGTGAGGATTTAAGCAAAGCCTTTAACAAAGAAAGAGAATTTTACCGCCTTAAAAATATCGATTTAGATAGCTTTGATTTTTCCCATATTTTACTAGACCCTCCAAGAAGCGGACTTGATGAAAGCGTCATAAAACTTGCAAAAAATTATGAAAATATTATTTATATTTCGTGCAATCCTTTAACTCTCAAAGAAAATTTAAAAATTCTTAGTCAAACTCATAGAATTACTCATTTTGCTTTTTTTGATCAATTTGTCAAAACCCCACACTTAGAATGTGGGGTAATGCTTAAAAAGAAATAAATATATTCAATTTTTTGCTAAAATTCCCATAAAAAGATGAATAGGTCTTACAAAATTTAGTTTTTATCCTAAATTTTGTAAGAAAACGTTACAAGGTTTTTAAAACAGGCTAGGGGGTAATATCTACCCTCTCAGCATTAAACCAAATTAAAGCGTTAATGTCTGAGCAATCACTTGAGATAATATCCACAAACTCTCCATCTAAACCTATATCAAATAATAAAGGAATTTCATAAATCTTAAGTTTTTTTGCTTCTTTAACACTAGTTGGACTAAATACAGAATCTATCTCATTAAATAAAAAGAATTCTC
>JAFLRU010000040.1 GCA_022511325.1 Campylobacter sp.
AGAAGTCTTAAACCGAACGATTAATAGCGTAAATCAAAAATCTAGTACCGAATTTTCAAAAGACGATTTAAGTGCTGTTTTTGCACAAAATAGTGATTCTTATGTTATGAAAAATCTTACTCAAAGCTTAGAAAATCTAAAAGATTTAAATGGTAATGCTATAAATTTTAATGACTTAAATCCCTCTCAACAATACCTTGTGTTTTCTTTTTTGCAAGAACCTTTAGAGCTTACTCAAATTTATGGAACAAGGGCTTATCTTAGTGATATTAAAATCGATATAAACAATGACGAGCTTTATATAGAGGCAAATATCCATACCATAGACGGACAAACTTTAAGCACAGCAGCAAAATTTGAAACAATGCAAATGGATACTCAAAAGCATCAATACGGCTTCGGTTTTGAAAATTTACCAAATCAAAGTCAAATTCACAGATTTTCTTTTGTGAGTGCTAAAAATTTAAGCACAGACGAAAGAAAACAAATGATAGAAAGTATCAAAAGTGCTAATCCTAAGGATTTAGATGATTTTGAAGGGAATGTAGAAATCAGTATGTATCCTGATGATTTTATGGAAAATGGCTTGAAGTCTTACGCTTATGAAAATTTTAATTTAGAGCTTGACTATGAAAAAGCCATACAAAACGCACAAGCCTTACCAAAAGAGGAGGAGGAAAACAAGGAAGTTTTGAATTCCTCTAGCACTTCGCTTTTGTCTTTGTATTGGACTAAATTTCAAGCAGATTTAGAAAAGCTTAAAGATTTTAATAGCACTAAAATCAATGCAGAGAATTCTATCATAAAACAAAAAGATTCTACTATGCTTCTTAAAAGCTTACTTAAGGTGATTTGATAAAATTTGATGTTAAAATAAGCTAAATTTTAATATTTTAGGAATTCTAAAAATTTGATTGAAATTAAGCTAAAGTTTGTAAATTTTTAGTTTTTTAACTAAGTCATTACAAAGCTTTCTACGAGTCTTTGTATGAGTAAATTCCAACCATCTACAAGCACGAAGATGAGTAGTTTAAAAGGTAAAGAAATCATTACGGGTGGAAGCATCATCATACCCATAGACATTAAAACCGAACTTACAACCATATCCACGACTAAAAAGGGCAGATAGATTAAAAAACCTATTTCAAAAGCTGTTTTTAACTCTGAAATCATAAAAGCAGGCACAAGGACACTCAAAGGCACATCGTCAATGGTTTTTGGGTTTGGTAAATTGCGTATGCGGTAAAACAAAGCTAAGTCTTTTTCTCTTGTATTTTTAAGCATAAAATCTTTAAAAGGTTTTACGCCAAGGTTAAAAGCTTCTTCATAGCCTATTTTTTCAGCTAAATAGGGTTTTATACCCTCATCATAAGCCTTTGTTCCAACAGGTTCCATAATGAAAAAGGTTAAAATCAGTGCTAAACTCACCAAAACGGTATTTGGCGGCATACTTTGCGTTCCCATAGCTTGTCTTAAAAAAGAAAAAACCACAATGAGTCTTAAAAAAGAAGTCATTATGAAAACAAGACTTGGAGCTAAAGCAAGTATGGTTAAAACTATGATGATATTAAGGGTTGTAACAAGCTGACTTGGAGTATCTGGAGCACTAAGACTTAAATTCACAGTAGGAATTGTTACATCAGGAGCGCCAAAAAGGCTTAAAGAAAAAAGCATTAAAAGAAAAATTTTTTTCAAAATTTACAAACCTTGCCAAAAGAGAAAATCAAAATTTTATTTTATCTTTTGCTCTTTTAAAATTCGTTTAATTTTTGCAAAAGAGTTTAAAATTTTAACTTTAAAATGTTAGAATATGCTTTTATTTTTTCAAGGAATTTAAAGCAAAATGAAAAATTCTATTATTATTTTAGCAGCTGGACTTGGCACAAGAATGAAATCACACAAACCTAAAGTTTTACAAAAAATTTGCAATAAAAGTATGATTTTGCATATTTTGCAGAGTGCTTTTGAGCTTAGTGATGATGTAAGTGTTGTTTTATCTCATCAAAAAGAGCTTGTGGAAAAAGAAATTTTAGAACATTTTTCAAAAACACAAATTTTAGAACAAGATTTAAAAAAATTTCCTGGAACTGCTGGGGCTTTAAAGAATTTTATTCCAAAAAATCAAAAAGTTTTAATCCTTTGTGGAGATATGCCTTTAATCAAGCCTCAAAGTCTTAAAAAACTCCTTGAAAATAAGGCTGATTTAACTTTGGCTGTGTTTGAAACAAAAGAGCCTAAAAGTTATGGTAGAGTGGTTTTTAATAATCATCAAGTTGAAAAAATCGTAGAATTAAAAGACGCAAGTGAAGAAGAGAAAAAAATCAATTTTTGTAATGCTGGAATTTATGCTATAACTTCCTCTCTTTTGACAGAAATTTTGCCCTTAATTGACAATCAAAACAACGCTAAAGAATATTATCTTACGGACGCTATAAGACTTGCTAAAGAACAAAAAGCAAGCGTTGAAGCGGTTTTTGTTGATGAGAAAGAATTTATGGGTGTTAATGATAAATTCGAACTTGCTTTGGCTGAAAATTTGATGCAAGAGAGGATTAAGGAACATTGGTCTAAACAAGGTGTGATTTTTCACTTGCCTCATACGAGTTTTATTGACCCAGATTCTGAATTTATAGGTGAATGTGAAGTTTATGAGAATGTGAGAATTGAGGGCAAAAGTAAGATTATCAATTCTGTGATTAAGAGTTCTTGCGTGATTGAAGATTCTATCGTTGAAAATAGCGATGTAGGACCTTTAGCACACTTAAGACCTAAAAGTGAGCTTAAAAATACTCATATTGGGAATTTTGTTGAGTGTAAAAATGCAAAATTAAATGGAGTTAAAGCAGGACATTTAAGTTATTTGGGTGATTGTGAGATTGATGAGGGCTCTAATATAGGTTGCGGAACTATAACTTGTAATTATGATGGAGTGAAAAAGCATAAGACTTTGATAGGAAAAAATGTTTTTGTTGGTTCAGATACGCAGTTTATTGCCCCTGTAAAGATTGAAGATGAAGTGATTATCGCTGCTGGAAGCTGTGTGAGTGAAGATGTTGCGAAAGGTTCTTTATTTATCAATAGAGCAACTTCGAAAATCATTAAAGATTATTTTTATAAGAAATTTGGGCGATGAAAACCATACTTTTAGCAATTAGCGGCAGTATAGCCTTTTACAAAGCTTATGAACTTATTTCTTTATTTAAAAAAGAGAATTTTAAAGTCAAGGTTTTACTTAGCAATGGGCTTTTGAAATTTGCTTCTAAAATGAGTTTTGAAGCTTTAGCTGATGAAGTGCTTTGTGAAGAAAATGAATCTTGGAGAAATGCAAATAATCATATTGCTTTTAGCAAAGGTTGCGATGTTGTTTTATTTGCTCCTGCTACGGCAAATTCTATCAATAAACTTGCAAATGGAATTTGTGATAATTTATTTACTCAAACTTTAATGGCAATTAGTGCTAAACTCATCATTTCTCCAGCTGCAAACACAAAAATGTATCAGCATTTTAGCACGCAAAATTCACTTAAAATTCTTGAGAAACAAGGTGCAATCATCATTAAGCCTCTTTGTAAAAAACTTGCCTGTAAAGATGAAGGTGAGGGGGCTTTGGCTGAAGTTAGCACGATTTTTAATATCACCAAAAGAGAGCTTTTAAAAGAAGAATTTTTTGAGAATAAAAGCGTGGTTATAAGCGGTGGAGGCACGAGAGAGAAAATTGATGAAGTGCGTTGTGTGAGTAATTTTTCAAGCGGAAAAATGGCAAAAGCTATTGCGGACGCTTTTTATTTCTTAGGAGCTAAGGTTACGCTTTTAAGCAGTGTAAAATTTCAAACTCCTTATGAGCTTTTAGAATTTGAAAATTCTAAAGATTTAAAGAAGCTTTTAGAAAAGCATAATGATAGAGATTTTTTGATAATGGCAGCAGCAGTGAGTGATTTTATCCCGCATTCTTCTTACAAAGGAAAAATTAAAAAAAGAGATTTTGCACAAGGCTTAGAACTTAAGCTTTTGCCTAATGAGGATTTGCTTAAAAATCTTAAATTTAAGGGTAAGAAAATCGGTTTTAAAATGGAAATTGATGAGAAAAATGCCTTAGAAAACGCAAAAAATTCGCTTATAGAAAAAAAACTTGATATGGTTTGTTTAAATGTTTTAAACAAGGAAAATTCTTTTGGTTCAGATAAAAACGAACTTTGTTTTATCCGTGCAAAAGAGCTTGTTAAATTTAGCTTACAAAGCAAGGAAAAATTAGCTTTTGAACTTGCAAGAATGTGTCAAAAACTATGAGTAAGATTAATGCAACCCTTCCCATACCGATGAAAGTGCTTGCAAAATCAGGCTATGGACGTTATACTTTGCTTTTAAATCATAGAAAAATTCAAACCAAAAGTATGATTGACCTTGAAGTAGGAGCAGAGTATTTAGCAGAACTTTATACACAAGAGGGTGGGGCTTTGCAATTTAAAAATCTGTCAAAATGTCCCAGTATGCCTCATTTTGAGCCCGGACTTGCTTTGATGATAGAAATTTTAGAAAAAGATTATGATTTTAAAAAATTCATCATTTCAAATCTTTTGGAGTGTAAAGACAGTAACGAGTATCAAATTTTAAAGGAAATGCTTTTTGCAAGCTTTGAAAACATTTATCATATTCCTTTTGTTTTTGAAGGTAAGGCTTGTTTATTTCAAATGAGAAAAAAAGAGAAAATTTTGGAACTTTATCTTTATTTTAGCGTATTTGGAGCTTTAAGAATTTTAATTGATACAAATGGAGTTTCGATTTTTACTCCATTTTTTAAGGTGCAAAAATTTCTTAATGAAAATTTGAATTTTAATGTTTTTCAAGATTCTAAAATTGAGCCTCTTTTTACATTTAAAAGGTTATTTGATTTTAAAGGTTAATAATGAATGAATTAAAACATCTTGCAGTAGTGATGGATGGAAACAGACGCTGGGCTAAAGCTAAGGGTTTTTTAGCAAAATTAGGCTATTCCCAAGGAGTTAAAACAATGCAAAAACTTATGGAAGCGTGCGTTGAGGAAGGTATTTCAAATTTAAGTCTTTTTGCATTTAGCACAGAAAATTGGAAAAGACCTAAGGAGGAAATAGAATTTATTTTTGATCTTTTAAATCGCTGTTTAGATGAAGCCTTAGATAAATTCCCTAAAAACAATGTTAGACTTCATACGATAGGTGATTTATCACGTCTTGATGAGGCTTTGAGAAAAAAAATTTCTTTAGTAGAAGAAAAAACCAAACATTGTGATTTGCTTTGTGTGAATTTAGCTATAAGTTATGGGGCAAGAGATGAGATTATACGGGCTGCTAAACGCACTTTAGAAAAAGGTTTGGAACTTAATGAAGAAAATTTAAGTCAAAATTTAGATTTGCCTTTAGATGTGGATTTAATGCTTCGTGTGGGAAATGCTAAAAGGCTTTCAAATTTCTTGCTTTGGCAATGCTCTTATGCTGAAATTTATTTTAGTGAAACCTTATTTCCAAGTCTTACAAAAAGGGAATTTAAAAAGATTATTAAAGAATTTAGAAAACGAGAAAGAACTTTTGGGCAATGATGATTTTAATAGCGATTTTAGGTGCAAGTTTGGGTTCATTTTGTGCGTCTTTAGCCTCGCGATTTAGCGAAAATTTCAAACTTTTTACTTTGCGTTCCTTTTGTTTTTCTTGCGGGAATAAACTTGGAATTTTTGAGCTTGTGCCTTTTTTTTCTTATCTTTTTTTAAAAGCAAAATGCAAACATTGTGGAGTTAAAATTCCATTTATTTTATTTTTAAGTGAAATTATAGGTGTATTTTTGCTTGAACTTTGCTTTTATTTGAGTGAAAATTTTTATGATTTTTTGATTTTGACTTTATTTTTATTTAACCTCTTTTTGCTCTCGCTCATCGATATAAAACTTAAAGCCGTGCCTGAATTTTTACTTTGGAGTGCTTTTTTGTTTGCTTTTATCTATGCTTTTGATGAAAAAGAATTTTTAAATCTTTTTGTTTTTGAAGAATTTGATAGTGGATTTTTGGTTTATGCTGCACTTTTTGCAGGTTTTATGTTTTTGCTTAAAAATTTTGTCTGTTTTGTAAGCTCATTTAAAGAGAAAAAAAATGAGGAAAATTTAGGTGAAGCGGATATAATCATTTTATCTTGTATGGGAGGAATTTTAGGCTTTAAATTAGGTTTTTTAACTCTTTTTATTGCTTCAATTTTAAGCTTACCTTTTTTTTTAATCCAAAAAAAACTTGCTTTTATACCTTTTTTAAGTCTTGCTTTCATAATGGTTTTATTTTATAAGAATTTAGGAATTTAAAGATGAAATTTAAAACACGATTAATCAAGATGAATTTAGCTTACAAATACATTTTAAATCAATTTTTAAGCACGAATTTATCGATATTTTTTGTTCTTTTTAGTATTGTTTCTGTTGTATTTTTTATACAAATTGCTAATTTAACTTCAAGCATAGAAATTAGCTTTTTAGACCTTTTAAAGCTTTATAGTTTTATGTTGCCACGCATTTTGATTTTTACTTTGCCTATAACTTTTTTTATCGCTTTAACTTTGACTTTATTTAGGCTTTCTAGAGAAAATGAAAGCATAGTGCTTTTTACCTTAGGTTTTTCTCCTATTTTGCTTGCTAAATTTTTTATAAAGATTGCAAGTTTTGTGAGTGCTTTAATGCTTGTTGTTTCTTTGGTTATCATTCCTGTTGCTTTTGAGTTACAAGATAATTTTATAGATTTTAAAAAAACGCAGGTAAAATTTAATTATAAGATAGGAGAATTTGGACAAAAATTTCTTAATTGGATGATTTTTATAGAAAAAGAAGACAAAGATAAATATGAAAATATCGTTATGTATCACCCAAAATATACAGAAAAAGATAAAGAACAACTCATCATTGCTAAAGAAGCTAAGACTGAATATAAAGAAGATAGCATTGCTTTTAAGCTCACTTCAGGTAAAATTTATAGTTTTGAAAATGAGCAGAATTTATTTACAGGTGAGTTTGATAATTTGCTCATTAATACTCAATTTAACGCCAAAGATTTAAGAGTTAAAAAATTTTATAATTATTGGGACGATCTTTTTAGCAATGAACAAAGGGCTAAAGAATTTGTGATTTATACCACAATTGCACTTTTTCCTTTAGCTAGCACACTTTTTGCACTTTGTTTTGGGATAGTAACTTACCGCTATGAAAGAGGTTTTATTTATTTGGGTATGTTTGGAGTAATTGCTTTTTATTTTGGACTTTTAAGCTCCTTTCATAAGCCGCCGATTTTAGCTTGTATTTTGATTTTTTCAAGTGTTTTTATCGCTTCTATTTTTTGCTTTAGGAAAATGATTTTAAGTCGTTACTGATGAAATTAAAGCTTATTTTTTCTTATGATGGTTCGGCATTTTTAGGTTCTGCAAAACAACCCCATTTAAAGGGGGTGCAAGATGCTCTTGAGGAAGCTTTAGGGCATTTAGGAATTTCTAGTCCTGTTTTATTTGCTTCAAGAACAGATAAAGGGGTTCACGCAAGTAAAGCTGTAGCAAGTGTTGAGTGTGGAGATTTTTTTGAAGATTTAACCCTTCTTAAAAATCAAATCAATCGCTTTGCACACCCTTTTATACACATTAAAAACATTGAAAGAATGTCTCAAGATTTTGAAGTGAGATTTTGTGTTAAGGCTAGAGAGTATTGCTATGTTTTTTCCCATAAGACTTTTAATCCTTTTCTTTCAAGATATATGTATTTTTATCCTGTTTTTGATATAAAAAGAGCGAATGAGCTTTTGTCTATTTTTCAGGGAAAACACGATTTTAAATATTTTTCTAAATCAAAAGGAGCTGCAAAAACAAGCCAAAGAGAAATGTTTTATGTTAAAGCTTACAGATATAAGAAAATGAGCGTGTTTAAATTTAGAGCAAATGGCTTTTTAAGGGCTCAAATCAGACTCATTGTGGCAAGTGTTTTAGCAGTTTTAGAAGGAAAGTTAAAAGAAGAAGAGTTAAGAGAGCAACTAGGTCTTAAAAAATGCCATTTTCGCTTCCTTGTTCCTCCAAATGGGCTTTATCTTAGTAAAATCATTTATTAAAGGGTTTCATAAAAATCAAAAGCTTTTTTAGTGAGAATTTTTCTTACTTCTTCTTGGTGTTCTTTTCCTTTAGTTTCAAGTGTGATTGAAATCATTGCATCGCCATAGTTTAACTTGGTTGAGAATCTATCATAATCGATTTTAACTATATTTGCATTTGCAGCTTTAAGGCTATCGGTAAGTTCAAGCAAGGCTCCGGGTTTATCGATGAGCGTTACATTGATTTGCATTTTACGATGAGCTTTAAATAAACCTTTTTCTATGATGATATTAAGCATTTGAACATCGATATTTCCACCACTTAAAACAGCTGCGATTTTTTTGCGGTGTGTAAGTTTTATTTTATGATGAAGTAAAGCCGCTACACTCGCAGCTCCAGCTCCTTCAACGATGATTTTATGTTTTTCGAGTAAGAAAAGCACAGCATTTGCAATCTCCTCATCATCAACAAGCACAAATTCATCAACAGCCTCTAAGATAATTTTAAGATTGATTGAGCTTGTATCACGCACAGCAATTCCATCAGCTATAGTGCGAACACTTTTTGAATTTAAAGCTTTTTTTGCGTGAAAACTTTCATACATAGCAGGAGCACCTTTAGCGGCTACACCAATGACTTTGATATTTGGATTGATTTGCTTAGCTGCACTTGCAACCCCGCTAATAAGCCCACCACCACCGACAGGAACGATGATAGTATCCAAATCACTTATATCATCGAGCATTTCAAGCATCAAAGTGCCTTGTCCAGCCATAACAAGCTCATCTTCGAAAGGGTGAATGAAAGTTAGCCCTTGCTCCTTAGCATAATTTGTCGCAAAAGCATAGGCTTCATCGAAGTTATCTCCCTTTAAAATCACCTGTGCTCCTAAATTTTTTGTCGCACTAACCTTTAAAAGTGGAGTGGATTCAGGCATTACAATCACAGCTTTAATGCCAAATTTCTTAGCACTGATAGCAACTCCTTGGGCGTGATTGCCCGCACTTGCAGCGATAACACCTTTACTTTTTTGCTTTTGATTTAAATTTGCGATTTTATTATAGGCTCCGCGGATTTTATACGCTCCTGTAATTTGGAGATTTTCTTTTTTAAGATAAATTTCAGCTTTGTAAAGCTCACTCAAAAAAGGTGCGTAAGCTAGGGGAGTTTTTGTAACAAAGTCCGCGATTTTTTGTTTAGCTTGATAAATTTTGTTAAGTTCTAGCATTTATTATTTTTCCTGTTTTTGATATTCTACCATTATACAACGATTTTGTATGAAATTGATACCTAAATTTTCACATTTTTTAGCAACTTCATCATTAAAAATTCCAAGTTGAAGCCAAAAATTTGGAATTTTTTTATCTACAACGACAGGAAAAAGCTCATTTGCAAATTCTCCTTTACGAAACATTAAAACCAAATCAATTTTATCTTCAATTTCGTTTAAAGCTCTATATACTCTTTCATTTAAAATCTCTTCTTCTTTAGGATAAACGGGATAGATTTTAAATTTTTTATCTTGCAAGAATTTTGCTATCTTGTAAGAAATTTTACTAGGGTCTGGACTAAGTCCTACAACTGCGATATTTTTACTTTCTTTTAAAATTTTATCAATGATTTCTTGCATATATTCCCCCTTAAAAAATTAATCGTTTTGATTTTATCATTGATAGTTTTAATGTTTTATTAAGCTGAAATTTATGGGGGGGGGTATAATGCTATTTTATTTTTTATATAAGGAAAGAATATGAAAACAAAAATTCTAACAAACCTTGCTTTAGTGAGTTTAATGAGCTTTTATTTTGTGGGTTGTTCTAGTGAGCCTAGAAGCGTGGAAGAATTGAGAAAACTTTATTCTAAAGAAGAATTAAAAAAAATGCACGAAGAAAAATGTGATGGCAAAAAAGAAAATGAACAAGATAGAGAATGTGCAAACATTGCTCAAGCTTATTTATTCTATCCTATAGGTGAAAAATAATAAGTTTATTAAGAGGTATAATTATGAACATTAAGCTCGATGTTCCTTATTCTGATAAAGATGAAGTAAAAAAATATGGAGTAAAATGGAATAATAATTATAAAACTT
>JAFLRU010000041.1 GCA_022511325.1 Campylobacter sp.
CACTTAGAGCAAGTAAAAATGGAGTTGATAGTGGTAATGATATGGCAAATGAAATCATACAACTTCAATATGATAAAGTCAATTTTTACAACTCCGATGGAACGATTGATAATCTTACTTTAGAACAATATTATAGAAAACTTACAGGGCAAATTGCAAGTGATGGCGAAAATAATGAAATCGTACACGCGAGCAATACCACGCTTTATAATTCTGTATATAGTGAGTATGAATCCAAAAGTGGGGTTAATACCAATGAAGAACTTGCCGCTTTGATACAATATCAAGCTTCTTATGGAGCTGCAGCAAAGGTTGTAACAACTATTGATCAAATGCTTAATACCTTACTTGGTTTAAAATCCTAATTAAAAGGACAAAAAATCAACTCTAAAGATAGAGCTATCAAAGCTAAACTTGAAGAGCTTGTGCGTGAGCAAAATACTGATAAAGCTTTGTTTAACGCACCTGATCCTTTACAAGTTGCCAAAAAATATAAAAATGAATTTATAGCTTTACTTTGTGCTTTATTTGCTTATGGAAATGCAAAAAATATAGTGAATTTTTTAAAAAGGCTTGATTTTTCTTTACTTGATTTAAACGAAAAGCAGATTCAAAAAGAATGTAAAAGCCTTAAATATCGTTTTCAAAACTCAAAAGATCTTGCCCAAATTTTTATCACCTTAAGAAGACTTAAACAAGAAAATTCTTTAGAAGAGCTTTTTACTAAAGCTTATCAAAAAGATGAAAATATAATAGATGCGATTAAAAATTTTATACAAAAAACGCGTCAAATCAACACTTATCAAAGTTATGGCTATGATTTTTTCTTTTCAAAAATTTTTGAAAAAATGCCTAAAGCTCCACTTAAACGCTATAATATGTTTTTAAGATGGATGGTTAGAAAAGATGAACTTGATCTTGGACTTTGGAAAGGCATTCATACTAAAGATTTGCTCATTCCTTTGGACATTCACACGCACAAAACCTCGCTCAAACTTGGTTTAATTACGCGTAAGAGCTATGATTTTGAAAGTGTTTTAAGACTTAGTGAAAAACTTAAAGAATTTGATTTTAACGACCCTATAAAATATGATTTTGCACTTTATAGACTTGGGCAAAGTAAGGAAATTTTGAAATGGAATTTGAAAATTTAGACACAATTTTTTATGTGCTTTTATTTTTTGTAGGACTTTTTGCAGGTTTTATCGACTCTATCGTAGGAGGAGGCGGACTTATTACGCTTCCAGCTTTAATGGCTTGTGGAATTCCCACTCATCTTTCTTTAGCAACAAATAAACTTCAAAGCGTTTTTGGTGCATTTACAGCCGCATTAACCTATTTTCGCTCCACAACCCTACCATATCTAGCTTGGGGAGTGTTTTTTACGGCACTTGGAGCAGCACTTGGAAGCTATTTAGTACTTTTTGTAAAAGATGAAAAACTCAAACTCATTATACTTATTTTTTTAACTTTAACCTTTCTTTATACAGCTTTTAAGCCTCATTTGGGCAAAGAAGATGAGGAAATAAAAATTAAAAATATTAAAATTTTTTATGTTATTTTTGGTTTAGTTTTGGGTTTTTATGATGGATTTTTAGGACCAGGAACTGGTTCGTTTTGGATTTTTGTTTGTGTGCTTTTTTTGGGTTTTAATATGAAAAAGGCAAGCATAAACACAAAAATTTTTAATTTCTCGAGCAATATCATAGCCCTTGTTATTTTTCTTTGGCAGTATGAAGTGCTTTGGGGTATTGGACTTTTAATGGGATTTGGACAAATTTTAGGAGCCTTTTTAGGAGCAAAACTTGTACTTAAAAGCAATGCTCGTTTTATAAAAACTTTATTTTTGCTTGTCGTAGCACTTACGATCTTAAAAGTTGCTTGGGATTATTTTTCTTAAATTTAAGCTTAATTAAGATAAAATTTTTTCTTTATTAAGGATTTTTATGGAAATACTTGACTTAGCCTATCTTTTTGTAGGAATTATAACAGGCATCGCTTCAGGACTTTTTGGTATAGGCGGGGGAATGATTATTGTTCCTTTTATGCTTGCTTTAGGCATAAGCTCTCACCACGCTGTAGGAATTTCAGTTGTGCAGATGATTTTTTCTTCGATTTTTGGCTCTTATGTGAATTATAAAAAAAAGAATTTAGACCTTAAAAATGGATTTGTAGTAGGACTTGGTGGAATTTTAGGGGCAAGTTTTAGTGGAGAGATTTTAAAACTTCTTAGTGATGTTGCTTTGACGGGAATTTTTTTGGCAACAAGCTGTGTATTTTTCTTAAAATACGCATTTGGAATCAAAGAAAATCCTATACAAAGCCAAAGAAGTCTTTTAAGTAAAAATATTATTTTATTTTGTGCTGGAGCTTTTACAGGGGTATTTGCTATTTCTTTAGGTATAGGTGGAGGGCTTTTAATCGCCCCTATTTTAGCATATTTTTTAGGTTATGATAGCAAAAAGGTTGTTCCTCTTTCTTTGTTTTTTGTGATTTTTGCTTCGATTTCAGGTGCGATTTCTTTTTTTCGCTTAGGCGTGATTGATTATTCTATAGTTTATAAGGGTATAATCGTGGGCATAGCTTCAATGATGGGTGTGCTTATTGGTATAAAAATTATGGAAAAACTGCGTTTGTCTTCGCACAGAAAATTTTTACTTTGTGCTTATGCTTTGTCTATAACAATGACTTTTTTTGGTTTATTAAGAAAATTAGAAATTTTAACTTTTTAAAGTCTGCATTTTATAACTTATGCTAAAATTATAAGTTAATTTCATTTTAGGATAGTTTTATGAACGAAAGTATAAAAATCATTGGTGCAAGAGAAAATAATCTTAAAAATATCCATTTGGAACTCCCAAAAAATAAACTCATTGTTTTTACTGGACTTTCAGGTTCAGGAAAATCAACTCTTGCTTTTGATACTCTTTATGCCGAAGGACAAAGACGTTATATAGAAAGTTTGAGTGCTTATGCAAGGCAGTTCTTAGATAAGGTTGGTAAGCCAGATGTCGATAAAATAGAAGGTTTAACTCCTGCGATTGCAATTGATCAAAAAACAACTTCTAAAAATCCTCGTTCAACCGTTGGAACAATTACTGAAATTTATGATTATCTAAGACTTCTTTATGCAAGAGTTGGGACTCAACATTGTCATCAATGTGGCAAAGAAATTTCATCGATGAGTGCTAATGATATTGTAAATGAAATTTTAAAACTTCCAAAAGGTGCAAAAATCATTCTTTATGCTCCACTCGTGCGTGAAAAAAAAGGAACTTACGCAGATTTACTTGAAAATTTAAGAAATAAAGGTTATATAAGAGCGCAAATTGATGGAGTTTTGGTGCGTTTAGATGAGGATATTGAACTTAGTAAAACAAAAAAACATACCATAAAACTTGTGATTGATCGCTTAGAAATTAGAGAGGATTTGCTTTCGCGTTTAGCAAGTGATGTGGAAAAAGGTTTAGAAGAAAGCTTTGGAGAACTTGAATTAGAAGTTTTAAATGCCCTAGATTTAGGCATTAAAGAACATTATCATTATAGTGAGCATAATGCTTGTTTTGATTGTAAAATTTCTTTTACTCCGCTTGAACCTTTGAGTTTTTCTTTCAATTCCCCTAAAGGAGCTTGCGAGTCTTGCGATGGTTTAGGAATTCGCTTTACCTTGGATATGAAAAAAATCATTGATGAGAATTTAAGCCTTGAAAATGGTGCGATAAAGATAATGTATGGCTTTAACAAGAGCTATTATTATAAATTTCTTATTGCTTTTTGTGAGCAAAACGGCATTAATACTAAAATTCCTTACGCAGAACTTAGCGAAGAGCAAAAAAGACTCGTGCTTTATGGCAATGCTAAAAGCATTGATTTTTTTTGGAAAAGAAATCGCCTTAAACGCAATTTTGAAGGTGTTGTAAAAATTGCCTATGATATGCTTAAAGATGAAAAAGATTTAGATGAATATATGAGCGAAAAAATTTGCAAAGATTGTGCAGGACATAGATTAAAACCCCAAAGTCTTGCTGTAAAGGTTGCAAATAAAAATTTAGGCGAACTTTTGGATATGAGTATAGAAGATTGCACAAATTTTTTCTCAAAAGAAAGTCATTTTTCTCATCTTAATAAGCAGCAAAAACTTATTGCAAAGCCGATTTTAAAAGAAATCAATGAGAGATTATTTTTTCTTTTTGATGTAGGACTTGGATATTTATCTTTAGGAAGAGATGCAAGAACGATTAGTGGAGGTGAGGCTCAAAGAATTCGTATTGCATCACAAATTGGAAGTGGATTAAGTGGAGTGATGTATGTTTTGGACGAACCTAGTATAGGACTTCACGAAAGAGATACACACAAGCTCATTAAAACCTTAAGAAATTTACAGCAAAAAGGAAATACACTCATCATTGTTGAGCACGATAAAATGACAATTGAAAGTGCAGATTTTATCGTAGATATTGGACCAAAGGCGGGAAAATTTGGGGGAGAAGTTGTTTTTAGTGGAACCTATAAAGAGCTTTTAAAAAGCAAAAGCCAAACTGCTCTTTATATGAGTGGAAAAAAGCAAATTCTTCAGCAAAAAAATCGTCCTCAAAAAGAATTTTTAGAACTTAAAAATGTAAATATCAACAATATCAAAAATTTAAGTGTGAAATTTCCTTTACAAAATTTAGTTGCAATCACAGGTGTTTCAGGTTCAGGCAAAAGCTCACTCATACTTCAAACTTTGCTACCTTTTGCAAAAGAGGAGCTTAACCGAGCTAAAAAGGTTAAAAAACTTGGTGGGGTTGAAATTGAAGGTTTAGAGAAACTTGATAAAGTAATTTATCTTGACCAAAGCCCTATAGGAAGAACTCCGCGTTCAAATCCTGCCACTTATACAGGCACAATGGACGAAATTCGCAATCTCTTTGCAGCTACAAAAGAAGCTAAAATGAGAGGTTATAAGAGCGGACGCTTTTCTTTTAATGTTAAAGGTGGGCGTTGTGAAAAATGCAGTGGAGATGGGGAAATTAAAATTGAAATGCATTTTTTACCTGATGTAATGGTAGTTTGCGATACTTGCAAAGGCAAACGTTATAATGATTCTACGCTTGAGATTAAATATAAAGACAAAAATATAGCCGATGTTCTTAATATGAGTGTTTTAGAAGCAAGAGAGTTTTTTTCTGCTGTCCCAAAAATCAAGCAAAAACTTGACACTCTTGTAAAAGTAGGGCTTGATTATCTTACTTTAGGACAAAATGCTACGACTTTAAGTGGAGGAGAAGCTCAAAGAATTAAACTTGCTAAAGAACTTAGCCGTAGCGATACAGGAAAAACTCTTTATATCTTAGATGAACCAACAACAGGGCTTCATTTTGAAGATGTCAATAAGCTCATCAGTGTTTTGCAACATTTAGTTGATCTTAAAAATTCAGTTTTTGTAATAGAGCATAATCTTGATGTGATTAAAAATGCTGATTATATCATAGATATGGGACCAGAAGGAGGAAATAAAGGCGGTAAAATTATAGCCACGGGAAGCGCTTTAAAACTTGCAAAAGAACATAAGAAAACAAATTCTTATACGGGATATTATTTAGATTTAGAATTTAAAAATTAATTAAATGTGTTAAAGTTATAAATATGTTTATTCCACCCTTTCATAAAAACTAAGAGAACTTAAACCGAAATTTTTTAATTTCACTCTTTTAAACTCACTAAGAATTTCAGGGCTTTGCAAACTTTTATGATGTTCAATGATAAAACTTGAAACTTTAGATAAATCAAGTTCATCTAAAAGCTTATAAATTTTTTCATAAATATCTTTAAACCCTTCTCTTATGTTAAAAGGCGGGTCAAAATAAAGAATGGTTGAAGTGTGAATTTGTCTTAAAAGTTTAGGTAAAAGCTCGAAACTATCGCCGTGTAAAATATCTAAATTTTTATCTAAATTTTTAGCATTTTCTAAAGCAATCTTATAAGCCTTATCATCAAGCTCTATAGCATAGGCTTTTAAAGCATAATTACTCAAAGCACAAGCCGCCATCAAAGCACTTCCGCCAAAAACTTCAATAAAAATTTTATCTCTTAAATTTTCTCTTAAAACATTAAATACGCAAGCACAAACGATATTTTTTGTACTTCTTGTGCTCTCAAGACTCGGCAAAAGCAGTTTTTTGCCCTTATATTGACCACTTGGAATAGTAGTAAAAATTTTTTTACAATTTTGATTTTTTTTGGAATTTTGTTTAGGATTTTTAATTTGGCTCATTCATCAAGGCTTTAACAAGCTTTTCCTTTAAGCTTAAAATCGCTCTATCTATTTTTTCTTCGTATTCTTTTTTAAACTCATTTGCAAGCTCTTCAATTCTTTGTTCCAAAATTCTTTTTTGCTCTTCAGCTAGTTTTTTCGCAGCAATTCTTAAAGCTTCATCAAATTCTTTTAAAGAATCAAAAAGTTTTTCTTTGCTAAAAGGGATTTGCAAATAAGGGGAATTGTCGCTTATGATGAATAAGGGCTTTGGATTGGAAATTTTCTCATCACAAATGATAAAATCACAATCTTTTTTTGCCACCAAATATTCTTTTAAAAAAAGCTCTAAAGCTCTTTCTAAAATGACATCTTTACAATCAAGTGCAATTCTCATACTAAAGTAACTTTTAATTTATGCTCTTTTAAACTTGCACTTTCCTCACCCTGTGCTAGTGCAACAAGTTCGTGGGAATTTAGAATATAAAAGTCTTCAAAATCTCTGCCGCTTTCTTTCATCAAACTCTTAGAACAAGTATCAAACATATAAAAATCTTTTGCTTTATCAACGACTAAAAAATCACAGCCGCTATCATAAGCATCTAGAACAATATCCGCAGCAATTTTATAAGCTAAATTCGGATTAAGATTTAAAAGTTCAAAACCACTTGTTGGACTTTGAAAATCCATAAATTGAGCTTTAAGCTTACTTTTTAAATCGTCATTTTTATAACCATAAAACCCTATATTAAAACCTTTAAAATCGTGTTTTACATTTTTAAGTTCTTTAGTTTCTTCTTTTTTAAATTCTTTAAAATCAAGCAAGTTTTTATCTATAAATCCTATTTTTAAAATTTCATCTTTTAAAGCCTTAATCACTTGCTCCAAAGCTTCATTTTTACTAGGAAGATGATAAAAAATTCCTCGCTCTTTATCTGCAATAATTTTTAAAAAATCAAGTCTTTTTTCAGGATATTTTTGCATCATCTGCCAAGCAAAATAAAACAAAGAATCTCCAAAACAATCTTGCGAGAATTTTAAAATTCCACTCGTATAATAAAGATAATCATATTTTTCATAAAGTTTTCTATCTTCGTTACTTACCAAAGAAGCTACAAAATCAAACTCGGCTAAAAAGTCTTTTTTATCAAAAATCAAATCCTTTGTCGCTCTTTTTAAACTCAAAGGCTCAATAATCAACTCAAAGCCTTGTTTTTCAACAATTTGTTCTAATCTCGCAGAAAGAGAAAAAAGTTCGGAATTAATCAAAACACAACTATTTTCATCTTTTGGAAAATCAAAATAAATATCGTCCTCTTGCACCTGCAAAAGCAAATCGTAAAGAGCATTAAAATTCTCATAATTTTCATAAACATAAGGCTTATAATAAGCTTCATAATCCTTATCTTTGTCAAATCTAAAGATTCTAAGTTCTAATTTCTTCATTTTAATTTTCCTTAGTAAAACATTTTCTTGACTATAATTATATAAAAAAAAATTAAAATTCACTAGAATTTAAAAAGATTTTTTATAAAATTAAGCTATGGATAAAGAAAAATTAATCATCAAAGCCTTTTTAAATAAATACAACGGCGATGACGCAGCTGTGATTAAAAATTGGTGCTTAAGCAAGGATTTGTTTTTTGAAAATGTGCATTTTAAAAGAGAATGGCTTAGTCTAGAACAAATCGCCTCAAAGGCTATGCTTGTAAATATTTCTGATGCAATCGTTATGAATGCTATTCCAAAATACGCTCTTTTAGGACTTGCTTTGCCTAAAAATTTAAATGAAAATGAAATCAAAGCTTTACAAAAAGGCTTTTTAAAAACGGCTAAAAAATTTGGGATACAAATCATCGGCGGAGACACGATAAGCAATGAAAAAATCGATATTTCTATCACTTTGCTTTCAAAAATTAGAAAAAAAGCAATTTACCGCAAAGGCTTAAAAACAGGGAATTTACTCGCTTTTACAGGAAATTTAGGGCAGAGTTTAAGAGGGTTAGAACTTTTACAAAAAGGTGAAAAATTAGGGCCTAAACATCGTTTTATCACACCAAAATTACGCAAAAAATTTTTTTATGAAATTGCAAACAAAGTTGTATGTGCTATGGATATTTCAGATGGTTTAAGCAAGGATTTATCGCGTTTATTAGAGCTTAACAAACTTGGAATTTCATTTTTAAAAAAACTTGATTTTTACGAACTTTACAGCGGAGAAGAATACGAAATTTTATTTGCTTTTGAAAAAAATGATAAGGAATTTATAGAAAAAATCGCTAAAAAACACAAACTCAAACTCAATATTTTTGGGCAAGCAGTGAAAGGAAAATATGAATTTAGAGGAAAAGAACACCATTTTTAAACCTTTATATTCTCTAAAACACAGCCCTATTGAGGTACACTTTAGCAAAAATAGCGAAGATTTTGTCGTCCGTGAAAACCCTCTTTATGAATTTAGTGGCACAGGCGAACATTTGATTTTACATATTTGCAAAAAAGATTTAAGCACGAATGAGGCTTTGAGTCTTTTAAGCGAGGCAAGTGGGGTTAAAATCAAAGATTTTGGTTATGCGGGACTTAAAGACAAGCAAGGATTAACCTTTCAATACCTCTCAATGCCTAAAAAATTTGAGTCCTCTCTTACTCATTTTACTCACCCCAAACTTAAAATTATAGAAACTTGGACACACAATAATAAGCTTAAAATCGGACATTTGAAAGGAAATTCTTTTTTTATCAGACTCAAAAAAGTCTCTCCTCTTAATGCTCTTAAAATCGAACAAGCCTTTAAAACTCTTGAAATTCAAGGTTTTGCAAATTATTTTGGGTATCAGCGTTTTGGAAAATTTAAAGACAATTATTTGGAAGGACTTGAAATTTTAAAAGGTAAAAAGATGAAAAATCCTAAGCTTAGGAATTTTCTCATCAGTGCTTTTCAAAGTGAGCTTTTTAATAGATATTTAAGTAAAAGAGTAGAATTATCTCATTTTGTAAGAGATTTTAACGCAAAAGAACTCATACAAATTTATAAAATATCCAAAGAAGAAGCTCAAAGTTTAAAAAAACAAAAACATTTTTTTAAGATTTTAAAAGGAGATGTTTTAGGGCATTATCCTTTTGGAAAATGTTTTATTTGCGAGGATTTAGAAAGCGAAACAAAAAGATTTTTAGAAAAAGATATAAGTGTTTTAGGACTTTTACTTGGTGTAAAAGCCTATGAAGCAGGGCAAGGTTTAGCTCGTAATTTAGAAAATGAAATTTTTAATCCCTTTAATGAATTTAAATCTAAAATGCAAGGTTCAAGACGTTTTATGTGGAGCTATTTAGAAAATGCAAAGATAAATTATGATGAAAAAAAAGCGTGGCTTTGTTTAGAATTCTTTTTACAAAAGGGCTGCTATGCAACCACGATTTTAGAAGAGCTTTTACACAAAAGTTTTGATGAGGAGTAAGTTATGAAAATTTTAGGTTTTGATATAGGCATTACAAGCATCGGTTGGGCTTATGTAGAGGGTGAAGAGCTTAAAGATTGCGGAGTGAGAATCTTCACAAAGGCAGAAAATCCCAAAACAGGAGAATCTTTAGCCTTGCCAAGACGCGAAGCAAGAAGCACAAGACGCAGACTTGCACGAAGAAAAACAAGACTTAATGCCATTAAGAGGTTGCTTTGTAAAGAATTTGGATTGAATCTAAGCGATTATGTAAGCAGTGATGGGGATTTGCCAAAGGCGTATCAAACAAGTAAAGATACTAAAAGCC
>JAFLRU010000042.1 GCA_022511325.1 Campylobacter sp.
TAAATAGAATCATATAAATTTAAATCTTGAGAACGAAAATAAGGTATTCCTTCATTTTCAAATTTTCCATTACTTGGCGTTGAACCATTTTTAATGGGTTCGACAATTTCATTTAAATATTTAAAATTACTTTGTTGAATTTTTTTATTAAATATATAATATTCATCTTTATAATACTCTGCATCAAATCTTTCGCCGCTTAATTCACTCCATTTTCTTTTAAAAATTTCCATTGTTTTCCTTTAGATTTATGTTACTTTGAAGAAAAAATTAATGTTTTTATGCTACAATGTCATTTCTTTCTAGGCGGATCCTTTTCCGCCACCTTTTGATTTTCTGCATAAAACACCAAATTTTCATCAAAACTTATAAGCAAATCATCGAGGAAGTTTTTAATCTCACTCGGATGAATAGCAATATAAATACTTTCTTTGCGTTTGTTATTGATTTTCACATTTAATCTTGGATAGCCTTTTTCTGTGATTTTATAGAGATTTTCAAAATGAAAGGCACGATTGCGAATGAGTCTTAAGAGTTCTAAAATCGCTCTCGCTTTGTGGTAGGCTCTTAAATTCGATTCCCTACTAAAGCGATTTTTATTTTTTGTAAAATATTTTTTAAAATCTAAATTATCCAAAAAAGCAATATCAAAGATTTGATTGTGAATCTTATGGTGTTCTACCACCCTTAGCCAAAATCCTATATTTTGGGTTGAGATGATTTTATCCCTGCTGTGTTTTTGTAAATCTCCCTCTAAATTCACATCTTTAGGTAAATTTTCAAGCCAATTTGTATTGCTCCTTAAAAGGCAAGAGTCAATCTTATTCCTTATGATAATCTCTAAAATTCCAATTTTATGAGCTATGGAAGCAATAAGTCTAAGATTATCCTCGTGTTCTTGTGCGTTTGTGTAGCCACTCAAACGATTTTTTGAAAAAAGCTTTTCTAAATCCTGCATTAACCAAGCCTTTCTATAAACGCCTTAAGCTCCTCGGCAATAGCAATTAATTCGTTATTTTCGTGCTCTTTGCCTGTGGCGTCATAGCCTATATCTTCAGCGATTGCCATAAAAATATCATAGTCTAAGCCCTTATCCTCAAAAACCTTTGTTTTATACTCTTGGTAGCTTTCTATCAAGCGGTTTTGAAAAGATAAAACCAAATCTTTATATTTTGAGGCAATGGCTTCTTTTTGTCCTTTGTAGCTTTGTGTGTTTTTATCTTCTTTGCTTGGGTATTGTGCATTTAAAGCTTTGATTTCTTGCGCTTTTTGCTTTTCAAAATTTGCGAGTTCCTCTTCGTATTTTTGGGATTTTTTGATTTTGTGTTGGAGTTTTTCTTTTAAATTTTTGATGTTTTGTGTTTGACTTAAAGGATATTTTTGTAAAAACAAAATCGAGCTTTTTACTCCTGCACCTGTGTGAGAAAAGGCAATTTGAGGCATAGAAATAACGGCTATTATGCGGTAAAGCTCTTCGATTTGGTCGCGAACATATTGCAAACTTGAGTTGGTTAAAATACCATCAGGGATTACAATGGCTAAAATCCCTTTTTCTTTTAAAAATTTATAGGCTTGCTCTATAAAAAGCACTTCGGTGCTTTGATTTTCTCTTTCTTTTCTGTAAGGCTTTAAATCAAGCCAAGTAGATTCTTTCATACCAAAATTATACTGATGTAAATAAGCTTTTTCCGTTTGTTTAATGCTAGAGCCAAAAGGTGGATTTGTAATGATAAAATCAAAATGATTGGGCTTAAAATGCTCATTTTGCTCCTCAATGGAGAGTTTATTTAATCTTTCTTTGAGGTTTTTTGTCTCTTGGCTTTCTTGGGGATTTATCTCTACTTTGGCAATAGGAGCTAAGCCGTCCCAAGCAATCACATTAGTATGCCCATCATCGTGGATAATCATATTCATCTTAGCTACCCTTGCGATTTGCTCGTTGATTTCTATGCCATAGAGATTATTCTCTGCAAAATCGTGCCAAAATTTGTGGTGCTTGATAATTTTATCTTCTGTGTTGCGATTTTTGTATTTCTCATCGGCAAGTTTGCGAACCTTATCTAAAGCGTGAAGCAAAAAGCCACCGCTCCCGCAAGAAGTATCTAAAACCAAAGATTCATTAGTAATAGGCAAAACATCAACGATAAATTTTACAATTTGTCTTGGTGTGAAATACTGCCCAAAGTCTCCTCTAAAAAATGAACCCATAAAGGTTTCAAAAGCTCTGCCTTTAGAATCTAAATCTGTTTCACTGAGATTGATTTTTTCTAAATACCCTACCACAGCCCTAACTTTGGTGGCATTTAGGCGAATGCCCTCCTTAAAGACTTCGGGGTCTTTTTCGCGTCCTTTTTGGTAAAGCTCATTAATCCTTTCTAAAAGCTCTTTATTGATTTGTTCATCTGTAAGCTGCTGTCCATTCACTTTTCTTGTATAAATTTGAAATTTGTAGGGTTCTCCCTCATCGGTATTTTTTTCGTCCCAAATTTTGCAAAAAATGAGTTTATCAAGCTCATCAAATGCCGTGCTGGGATTTAGCTCTCCTCCTCCCCAAAGGGCATTGTGAGCTTGTTTAAAGACTTGAGTAAGCTCATCTTGCTTAATCCTCTCTAAATCAAAGAATTTTTTATCCCCTCTTTCCCCACCTGCTACAAATTTATATTCTAGGATTTCTTTAGATTGATAAAGCGGAATATCGGGTATCGAGGCTCTTTGTCTTGGCTTTTCTTTTGGGACTTCAAAATACTCATCTTTCAAGCCTGAAGTTACCCAAACAAAAGAAGCTAATTCGGAAATTGCATAACTAAAGGCTTGTTCAACTGCACTCTTAAACTCCAAATCAGACACATCTTTTTTCTTGCATTCTACGATGATATAAGGACTTTGTAGCTCTTTATCAGAAAATACGATAATATCGGCTTCTTTTGTTGCGCTTCCCATTTTAACTTGCTCAAATTGCTTGATATGCTCCACGGGGTAGTTATAATGAAGTATGAGTTTTAAAAAGCTCAAAGCTTGCACTTGCTCTTCGGGATTAGTGTATTTGCGTTTTTTATTTTGATAAAGATAGGTTATAAATTCTTTGTTCTCATCAAAGGCAATAAGTCCTCGCTTAATCCCTTCTTCAATTAAATCCTTTTTTTGCATAGGTTTTCCTTGAAAATATTTTAACAATTTTATCAAATTTGGATTAAATTTCAAAAATTCATTTAGGTATTTATAATGTTTATATTAAAGAATTCAAAAGAATTTGCAAATTTTGCAAATTCTTATTGGTATTTTTTCTTAGCACTAAAATGGCATAAAGTCGAGCAAATTATGCAAAGCACACAAGCACTAAGAAGTATGAAAAGCCCGGCATTCCAACTATCAAAATAATCCACAGCCAAGCCTATAGCCTTAGTTCCAAGCGAAGCACCAACTACATAGCTCATAAAACCTCGGAGTCCCACGCAAGAACCCACAGCAAAAGCAGGAACGACTTCCATAGTTTGAACACTTGCTAAAAACTGCGGAATATACACCAAGCACCCCGCCATAGCTGCGAAAAAGATGACTAAATAAAGATTATTTGAAGTAAAATACCCTATAATCATAAAAAATATTATCACCATAGCACCAATAGCAGGAGGCATTCTGTAGCCTTTAAAAAGTTTGTCTGAAATGTATCCTGCAAGTAAAGTAGAAGGTATAGCCGCCCATTCAAAAAACAAAAACGCAACGCCCATTTCCTCTTTGCTAAAACCCTTAGTGCTAGTTAAATATATAGGAAGCCAAGATATGAGCCCAAAACGCACCATATAAACAAAAGTATCCATAAAAGCTACATACCAAGCATTTTTATTTTTAAGCACATAGCGATAAAAGATTTGAAAACTACTTAAATTTGGACTTTGAGCAGCTTTAACTTCTTCATCTTTAATCCCACGCATTAAATTAAGTTCGCTAATATCAACCAAACCTTCATTTTTAGGACTTCCTTTGAGTGCATAAAGCACATAAAGACTGATAAGAACAGCACAAAGAGCGGGAACATAAAAATGATTGATATTCCAATATTTTTCATTGAATTCTGCTACACTCACGCCTAAAAATGCTGCGAGAATAAAGCCTGAAACCGAAATGATAGGAGCGACTATACCCCCCCCCAGATTGTGCGAGATGTTCCACACAGCCGTGTAAATTCCACGCTCTTTCTTAGGATACCAGTTTGCAAGGGTTATAAAAGAAGGTCCAACTCCCATACCTTGAAACACTCCAAGAGCGATGACAAAGCCCACATAAGCATAAAAAGAATTTGAAAAACCGAGCAAAACATTAATAAGAGCACACAAGATAAGCCCTAAAGCCATATATTTTTTAGGGTCTGCTTTATCACTTATAACACTCATCGCACCTTTACTGATACCATAAGCTATAAGCATAGAACCTGTGATTGTGCCAATTTCAGATTTTGTAAGCTCAAGCTGACTTTGTATAAACGGAGTCGAAAGTGTGATATTGTTACGCACTAGGTAATACCCCATATATCCTATAACAACTCCACTTAAACTCCAAGTTCTCATTTTAAAATAAGTGGGTAAAATTTGTTCCTTAGGAATTTTTATAGCTTTTTCTTTTGGTTTAAAAAAATCAAACATTACAAACTCCTTATAAATATAAAATTTTAATATATCTTAAAATTTAAATTATGCAAGATTATAAATAACTTAAAAAGTTTGAAATGATTTTAAAATTAATTTTTTTTGTTTCATAAATACACTTTATACTGATATTTTGTCCTAAAATAAGGGTTCAAAAAACTTGAGATGTTATTGTGATATTTGAGTATTGATTATTTGACTTTAATTTTTAAATTTTAAAGCTAAAATTTCAAATCTTAAGCCCAAGTTTTTACTAAATTGTGCTAGAATTGCTCTCAAAAGGAAATTTTGTAAATGAAAGAAATCTTAGTTACCAATGATGATGGTTTTGAGAGTGAGGGGCTTAGAAAACTTGTTAAAATGCTCCGCAAAGAATTTAAGGCTAAAATCACTATAGTAGCTCCTGCGAGTGAAAAATCGGCTTGTTCTCATTCTATCACTCTAACCAAACCGCTAAGATTTGTGCGTTTGGGAAAGAGATTTTACAAACTTGATGATGGCACCCCTTCAGATTGCATTTATCTAGCTTTAGCTGCACTTTATAAGACGCGTTTGCCTGATTTGGTGATTAGCGGGATTAATAAAGGGGCAAATATAGGCGAGGATATAACCTATTCAGGAACTTGTGCAGGTGCAATGGAAGCGGTTTTGCAAGGGATTCCTGCTATTGCTCTTTCGCAATTTTACAAAAACAACGAAAAAATTGATTTCAAACAAGCTTTAAAAATCACAAAAAATATTGTTGAAAAGATATTCAATCAAGGTTTTCCTTTGGAAAAAAAAGAATTTTTAAATATCAATTTTCCGTCTCCAAAAAGCAAATTTAAAGGCATAAAAGTTTGCAAGGCTGGAAAAAGAGTTTATAACTACAAAGCACATTCAAATGTCAATCCTAGAGGCGTGGAGTATTACTGGCTTGCAAGTTCGAATTTGGATTTTGAAGATGAAAAAGATTCTGACATTGCTCTTTTGAAGAAAGGTTATGCAACGATTACGCCTATAATGCTTGATTTAAGTGCTTATAAAAGAATGAAAAATGTTAAGAAATGGTTGAAAGGCTAAAAAATGAAGGATAGATTCACGCGTGTGAAATGGCTCATCGGTGAGGATAAATTTTCTAAAATTGCAAAAACAAAAGTTTTAGTTTGCGGACTTGGTGGTGTTGGCGGAATTTGCGTTGATGCACTTTATCGCAGCGGTTTTGAACACCTTAGCTTCATCGACGCAGATAGCTTTGAAATCACTAACCAAAACCGCCAAATTCACAGCGAACATCTAGGAAGAGAAAAAGCTAAAGTGTTTGAGGAACTTTACAAAGCTAAGGGCATAGTTTCAACCATAAATGAGGAATTTTTAAAGGATTTTGATTTAAGCGAGTTTGATTTAATCATTGATGCAATTGATGATATTCCTGCTAAGGTTGCTTTGGCTAAATGTGTGGATTTTAAAAAGCAAATTTTCATTTCTTCAACGGGAGGAGCTAGAAAGCTTGATCCTACGCGTATTAAAATCGCAAGTATTTTTAAAACTCACGGAGATGCTTTGGCAAAGAAATTTCGTTATGAACTTAGAAAAGCTGGTTTTAAAGGCGATTTTGATGTAGTATTTTCAGATGAAATGCCAAGTTGCAAAGATTTAGGTTCTTTTATGGGCGTTACAGCTTGTTTTGGCTTAACCTTAGCATCTTTGGCTCTTAGAAAAATTCTTAAGCCTTGTCGCTAAAATTTAAATTCAATTAGATTTTTTAATGAATGATTAAAGGATTGAAAGCCTTGATAGAAAGTAAGATTGTATCGCCGATTTTAATGTCTTTATAATGCGTTAAAAACTCTTCTTCACTTAGAGTGATTTTAATGAGTTCTCGCCCGAGTAAAAGTGTAAAAACTACCAAAATATCGCTTTTTTTAATTTCAAGTAAAATTGCACTCAAACGCAGTTTAGCACTGATATGAGAGCTACTAAAAAACTCATTTGTCGCAGTATCTTTGATGATTTGTCCATTAGAAAGCTCTAAAACCCTAGAGCTTAGTTTGTAAATTTCAGCTAAATCGTGGGATACAAGCAAGGTTGTGATTTTAAAATGATTAAGAATTTTGCCCAGTTCATCTTGTAAATGTGCCCTTAATTTAAAATCCAAAGCACTTAAAGGCTCATCTAAAAGCAAAAGTTCAGGCTCTCGTATCAAAGCTCTTGCAAGAGCTACCCTTTGAGCTTGTCCGCCTGAAAGTTCTTTAGGATAAGCTTTAGCTAAATTTTTTAAAGCCATAAGCTCTAAAAGCTCTTCAATTTTTGCTTTATTTTTAGAAGCGTAGGCTAAGTTTTGCCACACATTCATATTTGGAAAAAGTGCATAATCTTGAAACATAAAGCCGATTTTTCTTTTTTGAGGAGCAAGTTTAATGCCTTTTTGAGTATCAAGCCACACTTCATTTTCAAGCTCAATGCGTCCAAATTCAGGCGTGATAAGCCCCGCGATAATCTTAAGCAAAGTTGTTTTACCCGCTCCACTTTCGCCAAAAATCGCATTCACCTTACCCTTAGTCAAATTCGCTTTAAACTCAAGCTCTATTTTTCCTTTCGCCGAGTGCATAGGGTGTTTTACATCAATTTTTATCATTGTTTGCCTTAGTAACTAAGCTTTTTATTGACAAAATAAAGGCTTAAAAGTATGATAAAACTTAGAGTAAAAAGCACAAAGGCGTATTGATGAGCATTAGCATAATTTAAAGCTTCAAGCTCGTCATAAATGGCAATGCTTGCTACTAAAGTTTCGCCTTTTTTATGCCCACCTATCATCATCACAACACCAAATTCCCCGATAGTGTGAGCAAAAGCCATAGCACAGCCTGTAAAAATTCCTACTTTTGAATTTGGCACAATCACTTGAAAAAGTGTTTGAATTTTGCTTTTTCCAAGAGTGTAAGAAGCGTCGATTAGATTTGAGTTGAGTGAGGAAAAGGCAGTTTGAAGAGGATTTACCATAAAGGGTAAGGAAAAAATTACCGAAGCAAAGACAAGTCCTTCAAAGGTAAAAACCAAAGAAAGATTAAAATATTTTTGTAAAAAGGCTCCAAAAACACTCGTTGGAGATAAACCCACTAAAAGATAAAAACCTAAAACGCTTGGCGGTAAAACTAAAGGCATAGCAACGATAACTTGAAAAATGGGCTTTAGAGGAAATTTCACAAAAACAAAAACATAAGCGATGAAAATTCCAATAAAAAAAAGAAAAAAAGTCGTAATCAAAGCGAGTTTAAAAGTCAGCCACAAAGTTTCTAAAAAAGCATAATCAAGCATTTAAGTCCTTAAAGTAATATCATTTGCTTTAATGCAACAAAGCCAAGAATCGTTTTCACAAAGTCCTAATTCCTCACCCCTTAAAGCCGTGATGATAGAATGAAGCTTCAAACCCTCAAAATCAAATTCAACATTCCACAAAAGTTTGCCTTTTTTAAGCCCTGAAATTTTAGCTTCAAAGGTATTTTCAATGCTTGTTTTGGAAGTTAAAGACATAAAAACAAGTTCGTGTTCTTTAAAAAGCAAATCCACTTCCTTGCCGATTTTTAAATCAGACAAAGAAGTGATTCCTAGCATTAAAACGCTAAAAATTCGTCCTTTAATACGAATTTTAACGATAACAATATCACCCTCATTTAAAAGTTCTACAACTTCTCCTCTTAAGACATTCAAGGTGTGTTAAATCCATATTTTTTAATGATTTCTTTACCACGAGCTGAACTTACAAAGTCTGCAAATTCGTTTGCAAGTTTTTTATTTTTTGCGTATTTTGTTACTACAAAAGATTGCTCTAAAGGTGTAAAGAGCTTTTCATCGACAAGCACGGCTTTGCCCTTAGGATGATTTATAGCAGAAACCAAAGAATAAGCTACTATGCCAACTTCAGCTGCCCCACTATCAACATACGCCACAGGTTGAGAGATATTATCGCCTAAAACAATTTTATCTTTAAAACTATCATAAATTTTAAGATGATTTAAAACCTGCTTTGCTGCCTCACCATAAGGAGCTACTTTAGGATTTGCAATGCTTAAATGCTTAATCTTTTCAGCCTTTTCATCCAAAGCTTCCACTCCGCCTTCTAAAAGCTCATCATCTAAAGCATACAAGGCTACAACACCCAAAGCATAAACTTTTGGTTCGCTTATGGCATTTCCATCTTTGCTAATCTCTGTGGCATACTTTGCATCCGCTGAAAAAAACAAATCAAATTCCCGCCCTTCTTTTAAAAGCTGATAATATTTGCCTGAAGCTCCAAAAACAAGCTCAACCTCATCTTTAGGGTGAGTTTTTATAAATTCATCTTTAATTTCACTCATTGCCTTTGAAGCACTTGAAGCAACAAAAACGCTGATTTTTTCAGCATACAAATTCACAGCACAAAGCAAAATTCCAAAAAATACAAGGATTTTTTTCATTTTTTCCCTTATATTAAAATAAATTATGTATATTATAACATAAAAAATATTTTTTTGTATTATTTATTTTAAATTAGTTTTATGTTTTATCTTACATATTATATAAATGGGGTGATAGGTAAGAGAATTTTTAAAATCTCGCTCGAAATTTTTTAAAAATTCTTTACCCAAAGAATTCACTCCACATAATTTTAAATGTCTAAAAAGCTCCAAAGCACTTGAAAATTCTAAATTGATAAACTCCCCACTTAGTTCTAAAAGCTCAAAATCCTTTTCAAAAAGCTTTTTTAATCCTCAAGGGTTAAATATTTTAAAGAATATCCTGTGCTTTTATCAATTTGCTCAAAATTTCTTTCTCCAAAACTTGAAAACAAAAGCACTCCGTTTTCATTAAGCATTTGAGTTAAACTTGGTAAAACCCTTGCCCAAATTAAGCCATTGTAAGCAAGCATTTGAAGCAATCAAATCAAATTTT
>JAFLRU010000043.1 GCA_022511325.1 Campylobacter sp.
CTGGCTCGTATTTTCATCTAGTATCACTTGAGTTTTTTCTTCAATTTGCTCGTTAGTATCTTGCTCATCTGAATTTTTTGTATCTGAATTTTCTTCACTGCTTGAGTTTGTATTATCATTAACTATATTTCCTAAGTTTTTGAGATTAGACTCAGCTTCGCTAACTATATTCACTACAGAACTTGTGTTGATGTTGTTTTCTTCGCTTTCTAAAAATTCTTTAATATTATCATAATAATACACCCCAGCTGCTACGATAACAACAATGACGACAATTATAATCACAGGTAAAAAAGAAAATTTCTTTTGAGGATAATAAGAATCGAGCTTAGGTGTGATAGTATTATTCTTACTTTTAACCGAAACATTAAGATTGTTTTCATTCAAATAATTTTCATATTCTTCCATAAAATCAGTAAAATCAAGCTCGTACTCACGGCTTAAAATTTTAATAAAACCCACAACATTAAAACGTTTTAAAATTTCGAAATTCTTTTCCACCAAAGCTTCTAAAAATTGAATCTCAATTTGAGTTTTTATCGAAACTTCTTCAAGATTCAAATCCTGTAATTTTTTCCAATTAACCATTAACTATCCTATCACAAAGTATTGCAAAGGCTGCACTGACATTTAAACTATCAAAGTTATTTTTCATTGCTATTCCTATGCATTCATCGCATTTTTTTATGATTTTATCACTCAAACCTAAACCCTCACTCCCTAAAACCAAAACCTTTGGTTTTTTAGGAATTTCCAAAGTATGGATTAGCTTACCTTTGCTATCACTTGCATAAAGATAAAAATTTTTTTGCTTAAGCTCATTTAAGACACTTAAAATATCTTTATTTAAAACAATAGGAAAATCCATCGCTGCACCGCTACTTGTGCGAATCACACCTTCCATAGCAAGCTTATCTCCAGCATAAACTAAACCATCTGCTCCTAAAGCATAAGCGGTTCTTATGATAGCACCGATATTTCCTACATCACTCACCCCATAAAGCACAACAATAAACTTTTTATCTTTAAGCTCACTCAAACTTACAAATTCATAGTCTTTAATCTCAAGTAAAAAACCTTGATGATTCCCGCCTCTTGCGTAAGCTTGTGCTGTTTTAAAATCAAGTTTTTTAATCTTAAAACCATAACTTGAAATTTTCGCAAAGGTAGATTTATCACATTCCTTTGCCAAATAAAGTTCATTAATAAGCTCTTTGTGGTGTTCTAAAATGTAAAAAAAAATCTGCTTACCATAAACCAACATTGGAGAATTTTACCCAATTTTAACTTAAAACTAATTTTTTATAAAATTCTTTTGGATTTTTTCCGCTCATTTTAGCCAAAAGCTTGCTTTTAGTTTTTAAAGGCAAATCAAGTTCTAAAATATCTTTTTCACATAAAGAATTCGTGCTAAATTCAGCTTTTAAATCCCCTTGCACCACAACAACCCATTCTCCTTTTAAATTCGCATTTTCAAGTTCTTTTAAAAGCTCTTTTGCTGTGCCTTTAAATTGAGTTTGAAATTTTTTACTGATTTCTTTTATGATAAAAAGTTCCTTATTTTCGTTTAAATTTGCAAGTTCTTTAAGTAAAGATAAAATGCGTTTTGGAGCTTCATAAACAATGCTAGGATAAGGATTTGACATAAGTCTTTCAAGATCTTTTTGACGCTTTTCACCTTTGCTTGATAAAAAGCCCATAAAAATAAATTCTTTTTTACAAAACGAAGAGCTTACAAGTGCTACCAAAGCAGCATTTGCTCCGGGTAAAACCTCATAAGTAAGATTGTTTTTTAAGGCAAATTCAACTAAAAGCTGTCCGGGGTCGCTAATGCCTGGCATTCCTGCATCACTTAAATAAGCAACATTTTTTTCAAAAAGACTTAAATCAAGCTTTTCCAAAAGCTCTTTTTCATTATGGGAGTGTAAAGAAATAAATTTTTTTGGGGAAATTTTAGTATTAAATTTCGCATTCAAAAGAGCAATTAAAGATTTACTAACCCTTGTATCCTCGCAAAATAAAAGCTCGCAACTCTCTAAAATGCTTAAAGCTCTAAAACTTATATCGCTTAAATTTCCTATGGGAGTAGGAATAAAATAAAGCATATTTATTGCATTGCGTATTTTTTCTTAAATTTCTCTACCCGACCTGCTGCATCAACGATTTTTTCACTTCCTGTGAAAAAAGGGTGGCAATTTGAGCAAATATCAACCTTAAGTTCGCTCTTATTAGACCTTGTAACAAAGCTATTTCCACAAGCACAACTGACTTTACATTCTACAAATTCAGGGTGAATTTCTTTTTTCATAATATCTTTCCTTGCATTTCAAAAACCAAAATTATATTAAAATACAAATAAATTTTAGATTAAAATTTTTGCAGCCACACCTATAATAGCACTTTGACTTTTTAAAATATGAGCAGAGTTTAGACGAATTTTTTTATCAAATAAAGCTCTTTCTTCTTCACTAAAACCTCCTTCAGGACCTATGAAATAAAGTTCGTTTTGATTTAAATCACAAATTTCTCCCTCAAAATCAACCATCAAAGCATTAGGATATTTTTTTAGAAATTCTTTAACATTTTCAAACAATTCAAGATTCATTAAAAAGTTTCTTCCACATTGTTCGCAAGAATTTATAAGAATTCTCTCAAAGCGGTTAAAATCAATCTTGAAATTCTTTTGAGAAAAAGCTGTATAAACTAAAATGAGCTTTGCAACTCCTAATTCATTTAAAAAGGGCAGAGTTTTTTCTAAAATTTTAGGTTCAATCACAGCTAAAGCTAAAGCAAACTTGCTTTTTGGTAAAGATTTTAACTCTGTTTTTAAGAGCTTTAAGACACAAGAGTGTTTATTAAGTTCGATAATTTCATATAAAAATAATTTTTCATCTTTTAAATTTCTAAGTTTTAAATGTTCATTAAGTTTAACACGACGCACTTTAAGATGTGAAAATTCTTCACTTTCTAGAGTTATAACTTCTTTTCCAGAATCTTTGTGATATAAAAATTGCATTTAAAGATATGTAACTCCAAAAGGCAAGATAAGTAAAATAATTTCACAAAGCAAGATGATAAAACTAAGAAATCTAAAAACCCTATAATGCCTAATTCTCCTTGCTTTTTTAAATTGAATGAAATGAAAAATCGCTAAAGCGAAAATCGCAAACCAACATACAATCATCAAAAAAGTATTAAAACTCATTGCAAAGTGTTTGAAAGCTAAAAGTAAAGAACCCGTAAAAATTATAAAAGCTAAAAAAAGATAATAAATGGGCAAAAACAAGCGAATTTTTTTAATAAAATCAAATTCGGTTTTAAAACTTCCTTGAGTCAAAGAAAAATAAAAAAGCATTAAAAAGCCTGTTACATAAAGACTATAAAAATGCAAAGCTAAGACAAAATCATAAATTTCTTCACTCATTGACTTCCTTTGCTAATGAGCTTAGCTAGATTCTCAATTTGCCTTTGACTTATCCCTAAATTATGTTTTTTACTTCCATCATTTTCTAAATCACTGAGTTTTTTAATAAAACTTTCTTGGTCTAAATTCTTAATGATTATATTTGCATTAACACTACGTTCGCCTTTTTTTCCATGGCAAGAGGCACATTTTTTCTTATATAAAGTATTTGTTACACTTGGATTAAATCCTAAATTTGTAGAATATTCTTGTGCTTCATCTTGGATGGGTAAAGGCAAATTTGTATCACTGATTTCACTCCCTTGATCACTTTGCTCAATTTGCACTACTTCTTCAGCAGCATTTTGGTTTTTAGCAGAATTATCTTCTTTGTTTCCACATCCAACAAACAAAAAACAAAACAATGCAAACAAAAAATACAAATAAAGCCTTTTCATCAAACCTCCTTAGGATTTATAAAAATATAAGAACTCTTAAGTTTTTCAAAAAAATCTTTATCTTTCCACTCATTCTTTATAGCAGAGGAAAATTCTATATCATCAAGTTTAATTTCGCTCAAATGCTCACTATAAGCGTCTTCTATAAAACCTTGTGCATAACTTGTAGGCGTTTCGTGTATGATAATACTTTTTAAACTCACTCCTTTTTCGCCATTAATCATTTTTGTTTTTTTAAGCAAGGTGTCAATAAGCACGAAAAAAATTCTCACAAAATTTTCTGCACTGACATTTAAAGGTAAAAGCACCCAACGCGAAGAGTGTTTTTTCATCTGTTTTAAATAATCTTTATCGTCCCCGCTAAAAAGTGTGATAGCGTGATCAAAGCTATCTACAATTTGTTTAATCTCTTGTTTTAAAAGCCCAAAATCATATACCATACCTGCATTATCCAAATAGCTACTCTCAAGTAAAATTTCAATCTTATAAGAATGTCCGTGTATGCTTGTTTTGCATTTTTTAGAAGAACACAAACGGACAATATGTGCGTTTTCGAACTCAAAACTTTTCCTAATAATCATACGCCCTCTTGCTCTCCCCAAAGTCTTATGTGAATTCTATCTGTGTAATTATACCCATTTTTTATGCAAAACTCTACAATTTCGGGTGCATTTATTTTTAATTTTTCCTCATTTTCTCCTAAAGGCATACAATAAACTTCATTTGGAACTTTTGCCAAAATTTCATTCATTTCATCTGCACTCGTTTTAAGGCTTTTTGCATCTAAAACGAATTTATAAAAACTCTTAGCATTTTTTACAATGCTTTCAATGGCTTTAAAATTAAGCCTTTTTTCTTTAGCAACCCCGCTATTGCTAAGCTTGATTCCTAAGGCAAAAACGCATTTTTTATACAAAGGATACTTGTTAAAATCAAGCTCAATGCTCCCATTACTCTCAAAATGCACTTCTAAATTCTTAGCAAGTAAAAGCTCTATAAAAGCTAAAAATTCTTTGTTCTGATGGTGAATTAAAGGTTCCCCTCCTGTAATCACAACCATAGCACGAAAATTTTTTTTAAGCTCTAAAACCCTATCAAAAAGGCTTTTTGCATTATATTCTTTAAATTCAAATTCTTTGGTAAAAACAGCTCTCAAAGTATCACAACCTTGCAAAATTTTGCCATTTTTTTGAGCTTTTACTCCAAAACCAACGCAATTTAAATTACAACCCGCAAAACGCACAAAAACTGCTAATCTTCCAGCAAATTTTCCCTCACCTTGAATGCTTAAAAAACTTTCTACAACTTGCAGCAAATCACCCTCCGGTTTGATAAAAAGCTCTTGAAGAACTTTGATTATCCTCTATGCTCCATTTGTTTTTTTCAGGTTTATTTTGAAGCACAATTTTGAGAATTTCAAGGGCTTTTTTCATATCTTTTTGTCTCATTGCTTCTTTAATACTTAAAGCCTCATCGTGATACAAACAAGGAATAAGCAAACCATTTGCAGTAAGTCTTATGCGGTTACAAGTGTCGCAAAATTCGTGGCTGTGTGGGTCAATAATGCCAAATTCATAATCATTTGCAGTGTATAAGGTTACAGGAGCTTGCTTAGCTTTTTCAAGTAGAGTTATTTGGTATTTTTGGCTTAAAATCCCTAATATTTCATCTCTTTTTAAACCCTTAAGTTGCCCATAAGCGTGATGATTTTCCATAAATTCAATGAAACGAATTTGAACTTTTTTGTTTTTAGCAAATTCTAAAAGAGAAATCAGCTCATCTTCGTTTAGTTCTTTTAAAACTACGGTATTAAGTTTGATTTTAAAACCACATTTTAAAGCCTCATCAATACCTGCTAAAACGCTACTTAAAACATCTTTTTGAGCAAGAATTTTCGCCTTTTTAGAATCAAGAGTATCCAAAGAAATATTCATACGAGTAAGCCCTGCATCTTTAAGTTCTTTTGCATAATCTTTAAGCAAAAAGCCATTTGTGGTGATAGCTAAATCAATATCTTTTTTGTAATCCTTAATCATTTTAATAAAAACACTAAGTTCCTTGCGTAATAAAGGCTCTCCCCCTGTGATACGAATTTTAGAAATCCCCTCATCAATCGCAAGTTTTACAAAACAAAACATTTCCTCAAAACTTAGCAATTCCTCTTTTGGAACATAATCAAAAGGAATTTTTGGCATACAATAAAGACAACGAAAATTACATCTTTGCGTTACAGAAATACGCAAATAATCAATCTTTCTACCAAATTGATCAATGAGCATTTTTTCGCCTATTTGATGAGTTGCTTAAATTTCAGTACAAGCTCTACATTCCCTATACCTATTCTTAAGTCTTTTGCGATTTGTTCTATGCTTTTTCCTTGTTTGAATAAATCAATAATTTTTTGCTCTTCTGTATCATAATTTGGCGTGAGTTTAGTCATACTTTGTGCCTTTTGTTCTAGGTTTAAAATGCGATTTTGCTGTTCATTTTGAAATTCCTCAATAATATGCTCCATACCTTGAATACTTCTTAATACAGGTAAAATTCTTTGGGCAAGTTCTTTTTCAAGCATAATTTTCATCTCATCTTTTAACAGCTCAAAATTGTAATTTTCGTCCGAATTTTCTTCTGTCTTAGAGAGCAATTCTTTTTTGAGATAATGAAGCTCCTTAGTCATATCTTCCATTGCATTTTGAAGTTTGATAATCTTAGTCATATTTTCCCTATCTTTAATATTCATATAAGCTAACATTGCTATGAGTAAAACAATCACAAAAACCAAATAAAGTATATCTTCACTCATTATTTTCCTTTCTGTTTCTTATCATATCCCTTTGAATTTCAACTGTAAAAGCATCATAAAGAATTCTATCTTCAGCTTTTATTTTAATAATTTTAGCCAAATTTTCACTTTGTGCTAGGGTAAAAAGTGCCATTTTCTGCCCATTAATCTCAAATCTCATATAATAGTGCTTATCTTTTTGCAAAAGAGGCTCTAAAAAATTTAAATATTCAAAATTTAAAGCATCAATAATGCCTTTTTGAGATAAAGGTAAAAGCTTATCTTGATTTAGAAGGCGATTTTCAAGTTTTACAATATCTTCTTTAAGGCTCAAAATAAGGTCAAAAATGAGCTTTTCACTATCTTCAAAATCCACTTTGGAAGCAAGTTTTTTCCATTTACTAAGTTTAGAGCTAAGATTAATGTTTAAATATTCTTGCAAAAAATAACTATCATTAACATCACAACTTTGGAATTCTGCATTAAGTCCGGCTTTAAAAAGATTTAATTCCATAACAAATCCACCCAAATAAAAATAAAAAATATCACACTTACATATCCATTTAAAGTAAAAAAGGCTCTATCAATATGAGCAAAATTCTTACGCACAATTTTGTGTTCAAAAAACAAAATCAAAGCACAAACAATAACCCCTACAAAAGCTATGCTTCCTAAAGGTGCAATCCAAACAAATAAAAGCCAAAAAAGCACAGCTAAAAAATGGCAAAAGGCCGAAAATACAAGAGTTGCATTGCTGCCAAAATTCGCTGGTATAGAGTAAAGCCCAACCTTTCTATCATATTCCATATCCTGCAAAGAATAGAGCAAGTCAAACCCAGCTGTCCAAAAAGTAACACCCAAACACAAAAGCACACTAAAAAGATGAATTTCTCCTAGCACAATCACACTTCCAGCAATGGGTGCGAGCCCCAAACAAAAACCCAAAACCAAATGTGCTAAAGAAGAAAAACGTTTAAAAGCTGAATAAAAAGCTAAGATAAACAGCACAGGAAAACTAAGATAAAAGGCTAAAGAATTAATCAAATAAGAACAAAGCACAAAAATCAAAGCATTTGCCACAATAAAAATCCAAACACTTTTCTTACCTATACGTCCATCAATATTAGGGCGGTCTTTACAACGTGGATTATTTAAGTCTATATCCTCATCCATCAAGCGATTGCTTGCCATAGCAAAATTTCTTGCACTTATTGCACAAATTACTCCTAAAATCAAGGCTTTAAAACCAAACCAAGCACTATCATTTGCAATTTTTGATGCAACAATCATAGCGGTAAATAAAAAAGGCAAAGCAAAAATCGAATGCTTAAAAACAATCAAATCCAAAATATCTTTGAATTTAGCCCACAATAAATTCATTTCTACTCTTTTTAAAAAATTTTGTTATGATTTTACTAAAAATTTCGTAAATTTTAGGAAAAGTTAAAAATGTTTTTTGAATTTGCACTCATTGGCACAACAGCAAGTGGTAAAACTTCGCTTGCAAATGCTTTAGCTAAGCAATTTAAAGCTGTAATTTTAAGTCTTGATAGTCTTTGTGTCTATAAAGAAATCAATATAGCCAGTGCAAAAACTCCAAGACAAACCCTCAAAGAACTTGATTATTTTGGCATTGATTTGCTAAGCGTCAATGAACATTTTAATGTAAATTTATTTATCAAAGAATATAAAAAAGCGAAAAAATTCGCACAAACAAAAAATACTCCTTTAATCATTACAGGTGGAACAAGTTTTTATCTTAAAACGATGATGGAAGGACTAAGTGCGAAAGTGGAAGAAAAAAAAAGTTCTTTAACAAATGATGAAATTTATGTCCTTATGCAAAAAATTGATCCAAAATTTAAAAGCGAAAAAAATGATACTTATCGTCTTAGAAAATGGTTTAGTATCTATGAAAGCACAGGCGAGCTTCCAAGTGAATTTTTGAAAAAAACTTTACAAAAAGGGGTGATAGATAAACTTTTAATTTATGAAATTGTTTGGGATAAAGAACTTTTAAAAAAAAATATAGCCAAACGCACTAGATTAATGCTTGAAAATGGACTCATTGAAGAAGCAAAATATCTTTTTGGAAATTTTAATCCTGATTTAAAACCCTTAAATTCTATAGGATTAAAAGAATGCAAAAGTTTTTTAAACAAAGAGCTTTCTTTAAGCGAACTTGAAAATCTCATCAATATCCACACCGCACAGCTTGCAAAAAGACAAAGAACTTTTAATAAAAAATTCCAAAGCATTCCTTTAGAATTTGATAGTGCTTTTGAAATTTTATCCCAAAAACTTAAATCACTGACCTAAAATTTCGCTTTTTTGACGACATAAATCTTGCCAAGTCGAAGTTGCATTCACATCAAGACATTGTTTAATACTTTCTTTTTGCAAAGCCATATCTTTTAAATCCTCATAAACTAAACTTTGCGTAAATAAAGCCCTAGCCCTATCTTCTGGCGAAAGCTTGAGCTTTAAAAGATCCACTAAAACATTTAAGGCTTTAGCGTCTTCATTTGCTTTTCTCAAAGAGTCTAAATAAATAAACTCTAAATTCGGACTAAAAAGATTAATTCCTCTAAAATTTTGATAATCGATTGCCTTTGGAGCATAAGTTAAAATGGTTGTTTGCATATTATGGTCCTTAGCATAGCTTATCAAAGAATCATAAGCTTCAACCATAGTAAAATTCATAGGAAAACTTTCTAGAACTTGTAAAATTTTCATAGCCTC
>JAFLRU010000044.1 GCA_022511325.1 Campylobacter sp.
GATATAAAAGGTCAATTCCATAAATTTTTACTTGGCTATGATTTTACCCCACAAATTTATAACGAATGGCGTGGAATTTTAGGAGTTTATGGGGGCTATACCTTTGCTAAACTTAAACCTGATGGAGATAACTCTGTTACTTTCAAAAAAGGCTTTGCTTATGGAGCAAAGGTTGGTGCTTTGTATGAGATTAACGCAAACAATGAAGTGGAATTTGGTGTAAAAGCTGAACAACTTCGCTACAATAAAAAACAAGAAGTTAAACCTACAATCACTGATGCTGGTCTCTATGTGGGATATGCCTATAAATTCTAAGCTGATTAATAAGACTTGAGTTTCAAACTTAACTAAAATCAAAGCACAATTAGAATTTTCCTTAAAATATGAAGCGAATATCAAAAGAAAACCAAAGTCAAATTTGGTTTTCTAAAAAATTTAAACTTCTTAATTTTAAAGCTTTATATTTTAGACTTTTTCAAAATATAAAGCTGTTCGTTTATATGCATAGGACGATTTTTGAGATTTCTTGAAGCTCTAAAGGTATTGTATTTTTTCTCCAAACACTCGCATTTTCCTAAAGTTTTAAGCCTATTTAGAAACTTATCTTTTTTAACAAAACCCTCACAATTATAACTAAGCAAAATCACTCTAGCTTTTAAGTTTGAAATGAGTTCAAACAAAGAATTTTCAGCCTCTTTTGGGCGATTATAATTGCTATGATTCCAAAATTTTGGAATACCACTTACCCTAGAAATATCCTTTGGTTTTTGGTAATTTGCGATTAAATTGAGCATAAAATAATTTGAGCCATAAGGGTGCTGATTATAAGGAGGGTCAAGATAAGCAAGATCGATAATATCAAGTTCCTTAGCTAAAACATTAGCATCTTTTTGCAACACCTCAAATTCGCATTTGAAATTTGAAAAAATAGGCATTTTTAAAGAAATATCCCCCAAAATTCGCACCAAAGCATTTTGTGCTTCTCCTCCGAATTTGCCTATGCCGTTTTTTCCTTTATAAAAACCTTTAAAAACTCCACTAGTATTTGAATGAACGCTTGCTTCATAAATGAGTGGAGCAATGAAAAAATCTCTAAAATCGCTTGGAATTTCACTCTCTATTCTTTGTCTCATTGTGTCTAAATACATCGCATTTTTAAGTGTATAAAAGACTCTTTCGTCTTTTTGAATGTTTTTATCGTCTTTTGGAGCGTAAAGTTCGGCGATAAAGCCTTTTTTTAAGCTTAAATTTGTGGTTAAAAGCTTGTGAAAATTCTTAAGTTCTTTTTCTAAATTCACATCTTTGTTTCTAAGATAGCAAGAATTAATCACCCTTGAATAATCCTCTAAATCATTTGCAATGATAAAACTTGAATGCTTTTTGGCAAATCTTGAAACTATGCCTGAACCGCTAAAAATATCGCAAAAACTTAGCTTTTCTTTTTTAAGCTCCTTCTTTGCTTCCCTAAAACCCTGCTCTAAAAAGCCAAGTAAGGCTCTTTTGTTACCAAGATAGGTGATGATTTGTTCTTTGAGAAAAAGAGGATTTTCTTGCATTTTATCCGTATCTTTCATAAAAAACCTAAAAAATATAGTATCTTAAAGAAGTTTCGGCAATTTCTTTCATTATCTCAAACATTTCACCAACTTCCCATTTTCTTTCTCTAAAATACATACTTACAGGCGAAAATTGCGGTTTAAATCATTTATACTAAATCAAATTAATCATCTTGTTTTGAATATGAATTTTTAGCTTTGTGTTGATTAGTATTTGCTATGAGGTTATTTCTTGGCACAGCTTAACCCTTCTTAGGCGTTACAAGCATATTGACATAACGTCCTTCAAAATTAGGTTCTTTATCGCGGTTTGCTTCATTTTCAACCATAGTCCAAATTTTTTCAAGCAAAGCAACCCCTGCTTCAGGACTAGCTATCTCACGACCTTTTAAAAACACGCGAAATCTTACGTGTTTTCCCTCTTCTAAAAACTCAAGAGCGTGTTTAACCTTGTAGTTAATATCATTTTGTGCAATTTTAACTGAAAGCTTGATTTCTTTAATATCAATGACTTTTTGCTTTTTCTTGGCTTCTTTTTGCTTTTTTTCTTGCTGATAACGAAATTTTCCAAAATCCATTATCTTACAAACTGGGGGTTTTGCATCAGGGGCTATCATAACAAGGTCAAGTCCTAAGCGATTTGCAATTTCTAAAGCCTCATCAGAACTGATGATACCATAAACCTTGCCATCATCGCCTACACAACGAATTTCATCCGCTCTTATTTCTTCATTGAGCAATACATCTTTTTCTTTACTCAAAAATGCACCTCATTCATTTTCTCCTTAATTAAATTTGTAAATTCTTCTAAACTTAAGTTTTTTTGTTCTTTAGCTCTCCTATCTCTTAAAGCAACACTTTGTTTTTGGGTTTCTTCATCTCCTAAAACTATAATCATAGGCAATCTTTGTTTTTCTGCAGTTCGTATTTTTTTGCTTAAACTTTCATCTTTTTCATAAATTTGACTATCAACTCCTAATTCTAGCAAAATTTTTTGGATTTTTTTCGCATAATCACTATGATTTTGTGAAATTGGCACAATTCCTACTTGAATCGGAGCGATAAAAAACGGAAATTCGCCACCGCAATGCTCGGTTAAAATTCCTATGAATCTTTCAAAAGAACCCAAAATTGCACGATGGAGCATTACAGGTTGTTTTTTAGTGTTATCACTATCTGTGTATTCGAGTTTGAAGCGATTTGGAAGATTAAAATCCACTTGTATGGTTCCACACTGCCATTTTCTTTTCAAAGCATCTGTAATTTTAATGTCAATTTTTGGTCCATAAAAAGCACCGCCACCCTCGTCAATGCCGTATTTTAAACCTTGTTCGTCCAAAGCCTCTTTTAAAGCTTTTGTCGCTGTATCCCAAATTTCATCTTCGCCTATGGCTTTTTCAGGCTTGGTTGAAATTTCCATTTCATAACTAAAATCAAAAATCTTCATCAATTTATCAACAAAAGCTAGAATTTCAAGCACTTGTTCTTTGATTTGGCTTGGCATACAAAAAATATGTGCATCATCTTGAGTGAATTCTCTCACACGAAAAAGTCCGTGTAAAACCCCGCTTTTTTCGTGTCTATGCACAACGCCGTATTCAAAAAATTTCAAAGGCAAATCCCGGTAACTTCGCACATCGCTTTGATAAATTTTAATATGCCCAACGCAATTCATCGGTTTTATGCCGTATTCTTGCTCATCAATTTGTGTAAAATACATATTTTCTTTATAGTTAGTATAATGCCCACTGATTTTCCACGCGTCAGCTTTTAAAAGCTCGGGTCCTCTAACAGGCTCATAACCTCTTAAACGATGAATTTTAAAAAGCATTTGTTCGAGTTTTGAACGAAGTCTTGCTCCATTATTAAGCCAAAGAGGCAAACCGCCTCCTATATCCTCATCAAAGGTAAAAAGCTTAAGTTCAGTTCCAAGTTTGCGGTGGTCTCTTTTTTTTGCTTCTTCAATGATATGCAAATGTTCTTTTAAGCTTTCCTTGTCCGCAAAAGCTATACCATAAATGCGTGTAAGCATTTCTCTTTTTTCATCTCCACCCAAATACGCTCCAGCCACACGCGTAAGTTTAAAAAATTTCAAAAATTTAGTGCTAGGAATATGAGGACCTCGACACAAATCCTCAAATTCTCCTTGTTTATAAATGCTTACTTTTCCATTAGGAATTCGCAAAAGCACCTCTTGTTTTAAATCATCATCGCCAAATTTTTTAATCGCCTCGTCTTTGGTAATTTCATATTTTTGAATTTCAAAACCAGAGTCTGCAAGTTCTTTCATCTTTTTTTCTATTTTTGCTAAGTCCTCTTCGCCGATTTTGGAATCGACTCTAAAATCATAATAAAAACCCTCTTCAACAACAGGACCCACAAAAAATTTGGCACTAGGATACAAAATTTTAATCGCTTGTGCCATTAAATGAGCACAAGAATGACGCAAAACTTCTAAACTAGGCTTAGAATTATCAAAATAAAGTTCTTTTAAAGCTTTAGAATTTTTAGAATCTACACTTTGCGTATCAACGATTTTTTCATTATCTAAATAAGCAATAATTTCTTTTTCCATATTTTAATTAACCTTTATAAACTCTTAACTTGTAATTGTAACTATGCAAGGCTTAATTCTTTTTTAAATTAAGCCTTATTTTAGAGTGATATAAAGTAAAAATTTCAACGAATACTAAAAAATTATATTTTAAATCCTAAAATAACAAACTCTAACTCTTTTGACTTTATTATCAAAACTCAATATAATAAAGCCTAGAACTAAAAAATATAAAATTAAGAAAAAAGGAGGAATGAAAATGGAAAAATTTCTCGTTGAGTTGATTTATAGTTCAGGATTTTTAAGTGTTTTTTTATTGTTAGGTTTTTTTCTAAGGGCTAAAATTAAAATTTTTGGGCAACTTTTTCTTCCTGCCTCAGTCATTGGAGGTTTTGTTTTACTTATTTTGGGTCCTAATGGCTTAAATTTTCTAAAAATTCCTGATGAATGGATGAAAATTTATGCTTTATTGCCCGGAATTTTATTAGTTCCAGTAGTCGCTTCTGTTCCTTTGGGACTTAATCTTAATTCGGGTTTGAAATCCTCTAAAAATGTTTTACCTTTTGCTTTCATTATGTTAGCGGTTGCTATGATGCAATTTGCGATAGGTTTTAGTACTCAATTTATTTTTAATCATTATGATTTTTATGAAACTTTTGGTTGGGAACTCGGCATAGGTTTTGTCGGGGGACACGGAACCGCTGGACTTTTAGGCTCTATGTTAAAACAAGCGAATTTGCCGTATTGGGAACTTGCACAAGGAGTAGGAGTTACTATGGCAACTTTTGGACTTATTGGAGGAATATTGCTAGGAATGGTCCTTATTAATATCGCTTCAAGGAAAAAATATACTCAAATTTTAAATCAACCCGCTGATATTCCTAATGATATTAAAATAGGCTATACCAAAGATATTGAAGCACAACCTAGTTTTGGACGTCAAACCACTCTTTCAGCTTCTCTTGATTCTCTTGCTTTTCACTTGGCTATTATATTAGGAGTTTGTGCGGGAGCGTATTTTATTTTAAATTTCATCAAAGAACATTCCATTCCTATTCTCAATCAAATTTCAATTTGGGCTTATGCTATTGTGATTATGTTTGGGGTTTGGGGCTTTATGGTGAAATTTAAACTTGATTTTTTGGTTGATGATAAAATCAAATCAAGAATTGCTGGAACTTTAACAGAATTTGCTGTGATTGCAGCCATTGCAAGTTTGCCGATTAAAACTATAATTGCTTATTTAAATCCTATTCTTTTTATGGTAATTATAGGTTTTATAACAACAACTTTGGTTTTAGTCTTTATGTGCAAATTTCTACTTAATGAGTATTGGTTTGAACATATGATAGCAGGATTTGGAGCTTGCACAGGAGTATTTTTAACAGGAATTTTACTCCTTCGAATTTGTGATCCAAATTTTAAATCTCCAGTAATGGCAAATTATTCTCTTTCTTATACCATTTTGAGTGTGGTTTATTTTGTCTTTCTCCAACTCATTTTAAGCACTATTTTGACAAAAAGCTTGTTTTGGGGATTTATGTTGTGTGTTTTTTCTTTTGCGGCTTTTTTAATCCTTGCCTTAGTTTTTGCAAAATTTAAAATTAGGAATTAAAATGCAAAATTTAAAAAAACTTATCGCTGAATTTGAAAACGAAATCATACAACACAGAAGACACATTCATCAAAACCCTGAACTTTCTAATTTTGAACTTCAAACTAGTGCTTACATTTGTGCTTGTTTAGACAAAATGCAAATTCCTTATAAAAAAATTGCTAAAACTGGAGTTGTAGGGTTTATAAAAGGAAAAAAAGGAAACAAAAAAATCGCTTTTAGGGCTGATATTGACGCTTTGCCTATTAATGAAGAAAATACCTTTGAGTTTAAATCTAAAATCAAAAATTGTATGCACGCTTGCGGACACGATATGCATACGGCTATTTTACTTGGGACAGCAAAAATTTTAAAACATTATGAAAAGAGTCTAAAAGGAGAAGTTTTACTCATTTTTCAACCCGCAGAAGAAGCTTCTCCTAAAGGTGGCTCAAGGTCTATTATCGAAAGTGGAATTCTAAAAGATGTGAGTTTAATCTATGGTTTGCACCTTTGGCCTGAAGCTAAGGCTGGAAAAATTTTTTCTAAAAAAGGTGCTTTGATGGCGGCTTCTGATTTTGTGAAAATTCATATCAAGGGAAAAGCCTCTCACGCAGCTGAACCTCAAAAAGGCGTTGATTCCTTACTTGCTGCGAGCCACTGGATTAGCTCCATACAAAATATCCTCGCAAGAGAAATTGAAATTTTCGAGCCTAGAATTTTAACTTTTGGTAAAATGAATTCAGGAACACGTTATAATGTCCTTGCTGAAAATACTATTTTAGAGGGAACTTGCAGGACTTTTAATCCTCAAATAAGAAAACTTGTCAAAGAAAAAATTAAAACAAGCCTAAAAGCAAATGATATCTTATTTAAAACCCAAAGCACACTCGAATATAAAGAAGGTTATAATGCCTTAATTAACAATGATGAAGCCCTTGAATTTGCAAAAAATGCCGCTGAAAAATATGGATTGAAAATTGAGGATGCAAACAAAGCTTCAATGTGTGCTGAAGATTATTCTTTTTACCTAGATTATTGTAAAGGAGCGTTTTTCTGGCTTGGCACAGGATATAAACATTGTGCTCCTTTGCATCACCCTTTATTTAACCCCGATGAATCTGTAATGAAAATAGGAGTGCTTTTATTTTCAGCTCTTGCCCTTGAGTTTTTAATGTAAATTCGCTCAATACTTTAAACGAAATTCAAATCAAACCTCATAAAAGCGTTTAAATTTTAAAAAGAGCATTAGAGTGAAAAATAAAATAAACATTGTCAAAATACAAAGGAAATTCCAACCCAAGCTTTCATAATAAAAACTTGGAAAAACTGAACCTACCGCCCCTCCACTATAATAAAAAGTGAGATATAGTCCGCTTGCTAAACCCTTTTGAGAAATTTTTAGACTTAAAATCGCCGAAAAAATACAATGACAAATAAACATTCCACTACAAAGAACAAACATTGATACAAAGCTCCAAAGAAAATCGTTTATCATCATACTTAAACACCCTGTTATGAAAACCAAAAATCCAAAAATAGCTGTATTAATCCTTGATTTTAACACCTTAATCGTTTTATCAATAAGCAAAGAGCTAATGGCTCCTGTTAAAAAACCTAAATACACAAATCCGATTTGAGCTTGAGTGATATTTTCATAGCTTTCTTTAAGGTGAAAAGGCAAAAAGGAAACGATACTTTGAAGAGAAAAGAAAACCACAAAAACACAGCATAAAAGTGCTAAAAATTCACTTTTTCTAAGATAGATTAAAAAGTCTTTTGGTGAAGTATTTGCATTTAAACTTGAGCTTAAATCCTTAAAAAAACAAAAAACCAAAGCACAAACAAGCATTAAAAAAGCGAAAAAATTCAGGGCAAAATGCCAAGAAATCATATCGCTTAAATAGCTTCCAAAAACCCTGCCCACAAAACCTCCAAAAGTCGTAGCAGCTACATATAAAGCCACATTTTTTTGAATATTTTGTGTTTCTATCCTTGTTAAAAGTGTTAAAAGAGCTGTGAGTATGGCGGGAATGCACAAAGCTTGTAAAAAGCGAAAAGCTAAGAAAAAATAAAAATCATCGCTAGAATTTGCTATCATTTGAAACAAAGCACAAAAAAACAAAGAAAAAATTAAAATTTTTTTCAAAGAAAATTTCTCAAGCAAATAACCATAAAGTATAGGAGCAAAAGCTAAAGGCATAAGAGTAATGCTCATCACCCAAGAAATTTCGTGCAAACTCACCTTAAAATACTGCGAAAGCACAGGAGTTAAAGGCTGCGGTGCATAAACTAAACTCGTATCTAATATTGCCGTAAAAATGATAAGAATTTTTAGTGGATTCATAAATGAAATTAAACACTAATAAAAATTAAATTTAGTTTAGGAAATTTTTAAGCAAAAATTATACTTTAGATTGTGTATAATTATAAATTATTTTTCAAGGAGTATCATTGGACCCCAGTCAAATTTTACACTCAACTCAAACCTCACCCCTTGCAACTCTTGATGTTGAACATTCTATTTTTATGATTATTGTTGCTCTTATTTTAGTATTTTTAAATGGCTTTTTTGTTTTATCTGAATTTAGCATTGTCAAAGTGCGTCGCTCTAAGCTTGAAGAATTTGTTAAAGAAAAGAAACCTAATGCTAAAATGGCTTTAGAAATCACTTCAAAGCTTGATACTTATTTGAGTGCTTGTCAATTAGGTGTTACACTCAGTTCTTTGGCTTTAGGTTGGATAGGAGAACCTACAATCGCAAAGGTTTTGGCTGCTCTTTTTGAAGGTTTGCATTTAAATCCTATATTAATCCATACTTTAGCGATTATTATAGCTTTTATTTTTATCACGCTTTTACACGTGGTTTTAGGCGAGCTTGTGCCAAAAAATATTGCTATTACGATTGCTGATAAGACTATACTTTGGATAGCTAGACCTCTGCATATTTTTTGGTTGATTTTTTTACCTTGCATTAAAATTTTTGACTTGCTTGCAGCTTTAACTTTAAAAATTATTAAAATTAAGCCTACTAAGGAACACGAGGCACATTCTGAAGAAGAAATTAAAATTATCGTTAGCGAAAGTCAAAAAGGCGGGGTTTTGGACGAATTTGAAACTGAAATCATACACAATGCCGTGGATTTTAGCGACACGGTTGCAAAAGAGATTATGACTCCTAGAAAAGATATGATTTGTTTAAATAAACAAAAATCTTACGCCGATAATATGCAAATTGTTTGTGAGTATAAACATACGAGATTTCCTTATATAGATGGCTCTAAAGATACGATTTTGGGACTTATACACCTTAGAGATATTGTGCAAAACGAGCTTGGAACTAAAGATGAAAATTTAGAAAAATTTGCTAAGCCTATGATACTTGTGCCTGAAAATATCAGCATTTCTAAGGTTTTAGTGATGATGAATCAGCAAAGAATGTATACAGCCCTAGTTGTTGATGAATACGGAGGAACAGCAGGGATTAT
>JAFLRU010000045.1 GCA_022511325.1 Campylobacter sp.
GCTTCATAATTCACCCCCCCCCATACTCGAAAATCTGATTTTACTAAAAACAAAGCGGTATTTTTTGCAAGTTTTCATAACAAAATCCTTCTTTTTCATTTAGAATTCACTTAAATATAATTCTAATCTTTTTTAAATTAAACAAAACTAAAATTTAAATTTATAAATAAAAATAAAACCAAAATTATTATGATTTGTAACATTATTGATTTTCGCAAATAATGAAATTCAATGTTTTATTTAAGCAAATAAAACATTTAAAAATTAACAATATTTAATCTAAATTTAAAGTTATTTTTACTTGAAATTCAGTTCAATAAGATTATACTTCCAAATATTAATAATAAATATCATTTTTTAATTTAGGTTAAGTTGATGAAAATTTTATACTTTATTTTATTTTTTATAAGTCTTTCTTTTGCAAGGGTTGATGATTACCTAGCTGAATCAGAAGCCATTAAAGATATGTTAAAACAAAGCGTTGAGCTTTATAAAAAGGGTGATTCTGCCGCAGCTAAAAAAATGAGTGAAGATGCTTATTTTCAACGTTTTGAAAATATGGAAGGTGCTATAGGTAGAAACATAGGACGCAAAGCCATTACGATGGAACGCAAATTTACAAGCTTAAGAAGAATGTATAAAGACAGCGCTTCTTTGGAACAAATCAATGCTCTTGTGGATAGTTTAGTTTATGATTTAAACGAGGTTGCACCTATATTGCAAAATGGCTATCGTCTTGAAGCTGAGGAGAGTGATTTAAACTATGATAAAGAAAAAGCCGAACTTTCTTCTATAGAAGAAAATAAAAAAAGAGAAGCACAAGCTGAAGAGATGATTGCTAAGATGATGGGGATTAGCCCTGAAGAACTCAAAAAAAGCTCTGCTAACTCAAATCAAAGCTCAAATACAAATTCTAACGCAAGTTCTTCTACTTCCATAGATGATGAACTTCAAGCTGCTGCAGCTATGGATACAAGACTTCAATTTATCTTAGATAATATCACAACAAAATTTTCCCAAGCTGCAAATGCCTTTAAAGCAGGACAAAAAGAAGAAAGTAAGAAATTTTTACAAGATGCTTTGTTTGAGGACTACCGAAATACCAAAGTTGAAGTGCTTATCAATAAATTTACAAATTCAGGAAACGACCAAAAAATTCAACAAGCTTTAAGAGAACTCATCCGTAAAATCAATGATGAAAGTATCAACGAAAAAGATTTAAGAGACAATTTAGACAAGATTGAAGAACAGCTTTTTGACGCCTTTTTGCAAATTCCAAATGAGGAACTAGCCACACTAAAACTCCAAGGTTTTAAAGATGAAAGCATAGGAAAAGACTATGGTAAGGTTTCAAAAGATATTGAATCCGCTTTGAATGAAATTTTGAAAAATTATGAAGGCTTTAGCATTTCAATCGTTGATGATTTACAAAATGTATATTTAGACATTTTTGAAGCAAGCGGAATGGAAAATAAAATTGGAGCTGTTGATAGCAATTTAAAGCTTAAAATCGAAGCCTTATTTTCTAAAGGAGTAGCTCTTATCAAAACAAGTGCCGATAAAAAAGAACTTGAGCTTTGTTTTAAGGAGCTTAGTTCTTTGATTGATTCTAGTGTGGATAAGATCATGGATTCTTCACCATATTCGCTTTTCATTTGGGCTTTAGGAATACTTTTAAGAGAGGGGTTAGAAGCTTTAATTATCGTCGTTGCTATCGTATCTTATCTGATTCAAAGTGGCAATAAAAATCGTCTTAATATCGTATATTCCGCACTTTTAAGCGGAATAGTTTTAAGTTTTATAACGGCTTTTGCCGTTGCTTGGCTCTTTAAAGCAAATTCAGGACAAAGCAGAGAACTTATAGAAGGTTTTGCAATGCTTATTGCAGTGTGTTTTCTTTTTTATGTGGGCTTTTGGCTTCTTTCAAATGCTTCAAACAAAAAATGGGCAAGTCTTATTAAAAATGAAACCTTAAAAGCTATAACTAATAATTCAGCTAAAGCTCTTTGGCTTACAACTTTCTTAGCTGTTTATAGAGAAGGTGCTGAAACCGTTTTATTTTATCAAGCCTTGCTTTTTGATTCCAAGACAAGCACAGATTATAGTGCAGTTTTTATAGGACTTGGGCTTGGAATTTTAATCTTAATTGTGCTTTACTATCTTTTAAAAGCTGGAGCTATAAGGCTTCCAATAAAACAATTTTTTTATATCACCTCTTTTATTATTTTTTATATGGTTTTCGTCTTTACAGGCAAAGGCTTTGCAGAACTCATAGAAGGAAAAGTCATCGCGCCAAGCTTTTTAGCAACTCAATTTGAACCGATTTTATGGCTTGGAATTTATCCTTATTATGAAACTCTCATTCCTCAAATCGTGGTTTTTATCTTGCTAGTTTCTGGCATATTAATAACAAAACAAATTTCAAACAAGGAGAAAAAATGGTAAAATTTTTATCAGTTATGAGTGCTGCGGCTATTTTTAGCCTAAGTGCATTTGCGGGCGAGGTGCCAATTGGCGACCCAAAAGAGCTTAATGGCATGGAAATTGCGGCGGTTTATTTAGAACCCATTGAAATGGAGCCAAGAGGCATTGATTTAGCAGCTTCTTTAGCAGATATTCACTTAGAGGCGGATATTCACGCAGTTAAAAACAATCCAAATGGCTTCCCTGAAGGCTTTTGGATTCCGTATTTAAGTATAGCTTATGAACTTAAAAATACTGACACAGGTGCCATTAAAAGAGGAACTTTAATGCCTATGGTGGCTGATGATGGTCCTCATTATGGTGCAAATATTGCTATGGAAAAAGATAAAAATGGTGGTTTTGGAGTAGGAAATTATGAGCTTGTTTATTATATTTCAAATCCTGAAAAACAAGGTTTTGGTCGCCACGTCGATAAAGAAACAGGCGTTGGAAAATGGTTTGAACCTTTTAAAGTAGAGTATAAATTTAAATATACTGGCACTCCAAAATAATTTCGCTCGGCTTTTGCCGAGCTTTTAAGGGAACTGATGAGTTTATATTTTGTGCATTTTCTCACCTGTATTTTGCCCTTAAGCATTGTTATAAGTTTGATTTGTAAGAATTATAAAAACATTTTCAAACAATTTTTAGCAGTGTTTTTGGGCTTTTTGTTTGCATATTTTGCATTTTTTATTGCAGCAAGCTCTCTTCAAACGCAAAATTTGCTTTTTAATGTGAATTTTGCGTTTGTATTTTGTTTATTTTTGAGTCTTGTGTTTTATTTTTGGCAAAAGGTTGAAATTTTCTCCTTGATTTTAACCTTTATGCTTAGTTTTTGCATAGCTTTGCAGTATTATTTTCTCTCACAAGATTTTCCTATCTTTAGCACTTCTTTACTCGATAGCACAGCGATTAGCTCTTTAGCTTTCATCGTCCTTGCTATAGGAATTTGCATTTTGTTTTTTTTCTTTTTAAGAGGACAAGAAAAATCCTTAGCAAGCTTTATACTCTTTATATTTGTGCTTGTTTTAGAACTTGATAAAATTTTAGCAAGCATTTTTTTAACTTTAATGAGAGAAAATTTTATTCCAACTGATGATTTTATGCTAAGTTTTGTAGCAAAAAGCCTATATTTTAGTGCTTATAGCGTTTATGTTTATCTTATTTTCATTATGATTCTAGCTTTTTTAAGCCTTAAAAAACTTGTAAAAAATACTCAAAAAATGGGATTTTTAGATATAAATTTTCGTAAAAATATAGCCCATAATGCCCTTGTGTATCGTTATTTTTTCACTATGCTTTTTGCTACTTTACTTTCTTTTTGTGTACTTTTGTATTTTCATACCATAAGTTCTAGACCCCTTAAAATTGATGAACCAACGGAAATTTTACCTAATAATGAAGGATTTTTCGTTTTTGATGTGAGTGAATTTAGAGACAATAAACTTCACCGCTTTGCTTATGTGAGCGAACAAGGCAAGGTGATAAGATTTTTTATACTCAATAAAAGAGAAGATAGAGATTCGCCTGTGGCTGTATTTGATGCGTGTATGATTTGCGGGGATATGGGCTATATCAAAAAAGATGGCGAACTCATTTGCATTTCTTGTAATGTAAGAATTTTCTTGCCAAGCGTCGGAAAAGCTGGAGGCTGCAATCCTATCCCACTTGAGTTTAATTTTGATGGACAAAAAATAAGCATAGCTTTAAAAAATGTCGAAGCGGGTTCAAATTATTTTAATCAAATCAAAGAAATAGAAGTAAAAGACCCTGTTTCAAAAGAAAAACTTATCAATCTTAAAGCTCCTTTTTCTTATACTTATAAAGGCATTATTTATTATTTTACCAACGAAAAAAATTACGAGGAATTTAAAAAAGACCCGCAAAAATATACAGATGATGATAAAGAAGCAAGATTTATGATACAAAGGCGTGATGATGTTAATTAAAATGATTAAAAACTCAATCTTTAAAAACAAAACTCAAAAATTTTTAGCTTTTTTAACCTGCTTTTTAGCCACCTTGCTCATTTGCACTATGCTTAATATCACTCTTAGCATAGGTAATGAAATCACAAAAGATTTAAGGAATTATGGCTCAAATATTCTTGTTTTGCCTAAAGGTTCAAGCCTAAGTGTAGAAATCGGCAATGAAGTCTATGAACCTTTAAAAGATAAAAACTATCTTGAAGAAAAAGATTTGCATATTATCAAAGAAATTTTTTGGCGTAATAATATCACGGCTTTTGCACCTTTTTTAGAGGGTAAAATCACTTTAAATCAAAACAAAGAAGCTTTAATCATAGGAACTTATTTTGATAAATTCATTGAAATAAGCGATGAAGATGATTTTAAAACCGGCATTAAAAATCTCTATCCTTTTTTAGAACTTAGCGGAAAATGGGCAAAAGATGACAGCCTTGATGAAGTAATGGTAGGAGAGGATTTTGCTAAAAACAATGGCTTAAAAGTGGGCGATTTTTTAGAACTTAAAGATAAAAAAGTTCAAATTGTAGGAATTTTATTGCACGCGGATAAAATGTCAAATAAAATCATCACTTCTTTAGCCTTGGCAGGAATTTTACTTGATAAAAAAGGGCTTTATTCAAGGGCTGAAGTTTCGGCTTTAACTATACCTGAAAACGATTTGGCTCAAAAAGCAAGAAGAGATTCTAGCTCACTTGACCAGCTTGAGTTTGATACTTGGTATTGCACGGCTTATGCAGGAAGTATTGCCTATCAAATCGAAGAAGACCTCAAAGGCTCAAGTGCTAAGGTTTTAAGTGCTATTAATGATGCTGAAAATTTAATCGTGAAAAAAATTCAATCCTTAATGGGTATTACAAGCATTATTTGTATTATCGTTGCAAGTATCGCAATTTCGAGTTTAATGAGTTCTGAACTTCATAGACGCAAAAAAGAAATTGGACTTTTGAAGGTTTTGGGTGCAAATACTTTCCAAATTTATTTACTTTTTGCAAGCGAAAATCTCATTGTAGCTTTAATATCCTCGGTATTTGGCTTTATTTTTGGAATTTTAATTTCACAACTCATTGCTTTAAATATTTTTGGTTATTTTATTGATATTGCGTGGATTATCTTGCCAATAAGCCTTATTTTTGCGGCATTTATAGCGATTTTAGGTTGCTTGTTTCAAATCCTAAATATCGCAAATCTAGCCCCAGCACAGGTGCTTTATGGCAGATAAGTTTTTCTTAAAAGATCTTTTTAAAAGCCTTATTTTTTCATATCAAAGGCTTTTTATCATCGCTTTATCAGTATTCATCGGAGCGTTAATTAGCAGTGCATTCTTAAACATTTACTTTGATATTGACACTAAGCTTTCGCGTGAGCTTAAAATTTATGGAGCAAATGTAGTAATCAGTCCCAAAAATGGAAATTTCATTTCTGATGAAAATTTTTTAGCCTTTAAAGAAAAATTAGAAGCTAGAGCCATTACTCCTTTTTTGTATGATTTTTTAAATTTAGGAAGCACCAGTGGTATAGTTCTTGGAACGGATTTTAAAGCTCTAAAAATCACAAAACCTTTTTTAGAACTTAAGGAGGGGAGTTTTTCTTTAAATGATTTTAAAGAAGACTCTGCCTTTATCGGCATAGATTTGGCTAAAATGCTTGAAGCTAAAGTGGGTTCAAAAATTGAAATTTACAATCCAAACACTTCAAAAAGCGTTAAACTCACCATAAAAGCTATACTCATTAGCAACGATGAGTTCGATTCTTTGCTTTTAGTGCCTTTAAAGGTTTTGCAAGATTTAAGCAATATAAAGGGCATTCATTATGCAAATGCTGTGCTTTATGGGGATTTTGAGAGTATTAGTGCAAAAACTAAAGCTCTAAGTGATGAACACATTAACGCAAAACCTATTTCATCGGTAAATTTAAGCGAAGCTATGGTTCTTGATAAGATTAAGGCTTTAATGTTTCTTGTTATACTCATCGTGCTTATTATCGTTACAACAAGCGTAAATACCACGCTTAGCTCCATTGTTTTATCGCGTAAAAAAGAAGTGGCTTTGCGTTTAGCCCTTGGTGCAAAAGAGAGTGAAATTTTTAAACTTTTTGCGAGTGAATGTTTTGTGGTGAGTTTCATTTCTTGTATTTTGGGTGCATTTTGTGGAATTTTTTTGGCAAATATTTTTGGGTTTTTGATTTTTAATGCTGGAATTGACTTTAGATTTAAAGCTGTGCTTATATCTGTGCTTATATCTTTGATTTTTGCAGTTTTTGCAAGCATTTTTCCTCTTAAAAAAGCACTAAAAATCAATGTTTGTGAAAATTTAAAGGGTGAGTGATGAAAGAACTTATACAAATTAAAAATTTAAATAAAGAATTTGGCAAGGTTAAAGCCTTAAACAATATCAATTTAAGCGTTTATGAGGGAGAGTGGCTTGCGATAATGGGACCTTCAGGAAGTGGAAAATCTACACTTTTAAATATATTGTCTCTTATGGATACGCCAACAAGCGGAGAATACATTTTAAATTCCCAAAATTTAGAGCAAATGAGCGAAGAAGAAAAGGTAAAAATCCGACGCGAAAAAATCGGTTTAATCTTTCAGCAATTTCATCTTATTCCTTATCTAAGTGCTTTAGAAAATGTAATGCTTTCGCAGTATTATCATTCAAGTATCGATGAAGACGACGCAAAAATGGTGCTTGAAAAGGTTGGTTTAGCCCATAGAATGGGTCATATCCCAAGTGAGCTAAGCGGTGGGGAACAACAAAGAGTTTGCATAGCAAGGGCTCTTATTAACAATCCCGAACTTTTACTTGCTGATGAACCTACAGGAAATTTGGACGAAGCGAACGAGCAAATCGTGCTTGAAATCTTTAAAAAGCTTAAAAATGAGGGCAAAACCATAATTTTAATCACTCACAACCCAGAACTTGCTAAAAGTGCGGATAGGTGCATCAAACTTCATCACGGAGTGCTTGAATGAAACAATTTTTATTTTTTATGCTCATCTTAGTGCTAAGTGCTTGCACGCTCAATGAAGACAAAGGAAAAATCGGCTCAAAGGCGAGTGAAATTTTAGCCAAAGATTTAGAGGGAAAGAGTATAAAACTCGCTGATGAAAAAAACAAGCTCCAAATTCTCGTTTTTTTTCAAAATGGTTGTGCTTCGTGTCTTAAAGAACTTCCTATGCTTGATGAATTTATTGCAAAAAACCCTGAAAAAATCGCTGTTTATGCGATAAATTCTACCGATAGTGCGGAGGTGATTAAGGTTTTAAGCGAGCAATTTGACTTTAAAAATATTAAGGTTTTAAAGGATGAACTTGCTATGACTTCGCAAAATTATGGAGTTTTTGCAACTCCAACAACTATCATCATTAAAGACAATCAAATCAAAGATAGAATTTTAGGGGAAAAATCGTGGGAATTTTTAGAAGCCAAATTTACGCCCTTGCTTTGATTTTCTTTTGTGCCTGTGGAGGTGGAGAAAATTTTAAAGCCTTAAATAGCGAGGAAAATTATAATTTTTCTTATAACGGTTTTGAAAAAGAACTGAGGCTCAATCACGAAAAAAGCTCTTTTGCTCTTGTTTTTTTTACTAAAGATTGCGGGGTTTGTAAGGAGCAAATCGCTATTTTAAAGAACTTAAAAAATCATTATGATTTTGAAATTTTTGTGGTTTTAGGCGATGCTAAAGACTTAGATGACGCTAGAGCTTGGAGCAAAGAAAAAGATTTGGACTTAAAGGTATTTTATGAAAAAAAGGCTGCAAATTTTCTTTCTAAGGCTGTGGAGGGAATTTATGGAGTTCCTGTGCTTAGTTTCTTTAGTCAAGGAAAAATGGATAAAAAATTCATAGGACTAACCCCTTATGGAGTGTTAGAAAATGAAATCAAAAGGATAAAATCTTAGTTTTTAGAATTAAAATAAATCTAGCTCAATTTGATTTAAACATTAAACTCAAATTTTACGCATAAATTATTTTTGTATTTCTTAGAAACTAAACCCTCAAATCCACATTGTTATTATTTAATCTTATTTGTGAAAAGAGTTGATTAAATTCATTGTAAGATTTATCATCATCAAATTTTGTTCCAAAAAGAAGTTCAAGTTGTTTTCTTGTATCAAAACGATTTTCTAAAAGCTTTTTTAAAAGCTCGTTTCTTATATTGTTATCTTTATAAGTTTCTTTGTTTTGGCTTTCACCTTGTATAGGAGTGAAAGTTTTATTCAAATTTTCTTGGTTGTTTTCTTGGGTTTGCTTTGTAGAATTTGCTTCTTTTTTTGCATTTTTCACTTGTTTTTCAAATTCCTCTTTCATTTTTTGCTCTAGTAGTGGAGTATATTCCTCGACATATTTGTCGTATCTTTCTTTGATTGAAAGATATTTTTCTTTAAATTCGCTTAAACTTAT
>JAFLRU010000046.1 GCA_022511325.1 Campylobacter sp.
TTGAGGCTTAACAATAGCGTCATAATCACTTACAAGTTTTGCAGGATAGCTGAATTTTAAAGGAATGTTTTCACTTTTAGCAACAATCACACTTACAGGTTGAGGAGGCATTGCTTGTTGAGCTTGGTTGTTGTTACAAGCATTGATTAAAAACATAATACTTAAAAGCAAAAGAGCGTTTAAAATTTTCATTGATTAAACCTTAATTTTAAATTAAAAATGTAATTAATATTACAAAATTTTTACTAAATATATGGACTTAAATTGTATTAAAAATTTAATTAATTTAAAATTAAATATAAAATTTTTACTAGTCTATATAATTAACGGCTTTTAATTGCTTGTATAAAAAAATCAATCACAAATTCTATATGTTTTTCTCGTTCTTTTTTATTCATCACTCTTGTGTTAGCTAAGACATTAAGGGTGTGATGTGGCTCTTTAAGCATTATGCAAAAAAGCTCGGCAAGTTTTGAAGCGTTTTTAGCTAGATAAGCATTTTCTTGCTTTTTAAAATATTCTACAAGTATATTACTTGCAAAAATTTTTTGGTTTTTTTCAATCCAATTTGCAAATTCTTTATCTTGTTTGTAGGCTTGAGAATAAATGATTTTACCAAAATTTACAGCTCCAGCTTGGTTAAAAATTTCCATAAAATTAACAGCAAAAGAGTGTAAAATTTCTTTTAAATCATTGCTTTGAATTTTTTTAATTTGTGAAGAGATGGTATCAAAATGAGCTTTACAAACATCATTGAGAATTTCAAAAAATAAACCTTCTTTACTTTTGAAAGTATCATAAATATTAGAATACGAGCCTTTTGAAAGCTTGATAATATCACTAAGGCTTGTTTCTTGGTAACCTTTGGTTAAAAAAAGCTCTAAAGCAACGGCTTTGATTTTATCCTTTCTTGCCAGAGCTTTTTTAGATAAGACTTTATCCTCACTCATTATTTTGAATCAAAGTGCTTTTAGGATAAACAAAAATACTTTCCCTAAAAACAACAATTTTTTCATCATCTAAGGCGTAAGCTTTGATATGAAGTGGAATGATAGTATCTTTTTTATCATCATTTGCAAGCTCTTTAGTTGCTTCAAGCACGACAATTTTTTTAGCTTTTTCGCCTGCTTCAAGTTTGAAAGATTGAGTTGGTCTTATAATCTTAACTCCATCACTAATGCCTTCTAAACTCGCTTCAAAATAATACTCGTGTTCTTTGCTGTCTGTATTTTGGAATAAGAAAGTATAAGCATTAGAAATTTCTAAATTTCCATCTTTTTGAATTATGCTGTAAAGCTCACTGCTACGATTGATATTTAAAAGCATATGTTCTTTTTTAGTACTCATTAAGAGTAAAGCGATAAAAACAATGCCAAGTACGACCAAATAAGCTGTGGTTCTAAATCTAAAATATTTTACCTTGCTGCTTGTTTCTAAAGCCTTTGCGCTTGTCCAGTTTATAAGACTTGGGCGACCTAATTTTCCTTGAACTTTAGAACAAGCATCCGCACATTCAAGGCAATTAATGCACTCAAGTTGCATTCCTTTTCTTATATCAATATGAGTTGGACATACGCTCACGCAAGCCTCACAACCTACACATTCCCCAACAGGCGGTTTTTTATGAAGCTTAATTTTGCCATCGTAAATCATTCCACCTCTTTTTTCATCATAAATAACTTGTATGGTATCGTGATCAAACATAACGGATTGTATTCTTGCATAAGGACATACATAAATACAGAATTTTTCTTGCAAATAAACAATATCAAAGCTTAAAAATAAAGATGAACAAACTAAAATTCCAAGTAAAAGCAAGTGTTCGCCTGGATTTGTAAGATAAACAAAAAAGTCTTCAGGTGGCACAAAATACCAAAGTAAAGCGCTTGTTGCAAGTAAAGAAAAAATGTAAAAAAGCAAAATAGCAATGATTTTTTTAATAAAATGCCCCGGATATTCTTTTTGTTTATTGTTGATGTTTTGACGAATTTTTAAGAGTTTGGTTTGAATGAGATCTCTATAAATCACTCTAAAAAATGTTTGTGGGCAGCTCCAAGCACACCAAATGCGTCCTGCAAGTGTGGTTATAAAAAATATAGTCAAAAAAAGCAAAATTAAAATAAAAGGCATAAGATAGAATTCTTGAGTATCAAAAGAAAAGAAAAGCAAATTAAGCTTTTTATGATCAAAACTTAAAAGAAAAAAGTGATTGTCATTGATTCTTATAAAAGGTAAGGCAAAAACTAAAATCATAGTGATAAAATAAGTAAAATAACGTTTTTGCGTGTAATGAGTAAGATAAGTTAAAGCTTGTTGCATTGAATTACTCCTCGTAAATTTTTAAAATGTAATTATAGCCAAATGAAAAAGAAAAAAACAAAATTTTTTATAAAATTTATAAAATTTCTTATAAGTTAGCTTTAATGATAAATTTATTAAAATTTGCTTTCTAAAAATTTATACTAAAATAAAGAAAGGTGGTGAGGGCTGTGCCAGGAATTAAGGTGCATCCTAATGAGTCTTTTGACGAGGCGTATAGAAAGTTTAAAAAGCAAGTTGATAGAAATCTTGTTGTTACTGAAGTTAGAGCAAGAAGATTTTTTGAACCTCAAACTGAAATACGTAAAAAACAAAAAATTTCAGCTCGTAAAAAAATGCTTAAAAGACTTTATATGCTTAGACGCTACGAGTCAAAACTCTAATAAAAAGCCGATTTTTCGGCTTTTTAACCCAAAGTTTGATTTTCTAAAATAAACTAAAATCTTGTAAGAAATTATATTTTAACTTTACACTTAATTGATTATTTTTTGTTAAAATTTTGCAAAAAGAAATTCTTTGAATTTAATTTTCAATAGGGAAATTCTATGAAAAAAATTAAAAAAATTATTCAAATTGGTATGATAGGTGGTTTAAGTGCGGTTGCTGGGGGAGCTTTGATTGCTTGTAGCGATGAGAACACAAATTCAGCTCAGCAAATTCAGCAAGGCGCTTTTGTTATCATTGAAGAAGTTGCTCCGGGAGAATATAAAATCAAAGAGCAGTTTCCAAGTGATGAAACAAGAGTGATTTTACAGGCTCTTGATGGCACAGAAAGAGTTTTAAGTAAAGAAGAAATGGATAAACTCATCAAAGATGAGGCAGAAAAAATCGATGCTGGAACTTCAAATTTAACTAGAGAAAATGCGGCAATGAGTTCAGGTGGAGGCTTAGGACTTGGTGAAGCTATACTTGCAAGTGCGGCAGGTGCTATTCTTGGAAGTTGGATAGGTTCAAAACTTTTCAATAATCAAAATTTTGCAAATCAACAAAGAGGTGCTTTTTCAAATCAAAGTGCTTATCAAAGAAGTGTTAATAGTTTTAATAATGCAGGAAGTGGTGCAAAAGCTTCTTCAAGTTCAACAAAATCAGGTTTTTTTGGTAGTGGTTCTAAAGCAGCAGGTGGTTCTTCGAGTTCTTCAAGCTCATCTTTTGGTTCTTAAAGGTTGAATAATGAGATTTTTAAAACTTGAAAAACTTAGAAAAGATTATTTAGAAAGTATAGGCTTTTCTTGGCATACTGATGAAGATGGAAGTGATTATATTAGTGATGATTTAGTATGTATCAAAGAAAGCGAGGCTAATGCGTATTATGAAGCAGTAAATGAGCTTTACGATATGTTTATTGCGGCTGCACAGGAGGTTATCGATAAAAATCGTTTTGATGAACTTGGCATTCCTTTCAATCTCATTGATGCGATAAAAATGAGTTGGGAAAATGAGGTGCATTGGCATTTGTATGGTCGTTTTGATTTAGCAGGTGGGCTTGATGGAAAGCCTATCAAACTCATTGAATTTAATGCAGATACACCCACAGCTTTATTTGAAAGTGCAATTTTACAATGGGCAATTTTAAAACAAAATAATCAAGATGAAAGTCTGCAGTTTAATAGTATTTACGAATCTTTAATGGATAATTTTAAAAGGCTCATTACCCTAGATGAAAATGTAGAAAATTTTGATGAGCTTTATGAAGGTTGGAAGATTCTTTTTTCAAGTGTAGCAGGAAATAAAGAAGAAGAAATCACGACAAGATTGCTCGAACATATTGCTAAAGAAGCAGGCTTTAAGACAAATTTTTCTTATGTTGATGAGGTTGAATTTGGTCAAGAGGGTATTTTCAAAGACGGCGAAAATTATGAATATTGGTTTAAGCTCATTCCTTGGGAGGATATAGCCATAGAAGAGGGAGAATTGGCTATGCTTTTAACAGAAATTATGAGAAATCAAAAAGCTATTATTTTAAATCCTGCTTATACTTTACTTTTTCAAAGTAAGGGTATTTTAAAAATTTTATGGGAACTTTATCCAAATCATCCTTTGCTTTTAGAAACTAAAGATGAACCTTTAGAAACTAAAGCTTATGTAAAAAAACCTGTTTTTGGTAGAGAAGGAGCTAATGTAAGTGTGGTTAAAGATGGCAAGGTTTTACACGAAAATGTAGGACCTTATGGCAATAATAATTTCATCTATCAAGAATATACCGAGCTTAATTCTTATGAAAATGAGTATTATCAAGCTGGAGTTTTCTTTGCTTACGAGGGTTGTGGTTTGGGTTTTAGAAAAGGTGGCTTAGTGCTTGATAATTCTTCGAAATTTTTAGGGCATATTATAAAGGAAGATTGATGAAAATTGTTTGTTTAGATGCTGCAACTTTGGGAAATTATGATTTGTCTGTTTTTAAAGAATTTGGCGAATTTCAAAGTTATAGAGTAACTCCTAAAGATAAAGTTATCGAAAGGCTTAAAGATGCCGATGTAGCAATGGTTAATAAAATCATCATCGACAAAGAAGTGCTTGATAATACTAAGTTAAAGCTTATCTTAGAAACTGCCACAGGAGTCAATAATATCGATGTTTCTTATGCAAATTCTAAAAATATCATTGTTAAAAATGCAGCAGGATATTCAACTACAAGTGTAGTTCAGCATACTTTTGCTTTGATTTTTGCCTTTTTAAATCAAATTGTTTTTTATAGTGATTGGAGTAAAAAGGGTAAATGGAGCGAATGCGAAATTTTTACAGATTATACAAAAACTCTTAGCACTTTAAATGGTAAAAAACACGGCATTATAGGACTTGGAACGATTGGAAAAGAAGTGGCTAAGATTTCAAAAACCTTTGGAGCGAAAATTGCGTATTATTCCACAAGCGGACAAAATCATAATACCGAATTTGAGGAACTTAGCCTTGAAAGACTTTTAAAAGAATGTGATATTATAAGCATTCACGCACCTTTAAATGAAAAAACTAAAAATTTACTTTGTTATAAAGAACTTGCTTTATTGAAAGAAAATGCTGTTTTGGTTAATGTTGGAAGAGGTGGTATCATCAATGAAACAGATTTAGCAAAAATTTTAGATGAAAAAAATATTCGCGTTGGACTCGATGTTTTAGAAATAGAACCTATGGTGAAAAATCACCCTCTTTTAAATATAAAAAACAAAGATAATTTAATCATCACCCCACACCTAGCTTGGGCTAGTGAAGAATCTTTAGAAGCTTTAATGAAAATTGTTTATAACAATCTCAAGGAATGGATAAAAAATGGCAAGTGAGCATAGTTTTGATATATCAGCAGCTGTGGATAAACAGGAGCTTAAAAATGCTTTAGAACAAGCTAAAAAGGAGCTTGAAACGCGTTATGATTTAAAGGGCATTAAAAGTGAGCTTAGTTTAAATGAAAAAGAGAGTGTTTTTCGCTTAAGCTCTTCAAGTGAAAATAAAATTGATGTTTTAAAAGATATACTCATTTCAAAGCTCATTAAAAGAGGGATTAATACAAATGCGATTAAGGAACTTTCGCGTGAAAGTGGGGCAATGTTTCATTTAAATTTAAAAATCAACGATAGTATCGATAGTGAAAATGCTAAAAAGATTAATAAAGCCATTAAAGATAGTAAGCTTAAGGTAAGTTCAAGCATTAGAGGAGAAGAAATTCGCGTGGTTTCTAAGCAAATTGATGAGCTTCAAAATGTAATGAAGCTCGTAAAAGAGCTTGATTTAGAATTAAATCTTAGTTTTAAAAATTTAAAATGAATTTTTTTTTAAAAAGCCTTTTGGCTGCGTTTTTAGTATTATTTTTAAGTTCTTGTGCAAGTAAAAACAAAGAATTTTTTTCACAAAGTGTTTTAGTTTTTATAAATACTAAAGATTTAAAAATCAACGATGCAGGATTTTTAAAGCAGGGAAAAAAGGCTTTAAATTTAGAGATTTATAAGTTTGGACGACCTTTTTTTGAATTAATAATTAATGATAAAATTTGTTTGAATGCAGCTTGCTATCAAAAAAAGGATTTTAATAAAAAATTTCTAAAAAATGCCTATTATGACGAGCTTTTAGAGGATATTTTAAAAGCTAAGCCTTTGTATAATGGAAAAAATTTAGAAAATCAAGCTTGTGGTTTTATACAAAAGATAAATTCCACATCTTATAATATCACTTATGAGCTTTGTAATGATAAAGTCAGTTTTTTTGATAAACTTTCAGGCACAAAAATCATTTTGAAAAAAATTAATGCAAACTAAGGATCATTATGCTTGATTTAAAAGAATTTTTAAACACTAAAGAGATAGAAAAAACTAAAATTTACAAAGAACTCAAATGCTCTAAAAACGAAGCTTTAATCCTAAAAGAGCTTTGCAAAAATTATGTGATTTCAATTTCTTCTATCAATGTTTTTACTTTACTTTCATCAGTTTTTCATAAAGAAAAATATGCTTATTTGGATGCTTTAGATGACTTAAAAAAACTCATTGAACGCGGTTTTATAATCCAAAATTTAAGTTTTTTCAAAAGCATAGATTCAAATAAAACTCAAAATTCAAAACTCAGTCTTCTTCAAAGCGAGGTAAGTTTGAGTGAGTATTTTCTAGAATTTTTAGAAAACAAACCAAAATTAGAATTCGATAAAAAAGAAGCTTATAAGGATTATTTAGAATATTTAAGAGATGAATTTGTGCGTGTTGAGCTTTATGAAAGGCTTTCTTTTGTGCGTTTAAGTTCTTATAATACCGAGCTTAAGGCACAAATTAAAAATTATGAAAAACACATTAAAGAGCGACTTAAAAAAAGCAGATTTTACAATGTTTTAAATGATATTTTTAAAGAACACGGCTTAAATGTTAAAGAACAGCTTATATTTTTGGCTCTTTTAAAAGAAGAATACACTTTAAGCAATGAAAATTCGCCAGCAAGAGAATTAAATTCACTTCTATCTTTAATCAGCCAAAATGAACTCGAACTTAGGCAAAATAAAAAGCTTTTAGAAGAGGGCTCAAAGCTTATAGACTCTGCACTCGTTGAATTTGATGAGTATTTGAATGCTTTTGGAGATATTAGCAAGAGTTTTTTTATCAGTGATGAAATTTTACAAAGAATTATTAATTTTGAATCCAAGCAAAGCAAAAAAATTAAGCTCGAAAGTGTTTTAAAAGAGCAAGATATTTTTGAGCTTATTGAGCCAAATACCGATATTAACGATGTAATTATTCCTTCGCAAACCAAAGAGCTTTTAGAAAACATACTTAAACAGCAAGATAAAAAGGTGCTTGAGAGATTAAATCTTTGGGGCATTAAAACAAGTAAAAATATCGAAGCTAAGATTATCTTTTATGGACCTGCTGGAACAGGAAAGACAATGTCGGCTCTAAGTATGGCAAAATCAATGAAAAAAGCGGTTTTGAGCTTTGATTGTAGTAAAATTTTAAGCAAATGGGTTGGCGAAAGCGAGCAAAATGTCAGACGCATTTTCGATACCTATAAAAAAATTTCTAGCACTTGTAAGCAAAATCCTATTTTATTGCTTAATGAGGCAGATCAGTTTTTAAGCACGAGGGTGCAAAGCAGTAGCGGAAGCGATAAAATGCATAACCAAATGCAAAATATTTTTTTGGAACAAATCGAACGTTTTAGCGGAGTGATTATCGCAACAACGAATTTTTTAGAAAGTTTAGATACGGCTTTTTCAAGGAGGTTTGATTATAAAATAGAGTTTAAAAAGCCTGATTTTAAAGACCGCCTTAAAATGTGGAAAAAATTTCTTCCTAAAAATGCTGAATTTGAAAAAGCTTTTGATGAAAATATACTTGCAAACTACGAACTTAGTGGAGCACAAATTTTACTTGTAGTTAAAAATACAGCCTTAAAGGCTGCCATTTCTAAAAATGGAATTTTTACGATGAAAGATTTTTTAGAAAGTATAGAAAAAGAGCTAAATTCAAGTTTTGATAAAACTAAAATCGTAGGATTTTAGCTCTTCTCACACTCTAACTCTATCTTATCTTTTTTTAAAGAAAAATGATAAATGTATTCTTCACAAGGATAGCTTATATTTGTTTTATTCCATTTTTCTTTAGACTTTTGTTTTAATCTTTCAAGCATTGAAGGAAGTTCTTTTTGAATCAGACTTTTTATACTCATTCCCATTCCGTGAGAGAAATTTTTGATGAATTTACCATCAATTTCATCAGCATTTGAAATCATATTGAGTTTTGCATCAAAATTTAAATCTTTAAGTATTTTATAGAGTTCGGCTTTTTCATCAGGTGGGGAAACTCTTTTATCATATAAAGAATGATAGCTTACATAAATAGGTTTAGGATATTCACTTTGAATTTTAAGATGATTTGGTTCTAAAATATATCTTATTTGTCTTCTTGAAGGAGAAAAGAAATTTTTAGAGTATTGATTATTTGTC
>JAFLRU010000047.1 GCA_022511325.1 Campylobacter sp.
TTTAAAAATTGAAAGAAGATGGGAAAGGGAAAAATGGTATGGAGTTGAGCTTAAGGGTAAAACTTTAGGTGTTATAGGCTTTGGAAATATAGGTTCTCGCGTAGCCATTAGAGCTAAGGCATTTGGAATGGAAATTTTAGCATATGATCCTTATGTCCCAGCGACTAAAATCACAGATTTAGGAATGAATCAAGCTAAGCACTTAGATGAAATTTTACAAAAGAGTGATTTTATCACCATTCATACTCCAAAAACTAAAGAAACGAAAGATATGATAAGCTTTGAGGAACTTAAAAAAACAAAAGATAAAATTCGTCTCATTAATTGTGCTAGAGGGGGATTGTATAACGAACAAGCTTTGTGCGAGGGCTTAAAAAGTGGTAAGATTGCTTGGCTTGGTATTGATGTTTTTGATAAAGAACCTGCAACAAACCACCCGTTTTTGGATTTTGAAAATGTTTCTGTAACCTCTCATTTGGGTGCGAATACCTATGAAAGTCAAGAAAATATTGCTATTCAAGCTTGCGAACAAGCTTTAAATGCTGCTAGAGGTATTACTTATGCAAATGCTTTAAATTTACCGATTAAAACGGAGGATTTACCAGATTTTGTCGAGCCTTATATTGAGCTTGTTTCTAAAATGGCATTTTTAGCAGTGCAAATCGATAAAAATCCTATTCGAAGTATCAAACTTGAAGCACAAGGAGCCATTAGCGAATATATGCACTCCATGCTAACTTTTGCAGTTGTTGGAGCTTTGGGTGGAATTTTGGGCGAGAATATTAATTATGTAAATGCTGAATTTGTAGCCAAAGAAAAGGGTATAGAACTTCTTTGTGAAAGTTCTCCAAATAGCGGATACAATAACAAATTAAGCGTTAAAATTAGTACCGAACATTCTAATGTAAGTGTTTCAGGAACGGTTTTTGGCGAAAATGAACAAAGAATTGTAGATTTAAATGGTTTTAAAACAGATTTTAAGCCAAAAGGCAAAATGCTTGTATTTAAAAACAAAGATATTCCAGGGGTTATTGCTAAAATCAGTTCTGTATTGGCTTCAAAAAACATTAACATTGCAGATTTTAGGCTCGGACGCGATAATCAAGGATACGCTTTAGCTGTAGTTTTAGTTGATGAAGTGATAAAAAGGGAAGTGCTTGATGAGCTTAACAAACTAGAAGTTTGCGTTTTTGTTGAATATGTTGAAATTTAAAGATTAGATTAATTTAAATATAAAAAAATCAATTGGTTTTAAATTTAATTAAATCATCAAGCTTTAAATTCTTAGGATAAAAATGGCACTTATTGATTTAATAGAAGTTTCTAAAAAATTTGGCGAAAAAATTATCTTAAATGAAGTAAATTTTAGTGCAAATGAAAAAGAAAAAATAGCAATCATCGGTAAAAATGGCGAGGGAAAATCTACTTTTTTAAAAATACTTTACAGAGTTTTAAATCCAGATAGTGGTGTTGTAAGCTCACAAAATGGCAAAAGTATAGCTATGCTTTCGCAAAATGTGGATTTTAATGTGAATTTAAGCGTTAGCGAGATGATTAAAGAAGAGCTTAGTGAAATATATTTAGCTTTAAAAGACTACGAACTTTTACAAGAAAAATTAAGTAAAGAACCTCAAAACAAAGACTTGCTTAAGGCGATAGATGAGCGTATAAATTGGATTGAAAGTAAGGATGCTTGGAATATTGAAGCAAAAATTGAACGCATTTTAAAAGAATTTAAACTCATTGATTATAAAGATAGAGCAGTTTGTTCTTTAAGCGGTGGGGAAATTCGTCGTGCGAGTTTGTGTGTGCTTTTGCTAAAAAATCCAGATATTTTACTTTTGGATGAACCGAGTAATCATTTAGATGTTTATATGACAAGTTTTTTAGAAAATTTGCTCAAAAATTCTAAAATGTGTGTGATATTCATTTCACACGACAGATATTTTATTGATGAACTTGCACAAAAATGTGTTGAGATAGAGGGAGGAAAATTAAGTGTTTTTGAGGGCGGGTATGCAAATTATTTAGAAAAGAAAGCTCAAATTTTACAGAGCTTAGCCAAAAGCCACGAAACCTTGCTTAAACACTTAAAAAGTGAAGAAGAATGGCTAAGAAGAGGAGTTAAAGCAAGACTTAAACGCAATGAGGGTCGTAAAGAGAGAATTTTAAAAATGCGTGAGCTTGCAAAGAAAAATCCTGGTGATATTAGGAAGCTAAAACTTGAACTTTCAAGAGCAAGTTTAAATTTTAATCAAGAAAAAAGTATTAACCGCAAAAAAATGCTTTTTGAACTTAGAAATATTAGTAAAAGTATAGGAGAAAAGATACTTTTTAAAGATTTTAGTGCAAGAATTTTGCAAGGAGAAAAAATTGCAATCGTTGGTAAAAACGGCTGTGGAAAATCAAGTTTTTTAAAAGTGCTTTTAGGGGAACTTTGTGTTGATAGTGGAGAGCTTAAGCGAGGAGATATAAAGATAGGCTATTTTGACCAAGCAAAAGAGCTTGTAAATTCAGATAAAAGCTTGATTGAAATTTTTTGCCCTAATGGCGGAGATAGGGTAGAGGTGCGTGGAAAAAATATGCATATTTATGGTTATCTTAAGAAATTTTTATTTCCTAAGGAATTTTTAGATAAGCCCGTAAGTGTGCTAAGCGGTGGAGAAAAAAGTCGCCTTGCTTTAGCCTTACTTTTTACTCAAATTTATGATGTTTTAATTTTAGATGAGCCTACAAATGATTTAGATATCGCAACAATTAATATTTTAGAAGAATATTTGCTTTCTTTTGAGGGGGCGATTTTGTTCGTTTCACACGATAGATATTTTGTGGATAAAATTGCTACAAAGCTTTATGCTTTCGAGCAAAACTCAAAAATCAGCATAGAGCATATGCCTTATACACAGTATTTAGAAAATGAAAAGGATTTTGAGGAACTAGAAAGTTTTGCTTTAAGCTTAGAAAAAAATCCTAGTTTGGGCAAAGAAAAAACTTCTACTAAACTAAGTTATAAAGAAAATGAAATTTTGCAAAATTATCCTGCAAAAATTGAAAAACTAGAACAAGAACTTTCGCAGCTTCATCATTCTTTATCCAAACCAGAACTTTATCAAGAATTAGGCATTGCAAGTCTTTATGAGAGATTAGAAGCTACGCAAAAAGAATTAGAACTTTTAGAACAAGCTTATTTTGCTGTGTTAGAAAAGAGTATGTGAACTTTAAAACGTTATTTTACTATTTATTTAAAGTTTAAATTTAAAATTTATCGGATTTTACAAGACGCGAAAGATGTCTTGCTAATAAACTTGCTGAAGCTTCATCTTGAGTGAGTTTTCTAAGTTTTTTACTAAATTCATAAAGCCTATCATCTAAAAAGTTTTCATTTAAAAGTTTTGGTTTTTCTTTTGTAGGGGTTGTTGAAGGCTTTGAGCTTGTTTTTGCTTGCTTTTTAACTTCGGTTTTTTTCTTAAAAAAAAGCATTTTAAATCCTTGATTTGTCTTTAATAAAAAGCTTATTTCGATTAACTATAATTTTATTATTTTAAGCTAAAATTTCTAAATTTTTGATAAAGGAAAAATGATGAGTTTAATTTTTATTTTATGTTTATATGCTGTGATTTTTACTATAATTTCTTATATTCAGCTTCGTTTCTTAAAAAAAGAAAGACAAGAAAGAGCTTTTATTTTGAGTGAAGAGGATTATCAAAAGGCTGCAAATATAGCTATGGAAAATGAAAAATTTAAGATTTTTTCCACCCTTTATACCTTGGTAGTAAATGTAATGTGGATAAGTTTTGGATTTTTATATCTTAAAGATATGATTATCAGTGAAAATTCAAGACTCGAAAACACTTTATTTTTGCTTGCTTTTTTGTTTATTACTACTTTTTTGAGCTTACCACTTGGAATTTACGAAAGTTTTTTTAAGGATAAAGCTCAAGGTTTTTCAAATATCACTCCAGCACTTTTTATTAAAGATACGATTAAATCCTTGCTTTTAATGCTTGTTTTTGGTTTTGCTATTATTTATGCCTTGCTTTTTTGCTATGATTTTTTTGGTGAATTTTGGTGGGTAGCGGCTTTTATTTTTTCTTTTGGAGTTATTTTGGTGGTCAATTTAATTTATCCAACTCTTATTGCCCCAATTTTTAATAAAATGCAAAAGCTTGATGATGAAAATTTACTCAGTAAAATTACCGCTTTAATGCAAAAATGTGGTTTTAATGCCAATGGAATTTATATAATAGACGCAAGTAAAAGAGATAAGCGTTTAAACGCGTATTTTGGAGGACTTTTTAAGAGTAAAAGAGTTGTGCTTTTTGATACTCTTTTAAAAGCTTTAAATGAAAAGGAGCTTTTAGCTGTTTTAGGACACGAGCTTGGACATTTTGTGCATAAAGATATTATAAAAGCTTTATTTAATGGAGCTTTAATGGTTTTTATTTTATTTTTTGTGTTTGCACACTTGCCTAATTTTGTGTATGAAGAGAGTGGTTTAGACGGAGTTAAAGGTGGAGTTTTCGCACTTTTACTGATTTTTGGTAATATTTTTAGTTTTATTTTTTCGCCTTTTATTAATGCAATGAGCCGTAAGAATGAATTTGCAGCTGATGAACACGGAGCCAAAGTTACTTCTAAAGAGGATATGAAAAATGCTTTAATCTCTTTAGCTAAGGAAAATAAAGCCTTTGTTAAAACAAGTAAAATTTATACTTTGTTTCATTTAAGTCATCCAAGTATTAGTGATAGACTTAAGGCTTTAACTTGAAGATTAAAGAGGCTTTAAATCGTGCTAAAAATGAACTTAAAGGCTATGAAAACGAAGCCATTTTTATACTTTGTGAGTATTTACAAAAGGATAGAACTTGGCTTTTTCTAAACGAGGATTTTGAGTTTGATGAGAAGCTTTATTTTGCTTTAATAGAACGTTTTAAAGAAGGTGAGCCTTTTGAGTATATTTTTAATAAGGCTTTTTTTTGGAATTTAGAATTTTATATTGAAAAAGGAGTTTTGATTCCGCGTTATGATAGTGAGATTTTGCTTTCAAAACTCATTAAACTTTGTGAAAAGCAGAATTTCAATAGAATTTTAGAAATAGGCTTTGGAAGCGGAATTTTAAGTATAATTTTAGCCAAAAGTCTTAACCTTAAAATCAAAGCTTGTGATATAAGTCAAAAAGCCTTAGAAATAGCCCAAAAAAACGCAAAATTTCACGGGGTTCAAGCTTTGATTGATTTTGTTTTAGAGGACTTTAGAAAATTAGAGGGTGAGTTTGATTTGATTTTTTCAAATCCACCCTATATCAAAAATGATTATAAAGTTGATAAATGGGTTAGCAATGAGCCTAAAGAAGCTTTGTTTGGTGGCGAAAAGGGTTATGAGCTTTTAGAAGAAATCATTGAGTTTAGCTCAAATTCAAAGGCTAAGGTTTTAGCCCTTGAATTTGGTTTTGACCAAAAAGAAATTTTAGAAAAAATTTTAAGTAAAAATCATTTTAAAACCGAATTTTTCAAAGATGAGCGCGGTTTTGACAGGGCAGTTTTAGCTTATAAAAATTAAGGAGAAATTTTCAATGAAAGCAATTAATCTTTTTTTACTTGCAGCTCTTGTAGGTATTGAGCTTATTTTAGGAATTGTCGTTGCAAAGGTAATTTTTTATCCTCAAAATTTAATCGGTGAAGGAGTTTTGAGCTTTTTTCAAAGTGGTTTGATGATGACTCAAATTTTCATTCAATTTGGCTATGTTTTAATTATCATTTCTTTGATAAATTTTTTGTTTGAGCTTTATAGTTATTTCAAAGATGAAGCTAAATTTCAGCTTAGATTTTCAAAGTTGGCACTAAGTTTGCTTATATTTATTTTGAGTTTGCTTTTTGTATTTTATTTTAGTGCTTATATAATAGAAGCCCAAGCTTTAGGTGAAGAGGCGACTAAAAGCGATGAATTTAAAAGTATGCATTCAGCAAGCGAAGTTGTGATGAAAATTATTTTGATTATGCAAGTTTTTTTATATTTTTTAAGCTTTAAAATAGCTAAAAAAGTGTAAAATAACTAAGAAATGTAAGAAAGGAGTTCTTATGACAATCAATGATTCAAATGCTATGCAGCAAAATTATTATTTAAACAATGCTCAAAAAGCTTCTGATAGAGCTTTAGAAAACATTGCAGCGGTTAGGGCTATTAGTGGTGTAGATAGTGCAAATTTAGCAATAGCTGACTCTTTAAGATCACAATCAAGCACTATAGATCAAGGTATAGCAAATGCTTATGATGCAATCGGTGTTTTACAAATTGCAGACGCAAGTTTAACAGGTATTTCTCAAACTGCAGATAGACTTAATGAAATTTCAGTAAGAATGAATAGCGGAGTTTTAAATGACTCTCAAAAAGGAATGCTTAGAACCGAGGCTACGCGTCTTACAGAATCTATCAACGATTCTTTTAATAATGCAACTTTTAACGGAAAAAATGTATTCCAAACTATGAATTTCGTTGTTGGAAGTGGCACAGAAACGACAAATTTGAACTCTTTAAGTACTGATGGACTTAGCATTGACAATCCAAGTTCAATCACAAGTTTTATGGATCAACTTGGAAGTTTAAGATCTGAAATTGGTTCAGGTATTAATGCAATCACTTCAAATATTAATGCAAGTGTTCAAAATAGCGTAAATACTAGAGCAGCTGAAAATAATTTGCTCAATAACGACATGGCACAAAATGTTAATAACTTTAATGCAAATTATCTTAAAGAAAACGCAGCCGCTTTTGCAGCCGCTCAATCAAATTTAGCTCTACAAACTAAAATTGCTTCTTTATTGAACTAATCAAAGCCCTTTTTAGGGCTTTGATATTTCCCTATATTATAAATTCACAGATTTTTCTTAAAGTTTTGCAAAGTAAATTGCATTTATTTAAAATCAAATTAAAGCATTTATGCTAGAATAAAAAGCTTTTAAATTTTTAAATTATATAAACCTTGGAAATTTTGGGTTTAAAATACAAAAAGCTTTTTATAATATGGTGTAAATGATGAATTTTAAAGAACTTTCAAATGCCTGTGTTAAATGTGGAAAATGTATCCCAACTTGCACGATACACGAAGTAAATTCCGATGAAATCACAAGCCCCAGAGGATTTTTAGATCTTTTAGCTGCTTATAAATATGGAGTCATAGAGCTTGATAAAGAAGCTAAAAAAGTTTTTGAGTCTTGCTTTTTGTGCACAAATTGTGTTGAAGTTTGTCCATCTCATTTAAGAGTAGATAATGCTATTGAAGCGGTGCGTTATGAAATTGGTAAAAAATTTGGTATAGCTTGGTATAAAAAAATCATTTTTTTCTTCTTAAGAAATCGCAAAATTTTGGATATTGTGGCAAAATTTGGTTTTGTTTTGCAAAGTTGTGCTTTTAAAATTCAAAATTCACAAAAAACTTTGACTCAAAATTTAGGCGAAAATGTGGGAATGAAAGCAAGATTTTCCTTGCCTTTTATAAAAAAAGGAAGACTTTTAACTTCTTTCACTAAAACAAGTTTTTTAAATCAAAATTCTGAATTTATAGACAATGGCGGAGAAAAAACTCTAGGTTTTTTTGTGGGTTGTTTATCTAATTATTTTTATATGGATACGGCAAATTCGGTTCTTAAGATTGCTCAAAAATTAAAAATCAATGTAGATTTGATGAAAGGGCAAGTTTGCTGTGGAGCACCGCATTTTTTTACAGGAGATTTTAAAAGTGTGGAAATTTTGGCTAAAAAAAACATAGAATATTTTGAGAAAAAACTTCAAACTTTAGATGCTATTATTGTTCCAGAAGCAACTTGTTCAGCTATGCTTAATGTGGATTTAGAGCATTTTTTTACAATGCAAGGACAAGAAGATTGGGCAAAAAGAGCAAAAAATGTTGCCTCAAAAATTCATCTTGCTACTTGGTATTTTTATCAAAATACTGAACTTTTAAGTCTTTTAAAACAAAAGCAAAATTTTAACATTTGTTTAACCTATCACGATCCTTGCCACGCCCGAAAAATGCAAGGAGTTTTTAAAGAACCAAGAGAACTTTTAAAGGCAAATTATAATTTTGTAGAATTAAAAGATTCTAATACTTGCTGTGGTTTTGGTGGAGTGAGTATGCAAATTGATTATTATGATAGGGCTTTAAATGTAGGACTTAAGAAAGCAAAAATGATTGATGAAAGCGGAGCACAAATAATCAGTGCAGAATGTTCAGCTTGTAGAATGCAAATTTCAAACTCACTTGAGCAAAATAAAAGTAAAGTGGTATTTAAAAGTCCTTTAGAGCTTATAGCAAAGGCATTAGATGAAAATTCATTTTAAGGGAAAAAGCAGCGAATATGAGATAGAAAAATCTCGTTTTTGTGCTAGAGCTTTTGTGATTAAGGATAAAATTAAAAATAGAGATGAAGTGAATTTTATCACTCCAAATGTTGAAATTTTGGAATTTAGTGATGAAAATTTCAGCTTTGATGAGATTTTTAATTTTTTAGAAAGTCCTAGTGATGAAAATACGATTATAGTTGATGAGTTTTTTGAAGAAAATTTAAAAGAGCAAAATT
>JAFLRU010000048.1 GCA_022511325.1 Campylobacter sp.
CCCACCTACATTATTATTAACTGAAGTTGTGTAGTTAAGCTTATTCGTAACTCTCATATATTCTCCTCGAAAAGATTTTAAAAAATAAAAAGCAAAAAGTGTTCCTAATTTTAAAAACTAAATCGGCTCACTAAAAAATATTTTTACTTTAAGCATTTTTAAACTAAAAAAAGCTATAATCATAGTTTCTAAAAAGCCCAAGTGGTGAAACTGGTAGACGCGCTAGACTCAAAATCTAGTAAGGGCAACCTTGTGTCGGTTCGAGTCCGACCTTGGGCACCATAAAATTTTATTTTACACTAAATAAACAAAATATTTTATAAAAAATGTGAAAAATGTGGGAAAAAATCAATAAATTTCAAAGAGCTTGGAATTTATTTTCGCAGAATTAAGTCTAAAATGCAAAAACTGCAAAAATGAATATAGAAGTCCTGAAATTACTACTTTGATATGCTTTTTTTATTTGACTGGTTGTTTGATTTTCCTATAGTTTCAGTTGCTATGCTTTTATATTTTTATTTACTAATATATTTAGAAGAATGTAAATTATAAAAATGTATGCTTTTCAAATGTATATATTTTCCATTTTATTAGCCTTTTTTACTAGAAAATTTTGTTGTATTTTATTGCTTTTAATTTTTCCATTGAATGAATATCATAAAGAACAAACAAAGCTTCCTCTTGCTTTTTTTCCTGTGATGATTATAATTATAATAGTATTTAGTGCGGTATTTTTAGGAATCTATCTTTTTGGGATTTAATGAAAAATTTTAAAAACAAATACTTAGCTTAATTTTACAAAAAAATCAATCTTTCTTTTTAGGGCGAAAAATTTTGATATTTTGCTCATTAGCTTCTATATAAGCTCCGCCAATTAAATCTATACAATAAGGAATCGCAGGAAATACAGGCTCTAAACACTCTTGAATGGCTTTTGGATTTCCCGGAAGATTGAGTATAAAACATTTTCCACGAATTCCTGCACTTTGTCTTGAAAGTATAGCAGTGGCGACATATTTTAAACTTTGCATTCTCATAAGTTCTCCAAAACCGGGCATCATTTTATCGCACACTGCTTCAGTAGCTTCTGGAGTTACATCTCTAAGAGCTGGACCTGTTCCACCACTTGTAATGATAAAATCGCATTTTTTTTCATCACTTAGAAAAATTAATTTTTCGACAATTAAATCATAATCATCACTGATAAGCTCTTTATGATAAATAATTTCATTTTGTATATAAGAATTAAGCACTCTTTCGACTTCTGGAGTGGCTTTATCTTCGTATATTCCACTACTTGCTCTATCACTTAAGGTAAGAATTCCTATATGAATCTTTTGCATTTTATAGCCAACCTTTTTTCTTAAAAAATATTACTGGTAAAATTGTAGAGATTACCATAATTGCAAGCACTATTGGATAAGCATAATGAAGTTCAAGTTCTGGCATAAATTTAAAATTCATTCCATAAATCGTGCCGATTAAAGTCGGTGGCATCATCGCAACAGTAGCAACTGTAAAAAGTTTGATGACTTTGTTTTGCTCAATATTAACCTGACTTGCCAAAATAGTTTGAATATTATCTAAAATACTTAATTGCGAAACACTAAATTCAATCAAAGAATTTAAATCTTTTAAAACTATACTTAAATTTTGCTTAATATCTTTGTCAATTTTATCACTTTTTAAAAGAGAGGTTATAGTTCTACGCTTATCAAATAAAGAATCTCTCACACGCATATTAAAATCTTGCAAAGATGAAATTCCTTTGAGCATTTCATCATAACCATACTCACTTTTTTTCTCTAAAACACTTATTCTAAGGCGTCTTGCATCTTTATCAATCCATTCTAAAAGGTCTGCATCTTTTTCCACACGCACTTCAAAAATTTTATCAATAATATCATAGCCATCTTCAAAATTCTTAGGACTTGCTAAAATTCTTGCTTGAATTTCCCAAAAAGTGCTGAATTCGCTGTATCTTATTGTAAATAAAATCTTTTTAGTAGTTTCAAAAGTAATAATTTCATTGCGAAGCTTAATTGTTTTTTTATCATCTTCGCTTTCAAGCTCTCTTACTAAAAAATGAGAATTTATCGTAATGGTTGTATTATCCTCCCAATACCTTGAGCTTAGCTCTATCTCCTCTCTTTCTTCTTGAGTAGGAAATTTAAGTTTGAATTGAGAGGAAATATAAGCAATCTCTTCAGTGCTTGGACGAAGTAAATCAATCCATAAAATATTTTCAGGTAAGGTTTTATTATCGAGTTTAAATTCCGTTCTTTGAACTAAGGCATCTTGAGTTTTCGTATAAATATAAAGCATTGTTTTTCCTTTGCTTGGCATTATAACCTATTTTTTATCGAATTTTGCAATCTTTTTTGTATTTTTATTAAATTATTTTTTAAAAAAATACTATATCTTTAATAACAAAATAAAATATAGCTTAATGCTAAAAATGGCTTAGGTCTAAAATTCCAAATCCATATAAGGATAAAAACAAAATTCCTAAAAGTATGCGATAAATTCCAAAAGCAATAAAATCAAATTTAGAAATAAATTTTAAGAAAAATTTAATCACAAAAACCGCCACGACAAAAGCTGTTATAAAACCTGCAGCAAGAGGGATTAAAGAACTTGTGGTGCTAAGTATGCTAGGTTCTTTATAAATGCTATAAGCTGTAGCTATAATCATAGTAGGCACAGCAAGTAAAAAGCTAAATTCAGCTGCAACCTTGCGATTAAGCCCTAACAAAAGTCCGCCAATAATACTTGCTCCACTTCTTGAAGTTCCCGGAATCATCGCCAAAGATTGAATGAGTCCTATGCAAAAAGCGTGTTTGTAACTCACTTCATCTAAGGAATTAATCTTATAAGTTTTGCCTTTATGTTTAAGTTCTAAGATGATTAAAACAATGCCACCAAAAATCAGCATAAATACGACCACATAGCCATCAAACAAATCTTTTATAAAACGATAAACAAAAAAACCGATGATTCCTGTTGGAAAAAAGCCAACCGCAAGTTTAAACCAAAGCGTTAGTCCTTGTAAAAGCCTTTGCCAAAAAACAAAAATTACAGCTAAGATTGAACCAAGTTGAATGATGATTAAAAAATTACTCCAAAACTCGCCGTCTTTTACATTGATACCCAAAATCGTTGAAGCTAAAATCATATGTCCAGTTGAAGAAATCGGCAAAAATTCAGTCAAACCTTCGACAATACCAAGTATGATTGCATTGTTTAAAATTTCCAAAACACTCTCCTAAATTCCAAAACCCATAAATTTCTTTTTGCTAAATTAAACGGTTTTAGAAAATACTTTTTTATCTTCGCTGATATTTCTAAAATATGCATCAAAACACATAGCAATATTACGGATAAGTAAAACTCCTGTTTCATTAACTTCAATGAAATTTTCATCAAGGCTCACAAAATCTTTATATTCACTTAAATCTTCTAAATCTTGCTTGAAATATTCTTTAAAATTTATATTAAATTCTTTCTCAACCTTCTTAATATCAAGCTTAAAATTTGCCATTAAAGACATAATGACTTCTTTTCTAAGCCTATCATCTTCATTTAAAAGCACTCCTCTTTCAAAAGGCAAAAATCCCTCATCAATAGCCTTTTCGTAAGCTTTCATATCTTTAAAATTTTGAGCATAATGCCCTATTCCCTCGCCAATGCTTGTAAGTCCAACTCCTATCAAATCTGCTCCACCTTTTGTGGTATAACCTTGAAAATTGCGGTGTAAAGTATTATTTTGCAAGGCTTTAAAAAGCTCATCATTTTCCTTAGCAAAATGATCCATTCCTATCATTTTATAGCCATTTTGACTTAAAAATTTCTCGCAAAATTCCAAAATTTGAAGCTTGATATCAGGAGTTGGTAAAGTATTTTCATCAAATTTCCTCATATTTTTTTTAAGCCAAGGAACGTGAGCGTAATTAAAAATCGCTAAGCGGTCAGGGTTTAAAAGCAAAACTTTTTCTAAAGTTTTAGAAAAACTCTCTAAACTTTGATAAGGCAAACCATAAATCAAGTCCATATTTAAAGACTTAATCTTTCTTTTTCTTACTCTATCCACCGCCTCTTTGGTGAGTTCAAAGGGTTGAATTCTATGAATTTCTTTTTGAACCCTTTCATCAAAATCTTGCACTCCAAAACTGATACGATTGAATCCATTTTGCGTTAAAACATCAGCTTGTTCATCATTTAAAAAACGTGGGTCAATTTCACAGCTAATTTCCGCATCTTTTGAAAAATTTTTAAAAACGCTCTTAATTTTTAAAATCAAACTTTCTAAAGCTTTTGCACTAAAAAAGGTAGGAGTTCCACCTCCAAAATGCATTTGAACAACTTCTCTCTTCGTATCTAAAATTTCACTTAAAAGTTCAAGTTCTTTAAAAAGATAGCTTAAATATCTTTCTTTGCTCTCTTCTTTGGCTGTATATATAACATTACAACCACAAAAATAACAAGCACTCCTACAAAAAGGTAAATGAAAATACAAAGAAAGCTCTCTTTTTTGTTCTTTTAAAATTTGTATATATTCTTCATATTTAAATTTGGAGCTAAACTCAACTGCAGTAGGATAGGAAGTGTAACGAGGTCCAGCTTTAGAATATTTTACATAAGCTTTATAATCTTTCATTATTTCTTACCCTTTCTACCATAGCCTCCATATCTACAAATAAATTCGGGTGTTCTTTTTTTATATCCAAAATCAATTTTTCAAGATCAATATTAACTTCCATTAAACCATTTTTCGCCTTTTGTTTAATCGTATCCATAGCAACGGTCCAAGCGTCGTTAAAATCAATAGGAATTTGCTGATAAATCGCCTTTTCAAGCTTGAGTTCAAAATTTTCTTTTTGGCTTTGTTTAAGATTTTCTAAAATATTTTTAAGGCTTTTTAAAGATACCAAAGTATGAATTTCATCATTTTCATCTACGATAAACCAAGGTTCAGGTCCATCAAAACTTCCATTCTTTAAAACCAAAAGTTTTTCATTTTCTTTTTCAGTTTTTTTAAGCTCCAAGATGGTTTGGTCTTCTTTTTTTATGCCTAAATTTTGGGAAAATTCATCAATACGTTTTAAACAAGTATCATACTTTTTCAATTCTTTCATCATCTATCCTTTTGTTTGGTTTAAAAAACAAAGCAAAGCTTTGACTACATACAAGCGATTTGTTGCTTCTGTAAAAATCACTTCACTATGGGCTTCAAAAAGTTCTTCGCTGACTTCATATCCACGATAAGCAGGAAGACAATGAAGTAAAATTGCTCCTTCATTTGCAACACTCATCGCCTCATTATCGACCATAAAACCTGCAAAATCTTTGATTTTTCGCTCTTTATCTTCTTCTTGTCCCATAGAAACCCAAGTATCTGTAATCACAACATCTTTATCTTTAATGGCTTCAAATTTATCATTAGTGATTGAAATTTTTGCTCCACTTTTTGCAGTTTGTGCCTTAGCAAAAGCTAGAACTTCAGCATTAATTTCATAATTTTTTGGGATTGCAACACTTAATTCATAGCCTAAAATCGCTGCAGCATTAATCCAAGAATTACACATATTATTACTATCACCAACAAAGGCTATTTTATTTTGTTTATTCCATTCCTTAATCGTTAGCAAATCTCCTAAAACTTGAGTGGGGTGATAAAGATCACTTAAAGCATTAATCACAGGAGCTTTTGAATATTTTGCAAATTCAGTTAAAGTCTCGTGGCTTTTGACTCTAAGCATTACAAAATCAACCATAGCTCCAATCACTCTTGCAGTATCTTTAATCGGCTCACCACGATGAAGCTGTAAATCATTGCTGCTTAAAAATAAAGCTTTTCCACCAAGCTCTGTAATTGCAAGTTCAAAAGCCATTCTTGTACGCGTGGAGCTTTTTTCGAAAATCATTGCTAAAGTTTTATCAACAAGAAGCTTCTTAGGATTTTTCTTAAGTTCGCTTGCCTTAGCTATTAGAGCGTTGATTTCTTCTTTGTTAAAATCTCTTAAACTCAAAAAATGTCTCATCAACTCTCCTTTAACATTTTAGCTAATTCTTTTGCGTGATAAGTGATGATAAGCTTTGCACCTGCTCTTTTAAAAGCCATCATTGTTTCAAAAACCATTTTTTTATAATCAATCACTCCTGCTTTCTCACCTGCTTTTAACAAAGCGTATTCTCCACTTACATTATAAACACACAAGGGAAGTTTTGAGTTTAAAGAAAGTTCTTTAACCACATCAAGATAAGCAAGAGCCGGTTTTACCATTAAAATATCCGCTCCTTGTTTTTCATCTTCTAAACTTTCAAGCAAAGCTTCTTTTCCATTTCTAAAATCCATTTGATAGCTTTTTCTATCTCCGTAAGAAGGTGCTGATTCTGCTACATCGCGAAAAGGTCCATAAAAACTTGAAGCAAATTTAGTAGAATACGCCATAATCGGCAAATTCTCAAAACCATTTTTATCTAAAGCTTTTCTTAAAGTCTCTATAATACCATCCATCATTCCACTTGGTGCTATCATATCCGCCCCAGCTCTTGCTTGAACAAGAGCTTGTTTGGCTGAAATTTCTAAGGTTGCATCATTATCAACACTTTTAGTTTTAGGATCGATTATACCACAATGCCCGTGTTCAGTATATTCACAAAAACAAAGGTCGCAAATCACAATCAAATTTGGAAATTCTTTTTTTACCTGTCGCACACTTCTAGCTATTAAACCTTCATTATCTAAAGAATCACTACCACAGCTATCTTTTTTCGAATTTTCTAAAACTCCAAAAAGCATAATGGCTTTTATGCCAAGTTTTTCTAGTTCTTTACATTCTTTTAAAAGTTCATCAAGACTCATTTGAAAAACACCGGGCATTGAAGAAATTTCTTTTTTAATTTTTACTCCCTCAATGACAAAAAGTGGATAAATTAAATCGCTAAGTTCTAAATGGTTTTCACTTACCATATCCCTGATATTTTCATTAATTCTAAGCCTTCTAAATCTTTTAAACATATTTTTGTCCTTTTTTTGATATACTTAGGATTTTATATAATAATAAAACTAAAAGTTTAGCATAAATTTAATGATAGAGAGTAAGTAAATGGATATAAAAATTTCAGAACCTGCAAATTTGCCAAGTAAATGGGGTATGTTTAAAATTCAAAGCTTTAAAGAAAATGAAAAAGAACATCTTTGCATTTTTAAAAATCTTTCTCAAAACCCTATAAATTTGAGAATTCATTCAGAATGCTTAACAGGAGATGCTTTAGGGAGTTTAAAATGCGATTGTGGAGAACAACTTGAATTTTCTTTAAAATACATAGAAAAAAATGATGGAATGGTGATTTATCTAAGACAAGAAGGAAGAGGTATAGGACTTTTTAACAAAGTCAATGCCTACGCTTTACAAGATAAAGGTTTAAATACTATAGAAGCAAATCATCAGCTAGGTTTTAAAGCCGATGAACGCACTTACGAAATTGTGGATTTTATCCTCAAATATTATAAAATTTCGCAAATCAATTTGCTTACAAATAATCCTGAAAAATTAGAATGCATTAAAGATAAAATGCTTTCACGCGTTCCTATACTCATAGAACCAAACCGATTTAACAAAGAGTATCTTAGCATCAAACAAAGTCAAATGGGACATTTAAAAGAGTGAATTTTTTAGAAAGGCTTGAATTTTTAAAAAATTGTGATATGAAAACCTTTGAAAACAAGGTGGAAATTTACAAAAATTTGCTTGAAAAATTCAACCGCATTCATAATCTCACAAGATTTAAAAATATTGACGAAAATATAATTGATAGCCTTAAAATCTTAGATTTTAAGGATTTAAGTTTTGCAAAAAATATTGTTGATGTAGGAAGTGGAGCGGGTTTTCCTGCCGTATTTTTAGCCTTTGTTTTAAAAGCAAAATTTTATCTTTTTGAACCAAATGCTAAAAAAGCTGCTTTTTTAAGAGCTATTAAAATTGAATGCGAATTAGAAAATTTGTGCATTTTTAGGCAAAAAATTGAAGAATATAAACCTGATTTTAAAGCTGAACTTATCACCTCAAGAGCTTTAATGAATGCTTCATCTTTGATAAAACTTTGTAAGAATTTCACTCACAAGCAAACGCTTTTTTTGCTCTATAAGGGAAGTAAAGCTGATGAGGAATTAAAAGATTTTAAAGACTATGAAATTTTTGAACAAGGTTTTAGAAAATATTGTTTGGTTAAAGTTTAATTTTCTAAGCAAAACGATATTTTAAGCTATTTAATCTTTTATTTCCCATCCAACTCCTCACACATATTCTCAAACTCTTGATAATATTTCCAAGAAGCAACAATGTCAGGACGATGAGCTTCGACATGAGCAAGCTCCTCATCTAAAATACTTTTTAAATCTAACCTTGCTTGTTTGTTATTTCTTAAGTATTCTAAGACATCTTTTTCATTTAGCATCAAAGAGTCTTCAAGTTTCATTCTCTCATCTAATTTATAAGCAAAATCTTTTAAATAATTCTTTGTTGCTTCAAAAAGCTTGTCATTATTTTTAAGAATTTCATA
>JAFLRU010000049.1 GCA_022511325.1 Campylobacter sp.
TTACAAGTCCTTTTCTTGTAAGATACATAAATTTAAAATTAAATGTTGCATAAACATCAGGAAAAGTTAAGACGCTTGCTAGTGTAAAACAAAGGATAAATAAACACAAATTCTTATAGTTAAACGCATTATAATTTAATGCAATCCAAAGTATGTAAATAAAAAATATTAAAAGTGTAAAAAATGAATAAACACTGAGCCTATATCGAAGCAAATCCCAAAAACTAGCTTTTATTTTGCTTTCCCAAAGCACACTCTCATCATTTTTATCTAGGCTAAATTTTGTTCTTTTTTGAATTTCTTGCATTATTTTGCCCTGAAAAAATCATTTTAAAGCCTTTACGCTTTCTTTAAAAACCTCTCCTCTTTGTGCATAAGAGCTAAACTGGTCTAAACTTGCACAAGCAGGACTTAACAAAGCCACTTCATCAAGTTTTAGTTTTTTTGAAATTTCGCTCACTGCTTTTTCTAAAAACTCGCATTTATACGCTTTTAAGTGATGATTTTTCGCATAAGCCATCATTTTATCGCTACTAATTCCTATGGCATAAAGCTCTATATCAAAATCACGCATAAATTCAAAAACCCCGCTTAAATCCACGCCCTTATCATCACCACCAATAATAAGATGAATTTTCTTATCTTTATAACGTTTTAAAGCTTGTATAAGAGCATCTTCATTTGTAGCCTTTGTATCATTAACCCAAAGTCTGCCAAGTTCATCATAAAATTCCTCAAGCTTATTTTTTTCCATAATAAAGCTATTTAAAAGCTCATAATTTGTAGTATCTAAAAGAATTTTTTCTATACTTAAAGCCATTATAGCATCAAGTAAGAAAGGCGGCTTGAAATGAATTTGTTTTGTATCAATGCCAAGTTTTTGTGCCAAATCCTCCGCATCTTTATAGCTAATGATATGAGCTTTAGTATCTGCATTCGCATAAAGTTCAGGTAAAATCGCAACATCACTTTCATTCATACGCCTAAGAACACTAAGTTTATCTTTTGCGTAAGCTTCAAAACTGCCGTGCCAAGAAATATGATCAGCCGTTATAGGCAAAAGTGCGTAAATTTCAGGTTTAGCTGTGTGAGTGTAATGCAAAGTAAAAGATGAGGTCTCAAGAATCCAAAGTTTTGCGTAAGTATCAAGTTCAGCTAAAGGCACTCCAACATTTGCCCCCATTTGAGAACCGATTTTAGCAAGCAGATGTTGAGTCATTTGCGTGGTAGTGGTTTTTCCATTTGTCCCGCTAATCCACACACTTTTTGGCATCGCATCATAGAAAAAATCATACTCACTTTGCAAATTTTTAGCTCTAAGAATAAGAGGATGTTCTTTTGGAAAACCCGGACTTGGAATTTCAAGCTCACTTAGCTTTTCATCAAATTCACTCACAGGCAAAAGAGTGTTTCCAAATTCATCTTGTTTGCTTTCTTTAAAATTATCGTCATAAATATCAAAACCGCCAAATTTTTTTGCCAAAGCTTTAGTGGTTTTTCCGTATCCAAAGAGTGATTTTTTCATCTTATTTTGATTGACGCTAGAGCAATTAAATTTGAAAGAAGGGCTATCATCCAAAAACGAACGATAATTTTATTTTCAACCCAACCCGCTTTTTCAAAGTGATGATGAATGGGTGCCATTTTAAAAACTCTTTTATGAAAAATTCTAAAACTTCCCACTTGTAGAATCACAGAAATGGTTTCTAGCACAAAAACGAAACCTACAAGTAAAAGTAAAATTTCATTTTTGCTAATGATGGCTAAAAAACCTATAAAAGCACCTAAACTCAAACTTCCGCTATCTCCCATAAAAACTTGTGCAGGGTAACAATTATACCACAAAAAGCCCATTAAAGAACCAATCAAAGCCGCACATACAATCACAACTTCGCCAAGTCCTTGAATTTTTGGCAAAAGCAAATACTCGCTGTAATTTAAATTCCCACTCAAATAAAGAAAAATTCCCAAAGTTGTTAAAGAAAAAATCGAAGGAACGGTTGCAAGTCCGTCAAGCCCATCTGTTAAATTCACAGCATTAGAACTTGAGACGAAAACTAAAATCCAAAAGAAAAACGCAAAAATCTCCATATCAAAAATCGGGTGTTTATAAAAAGGAATATAAAATTCGGTGTTAAATTCGGCACTTAAATACAAAGGAATGATACAAATCACACTCGCAACAATTTGTGCTAAAAGCTTCATTCTTGCACTAAGTCCTGAATGGTTGTCTTTTTTAATAATTTTTCCTAAATCATCGATAAGTCCTATCAAACAAAAAAGCACGAGGCATAAAATCGCACAAATTGTAAAAACATTGTCAAATTTTACACAAAACAAGCTTGTAAAAACTGCACAGCTGATAAAAACAAGCCCACCCATTGTTGGGGTATCACTCTTACTTTGATGACTCTGAGGGGCAAACTCATAAATAGGCTGATTTGCTTTTTTTGCTTTTGCCCAAAGTATGAATTTTGGCATTAAAAATAAGCTCAAACACAAAGCAATAAAAAACGCAAAACCCGCACGCACACTAATATAGCTAAAAAAAGCATAATTACTAAGTTCAGAAAGATAATACAAGTTTTAACCTTTTTTGGTTTTTATAAAGTTTAATTTTAGTAAAATATAACAAAAAATATTCTTATAAAGAGTAAAAAATGAAACAAAAATGTATTTTAGTCATAACTGACGGGATAGGATATAATAAAAGTCCAAAATTTAATGCCTTTTACGCAGCTAAAAAACCAAATTATGAAAGATTTTTCAAAGAACTTCCTAATTCTTTGCTTAAAACCAGTGGCTTAGCTGTAGGCTTACCAGAGGGGCAAATGGGAAATAGCGAAGTAGGGCATATGTGTATAGGTAGCGGAAGAATCATTTATCAAAATTTAGTTAAAATTAACAAGGCTATTGAAGATAAAAGCTTAGAAGAGCACCCAAAACTTAATGTTCTTTTAAAAAAATGCAAAAAAATTCACATTATAGGACTTTACAGTAATGGCGGTGTGCATTCTAGTGATACGCATTTTAATGCCTTGCTTGAGCTTTGCAAGAACAAAGGCAATGAAGTTTACGCTCACGCTATTACAGATGGACGCGATGTAAGTCCTAAAACAGGGCTTGAATTTATTAAAAATTTAGAAATTTTTTGTGAGCAAAAGGGTGTAAAATTAGCTTCAGTATGTGGGAGATTTTATGCTATGGATAGAGATAAAAGATGGGAAAGAGTAGAGGAATATTATAACTGCCTTTTAGCAAAAGCTCCTAGGGTTTCAAGTTTTAGTTCTTACATTGAAAATTCCTATCAAGAAGATATTACCGATGAATTTATTAAAGCTGCTATTTCAAAGGATTTTGAGGGTTTAAGCGAAGAAGATGGTTTGATTTTTGTCAATTTTAGAAATGACAGAATGAGGGAACTTATTGAGGTTTTAAATTCTAAAGATTTTAAAGAATTCAAACGTGAGAAAATTTTTGAAAATTTATTAACTATGTGCGTTTATGATGATAAATTTAATCTTCCTGTGATTTTTGAAAAAGAAAAAATTGAAAATACTTTAGCTGAGGTTATTTCAAAGGCGGGTTTAAGTCAGCTTCATACTGCGGAAACTGAAAAATACGCTCACGTAACTTTCTTTTTTAACGGAGGAAAAGAGGACTTATTAGAAAATGAAACGAGGGTGGTTATCCCAAGTCCAAAGGTTAAAACCTATGATGAAAAGCCGCAAATGAGTGCTTATGAGGTTTTGGCTGAGGTAAAAAAAGGGATTGAAAAAGGTGAAGATTTTATCGTAGTGAATTTTGCAAATGGTGATATGGTAGGACATACTGGTGATTTTAATGCGGCAGTAAAAGCTGTTGAAGCAGTGGATACTTGTTTGGGTGAGCTTGTAAATTGTGCAAGAGAGCATAACTATGCTTTTATTATTACAAGTGATCACGGAAATTGTGAAGCTATGCAAGATGAAGAAGGAAATTTGCTCACTAATCACACAAATTTTGATGTTTTTGTTTTCATCGAAGCTTTAGGTGTCAAAAAAATCAAAGAAAATATGGGACTTAGCAATATAGCTGCAAGTGTTTTAAAGATACTTGAACTTGAAATTCCAAAAGAAATGAACGAGGCTTTATTTTAAAATTCATTCAAATTTTATATAATGCCAAAAAAATTAAAAGGGAAAATGAATGAAATTTAGTGGAAAAAATGTTTTAATCACAGGAGCAAGCAAAGGAATTGGTGCGGCTATTGCTAAGACTTTGGCGGAATTTGGACTTAAAGTTTGGATTAATTATCGTTCAAAACCCGAATTAGCAGATTCTTTAAAAGATGAAATCATTTCAAAAGGCGGTAAAGCTGCTGTGATTAAATTTGATGCGAGTAAGGAAGATGAATTTGAGGCAGGAATCAAAACTATACTTGAAAGCGACGGGGAATTAAGCTATCTTGTTAATAATGCAGGAATCACAAATGATAAACTTGCCTTAAGAATGAAACTAGAAGAATTTAGCGGTGTTTTGGATACAAATTTAAATTCTGCATTTTTAGGCTGCCGCGAAGCTTTAAAAGCAATGAGTAAAAAACGTTTTGGTGCGGTGGTTAATATCGCTTCTATAGTTGGAGAAATGGGAAATATTGGGCAGAGTAATTATTCGGCAAGTAAGGGTGGAATGATTGCATTAACAAAGTCTTTTGCTAAAGAAGGAGCAAGTAGAAATTTGCGATTTAATTGCGTTACTCCGGGATTTATTAAAAGTGATATGACTGAAAGTTTAAGTGGAGAAATTAAACAAAATTATCAAGAAAATATTCCACTTAAGCGCTTTGCTGAACCTGAAGAGGTTGCAAATTGCGTTGCATTTTTGCTTAGCGATTATGCTTCTTATGTTACTGGTGATGTGCTTAAAATCAACGGCGGACTTTATATGTAAGGATAAAAATGGATCTTAAAGAAATTATGAATTTTTTAGACAATAATGCTCCAGCTTTTTTAGCAACTCTTGGCACTTGCGGCAACCCTCGTGTGCGTCCTGTGCAAAGCCCACTTTTATACGAGGATAAAATTTATTTTTGTACTTCAAATGCTAAAAATCTTTTTAAACACATTCAAAATTACGATGGTATAGAGTTTTGCTCTTGTGCCAAAGATGGAACTTTTTTAAGACTTAGAGCTAATGCAGTTTTTGAAAATAATGCCGAAGTTAAAAAAGAGATGTTTGAGAAATATCCAATGCTAAAAGAACTTTATGAAAATCCTAATAATCCTAAATTTGAAGTGTTTTATCTTAATAATTTAAGTGCAAGAATGCAATTTCTAAATGGAGAATTTAAGCTTTATAAAGCTTAAAGAAGCTAGTTTTGCTTAAGTGTAAGGATTGAGAATGAAAAATTTACTATCTTGTATCGTAGTAGCCTTAATTTTAAGTGCTTGTGCTAGTGATTATGTTTATAAATCAGAAGGCGATAGATTAGAAAATTCAGCACACGAAAAAGGATTTAATTCCTATAAAGAGTATTCTAAATCTTTAGAATCAAATGAGTAGTTTAAATAAAAAACCTTAGTTTAAGTTTGTTTGACTATATTTTATCTCTTGAGTTTGTGTCAAAAGTTCTTTAACTAGTAAAAGCACTTTTGACTTTGTTACTAAAACTAAAATTATCTGTTTTAGTCCATTTTAACTTTTTTATGGTAGAATGCGTTTTATTTATTTTAAGGAGAAAACAAATGGCAACATTTGATGATGTAAAAGCAGTTGTTGTAGAACAACTTAGCATTGAAGCGGATACAGTAAAAATGGAATCAAAAATTATTGAAGATTTAGGTGCAGACTCTTTGGATGTGGTTGAGCTTATTATGGCTTTAGAAGAAAAATTTGAAGTGGAAATCCCTGATAGTGATGCAGAGAAATTAATTAAAATTGAAGATGTTGTTAATTATATCGAAAAACTTAAAAAATAATTTTTAAATTTTAAGGGCTTGTTTTTGAAAAGAGTTGTAGTTACAGGCATTGGAATGATAAATGCTCTGGGTTTAGATAAAGAAACTTCTTTTAAAGCAATTTGTGAGGGTAAAAGCGGAGTGGATAAAATCACTCTTTTTGATACAAGTAATTTTCCTGTGCAAATTGCCGCAGAAGTTAAAAATTTCAATCCTTTAGAAGTTGTAGATGGCAAAGAAGTCAAAAAAATTGACCGCTTTATCCAACTTGGTATAAAAGCAGCTAGAGAAGCAATGCTTGATGCACATTTTGATGAAAATATTAACACAGAAGAATTCGGTGTTATTTCAGCTGCGGGGATAGGTGGTTTGCCAAATATAGAAAAAAATTCTATCATTTGTGAGCAAAATGGAGCACGAAAAATTTCACCTTTTTTTATTCCCTCAGCTCTTGTAAATATGCTTGGAGGTTTAGTTTCTATAGAACATAAACTCAAAGGTCCAAACATTTCTTGCGTTACAGCTTGTGCTGCAGGAACCCACGCTGTATGTGAAGCTTACAAAAGCATAGTTTTAGGAACAGCAAATAAAATGCTTGTTGTTGGTGCTGAAGCTGCAATTTGTGCTGTGGGTATAGGTGGCTTTGCTTCAATGAAAGCCTTATCCACAAGAAATGACGACCCTGCTACAGCTTCAAGACCATTTGATAAAGAAAGAGATGGCTTTGTAATGGGAGAAGGTGCTGGAGCTTTGGTTTTTGAAGAATATGAGGAAGCTAAAAAACGAGGAGCTAAGATTTATGCCGAACTTGTAGGTTTTGGTGAAAGTGCAGATGCCCATCATATCACAGCTCCAACCTTAGATGGACCTTTAAGAGCAATGAAAAAAGCTTTAAAAATGGCTGGAAATTTAAAGATTGATTATATTAATGCACATGGAACCTCTACTCCTGTAAATGATAAAAATGAAACCGCAGCTATCAAAGAACTTTTTGGAAAGGAAATTCCTCCTATAAGTTCAACCAAGGGGCAAACTGGACATTGTTTGGGAGCTGCTGGGGCTATTGAAGCAGTCATTAGCATCATGGCTTTAGAACAAGGCATCATTCCTCCAACGATTAATCAATTTGTCCAAGATGAAGAATGCGACCTTGATTATGTGCCAAATCACGCTAGAAAAGCAGATTTAAAGGTAGTGATGAGTAACTCCTTTGGGTTTGGTGGCACAAATGGTTGTGTAATTTTTAAGAAAGTGGATTAATGGCTTCATATTTAGATTTTGAAAAAAATATTCAGCAAATTGATGAAAGTATTATAAATGCACAGATTAAAGGCGATACTCACGCTGTTGAAATTTTGAAAAAAAATCTTGAAAAAGAGCTTTCTAAAACTTATAAAAATTTAAGCGACTTTCAACGCTTGCAGCTTGCACGTCATCCTGACCGCCCTTATGCACTTGATTATATCGAACTTATTTTAAATGATGCATATGAAATTCACGGAGACAGAGCTTTTAGAGATGATCCTTCTATCGTCTGTTTTATGGGCTATTTATGCGGAAAAAAGCTTGTTGTGATTGGAGAACAAAAAGGACGCGGAACCAAAGATAAAATTGCAAGAAATTTTGGTATGCCCCATCCTGAGGGTTATAGAAAAGCTTTAAGAGTTGCAAAACTTGCTGAAAAATTCGAGCTTCCTATTTTGTTTCTCATTGATACTCCGGGTGCTTATCCGGGTATTGGAGCTGAAGAAAGAGGTCAAAGCGAAGCGATTGCTAAGAATTTGTATGAGTTAAGCGATCTTAAAACTCCTACAATTGCTATAGTTATTGGTGAAGGTGGGAGTGGAGGAGCTTTGGCTATAGGTGTAGCAGATAGATTAGCTATGATGAAAAATTCTGTATTTTCAGTTATCTCACCTGAAGGTTGTGCTGCTATACTTTGGAATGATGCAACAAAGAGTGAAGCAGCCACTAAAGCAATGAAAGTAACCGCAACAGAACTTAAAAACCAAGGTTTAATTGATGAGGTGATTAATGAACCTATCAATGGAGCTCACCGTAACAAAGAAGAAGCAGCCACGGCAATAGCTGATTATGTCAAAAAATCTTTAGAAGAACTTGAAAAAATTGACAAAAGAGAACTTATTGCTCATCGTATGCAAAAAATTCTTAAACTTGGTGCGTTTAACGAGAAAATCTAGACAATACATAGCACGCAGCTAAGCTTATACTTAAATCCAATAAAGGTAAAAGCTTTAAAGATAATAATATTCCAATTATTTTAGAAAGTGATTTATTAAACTCAAGTATAGTATCTTGTCCTTATACCATAGCAGGAACAAGTTATCCTTGCACTAAGGTTGTTGATGTTAAAGGTTCGCTTTCACAGAAG
>JAFLRU010000005.1 GCA_022511325.1 Campylobacter sp.
GCAACAAACTTGCTGCGTGAAAACCACCCGGCTCATCACCTTGCATTCCACCAAAAATTAAAATCGTGTTATTATCATCTAAGCTTTTACCATTTTCACCCACGCTAAAATCAAGCTCAAAGGCAAAAACACTCGATACAAAAATCCAAAAAATCACTAAATATCTCATCTTAAATACTCTCTAACTTTAATGTCGTATTCAAATACTGCTAAAACATCTTTAAGCTTTGGCACCCCAAAATAATCAATTGCCTTAAAAATACCGTCTGAAATATCCAAAAACTCACATTTTCCTTGCAAAAATTTTTGCACCAAAACTTCATTAGCAGCATTAATCAAAACACCCAAACTAGGGTATTTCAAAAGCTCATTTTTGAGTTTAAATATAGGATATTTCCTTTCACTAATCTTATAGAATTTTAAACTAGAAAGTTTAACAAAGTCTATATATTCAAGAATTTTTGTATTGTGTGTTTTAAAAATGGCTTGAGAAATCGCTAGTTTCATATCTGCGTAAGAAAAATACGCACTTACTCCTCCATCTTTAAATTCACATAAAGCGTGAATGATAGATTTTGGCTCAATTAAAGCATCAATTTCTTTAAAACCATAAAGATGATAGGCTTCAATAATTTCAAAAAGCTTATTTGCCATAGTTGCACTATCGATTGTAATTTTAGCTCCCATTTGCCAAGTAGGGTGTTTTAGAGCATCTTTAGCACTCACTTTTTGCAAGTCTTTGATTTTACTTTTCCAAAAAGCTCCACCACTTGCAGTGATATAAAGTTTTTTAACATTTTTATGCTTTTGAAGCAAAAATTTCAAAGCCGAGTGTTCGCTATCTATGGGTATGATTTTAGCTCCTTTTAAAAATTCGCCCGCAACCACTAAGCTTTCTTTATTTGCTAAAGCTATATTTTTACCAAGTTCTTTAGCCTTTAAAGAGCTTCTAAGTCCTGCAAAACCAACGATAGCATTGAGCAAAAGTTCATCTTCGCATTCTGTTAAAATTTTTTCTAAGCCTTCTTGTCCTACAAAAACTCTTTTGTGTTTAACCAAAGGCTTATCTTTTGAGTTTTTAATGCAAACAAAATCAGGCTTAAATTGCTCAATTTGCTTGTTTAAAAGCTTGATATTTTCCCCACAAGCAAGGGCTGAAATTTTCATATTTTTAAGCTTAGCAAGCTCTAAGGCATTTACTCCTATGCTTCCAGTGCTTCCAAAAATTATCATAAAAACGCAACCATTGCAAAACTAGCAATCAACACCGCGTCGATTCTATCTAAAATTCCGCCGTGTCCGGGTATGAGATTGCCACTATCTTTAACCCCAGCTTTTCTTTTAAAATAGCTCTCAAGCAAGTCCCCTATTACCGCAAAAATCGCAACTACCAAAGAACAAAAAAAGCACAACCAAAAATCATACATAAAAATCCCAACAAGGGTTCCAAGAAATACAGCTAAAATCACTCCACCTATGACGCCTTCTAAAGTTTTATTTGGACTTGTTGGGGAAAAAGGCGTTTTGCCGATGAGTTTTCCTGCAAAATACGCCCCACTATCACAACTTGCAACAATAACTATGAGCCAAAATACTGCAAACATTCCATTTTTAAAATAAAGCTCCCAAAGTGCAAATAAAGGCAAGCTAGGATACAAATAAGGCAAAGCAAAATTTAAATTTTCTGCCTTTTTATAAACCAAAAAGCCCAACACTAAAATAAACATCAAAATTCCGCAAAGTAAGGGTTTTTCAATCAAAATTCCCACCAAAAAAGCAAGAACTAAAGGAATAATGGAAGCATTTGCAATTCCAAAAAGTTTTTTAGCCTCCTCAAAAGCGAGGTAAAATAAGCCCGCAAAAACGATAAGATTGATGAAAAATTTATCAATCAAAGCAATAATGATTACTGCTAGAACAATCCCTACACCCCAAACAATTCTCTTTGTATCAAACATTTTTTTCCTTTAAATACTCATATCCAAACGATGAATCCAGTCTTTTTTTTGCGGCTCTTCTTCATCTTCTAAAAGCTCTTCTTCATCTTTATCTTGCTTTTTTTTAGCTTGTCTTTCTTGTTTTTTTCCTTTTTCTTCCTCACTTTTTTCTTTGATTTCTTCTTGGACTTCTAAGGATTCTCCCACTCTTTCAAGTTTAGCTGCAGTTTTTTCTTTTTCAGCGGTTTCTGCCATATTCATTACATTTGCAAAACCCTCTTTAGCCACTTCATTGCTTACTTGTGTGGATTGGTAAGAAACATTTTGATTGACAAAATTCATATTTCCTAATGGACTAATTGGCATATTTAATCCTTTTTAATTTTAACGCTTTTAAAGTTCGTATATTCTACAAACGCCTTTTGTTTAACTTTCACAAAGTTTCTCGTGGTATAATCGACCAAATAAGCTCCTTGCTTTAAATTTGAAAAATTCGCACAAAGTTTTGCAGCAAATTCTATCACTTCTTCGCTGATTTTTTGTTTATTTGAATGAATTAAAGTGTGAGCACTTGGCACATCTTTAATATGAAGCCAAATATCGTTTTTTTTGGCATTTTTGAGTAAATTTTCATTGCCTTTTTGATTTTTTCCTACGCTGATTTTAAAATCTTTAAAATAAAAATTTTCCACACTCAAATCTTTCTCATCGTCTTTTTTAGAGGAATTTTTGCTTTTTTTAGGAAGTAAAACCTCAAGTTCAAAAATGCTCTCACTTTGTGCTAAAAGTTTTTCTAATTTTTTATAAAATTCTAATTTTTCTTCTAAATTTTGTTTTTGAATGTGAATGTTTTTTGCCCTTTGTTTGAGTTTTTTTGCTTGTTTGTAAAAGTCATTTGCACTTTGTTTTGGGCTTGAGATGAGTTTAAATTCTAAATCTTTGCCCTCAAAATCTTTGAGCCTAAACTTTCTTTCATAATCTTTTAAAAAACTTAAATTCGCAAATAAAACATCTGCTTTTTGGCTTAAAATTTCAGCATTTAAGAGCAATTTTTTTTCATCTTCTAAACCTTCTAAAAGAAGTTTAAATTTTTCTATCTTTTTTTGCATTTGTGAAAGTTTGAGTTTTTTGGAATTTTGTAGCTTTGTTTCATAGAGTTCTTTAAATTTTTGCTCAAAATAAGTTGTAAAATTGACAATTTTTTTAAATTCTTCGTTGATTTTGTAGGGTTTTAAAGGGGTTAAATTTTGATGAGGTTTAATCACTCTATAATTTTTATCCATATGTCTTAAAGCCTCGATGATAATACCTTTAGAATCACTAAGAATCACATTTGTATTTTTTCCTGTAAATTCAAAGTCAATCACACTTTCAAAACTTTTATAAGCCTTATGTGCCAAAGCAAAAAAACGCAAAATTCGATTATTTTCAGGCACAATAACCTTTGTTAAAATAGCATTGCTAAAATATTTTTTAAGCATAAAATCAAAAGGAGCGTTATAATCCTTGCTTTGGAGCCTTGCTGTGTAAATTGCACTTTGGTTGCGGTTTAAATCGAGGATAAATTTTTGCCTATCAAGACTTAGTTCTAAAACATTATCATCAATGCGTTTGATAAAATCTATCTTTTTAAAAGCACCGAAAAAATCTTTGATTTGCAAAAGTTCGTTATATTTCATATTTAAATTATAAGATATTTTTTGCAAATTTTATACTAAAATTTGAAGTTTTAAAAAAAAGGTAAATTGTGTGGAAAAGCTTTTAAAATTAAATTGCGTGATTTTGTGTGGAGGTAAATCTTCGCGTATGGGAAAGGATAAAAGCACCTTGCCTTTAGGCTTAGAAACCCTTACACATTTTCAAGTTAAAAAGTTTTTGCCTCTTTTTAAGCAAGTTTTCATAAGCACTAAAGAGGATAAATGGGATAAAGAATTTGCTTTGATTAAAGATGATGAACATTACAAAATTCATTCTCCTATGCTCGCACTTTATTCAATACTAAGCCAATTTAAGAATGAATTTGTTTTTATTCTTGCAGTTGATAGTCCAAATATAGGTTCAAACGAACTTATAAAAATGGCAAAATTTTTAGATGATGATTTTAAAATCATCATTGCTAAAACAAAAGAGCATAAGCATTCTTTGTGTGGCTTTTATCACAGCTCCTTAGCTTCTCTTTGTAAGGATTTACTTGAAAAAAATGAGCAAAAAATCGGACTTTTGTTTAATAGAGTCAAAACTAAATTTGTAGAATTTGAAAATGAAGAAGCTTTTTTAAATCTCAATTTTTACGAGGAATATGAAAATTTTAAAAAGAATTACAAAGAATAAAAATTTACCTTATAATAATCAGATTTTCTTTAGAATTTTTATTCTTTAAATTGTGAATTTGGTTAAAATCTTATCAAAAGCCCATAGTTTTCTAGCTTCGCTAGCTTTATTTGGTTCAATAATAAGCATTTCTTCTTCGCTTCCAAGTCTTTCTTTAATCTCTCCAAAAGCATCAATAAACAAAGTGTCGCCGTAAAAATTCCATTCTTCGCTTTGTTTTCCTATACGATTAACCCTTAAAATGCTTGTTGAGTTTAGAAAAGCCCTTGTTTTCAAAAGTTCTTCCCATCTTTGTTTGCTAGAAAAAGTTGAAGCTGTGGGTATAATCACTAAATCAATTTTTTTAGCCATAATTTCTTGCCAAAATATATCAAAATGTGCTTCAAAACCAAAAAGTAAAGCACATTTAAGTCCTACGTAAGTAAAATGATGAAGTTTGATTTGATTTGTTTTATTGCTGAAAAATTTTTGCTCATTCCAATGTTCATAAGGCATTAAAATTTGTTGTTCGTAACTTTTTAAAGAATGAGGACTTACTCTAAGACAAAGTTTTTTATATCCCTTATTTTCAACACTTACAAGAGGAGCTATAATTTCAAGTTCGTATTTTTTAGCAAGCTGAGTTAAACTTTGTTTTTTAGTTTCACTTTGTTCCTTAATCATACTCTTTGGTAAGGTTAAAAGCTCGGTAAAAAAGCTATTTGTAACATACTCTCCAAGCACAACCAAATCCGCACCACTTTCTTTAGAGGCTTTAAGATAATAATCAAGTCTTGATTCACTTAAAGCTAAAGTAGGAAACTGCAAAGCTGCGATTTTACTCATCGATTTTCTCCACTTCAAGTTTAGCTTTTTCAAGGTCTTCTCTTGCTTTTTGTATGCTAAGAAGTCCCATTTTATAGATTTTTACGCTATCATCTAAGCTTAATTCGCTCTCATTGAGCTTTTCTAAAGCTTCATTGGCTTTTTTTAAATTTTCTTCAAAACTCATTATAAATTCACCTTGTAATTTGGTGCTTCGTGCGTAATAATCACATCGTGAACGTGGCTTTCTTTAAGTCCTGCACTTGTAATCTCTACAAATTCAGCCTTTTTCTGAAATTCATCAATGTCTTTTGCACCCACATAACCCATTGATGAACGAAGTCCTCCTAAAAGTTGATGGGCAACATTTTTAATGCTTCCTACATAAGGCACACGTCCTTCAATGCCTTCAGGAACAAGTTTATCTTGTGCCGTGCCTTGCTGAAAATATCTGTCTGAACTTCCTTTTTGCATCGCACCAAGACTTCCCATACCGCGATAAGCTTTATATTGTCTGCCTTGATAAGTAAAAAGTTCTCCCGGACTTTCATCAGTTCCTGCTAAAAGTGAGCCTATCATCACTGAATGAGCTCCAGCAGCCAAAGCCTTAGCAATATCACCTGAATATTTAATCCCTCCATCAGCAATTACTGGAATTCCAAATTTCTTAGCTTCCAAAGCACATTCATCAATGGCTGAAATTTGTGGAACCCCAACACCTGAAACAATACGAGTCGTGCAAATGCTTCCAGGTCCTATTCCTACCTTAACAGCGTCTGCTCCTGCTTCACATAAAGCAGCTGTAGCTTTGGCTGTGGCTATGTTTCCGGCAATTAAATCAACCTTTGGGTATTTCGCTTTGATTTTTTTTATCGTATCAATAATGCCTTTAGAATGTCCGTGAGCACTATCAAGCACTAAAACATCAACGTCAGCTTCAACTAAAGCATCGACTCTTTGCATTTGATTAACCCCTATTGCAGCTCCAACTCTTAATCTTCCAAAATCATCTTTATTTGCTTCAGGGTATTCTTTGCGTTTTTTCAAATCTTTTATGGTAATGAGTCCTTCCAAATGCCCTTTTTTATCTACGATAGGAAGTTTTTCAATTTTATTTGTGTTAAAAATTTCCTCTGCATCATCTAAAGTACAACCTTTTAAAGCTGTAATTAAAGGAGCTTTAGTCATTACTTTTTCAACCAAGGTTTCTAAATTTGTTTGAAATCTTAAATCTCTATTTGTTAAAATTCCTATAAGTTTTTTATCTTTTTCAACTACAGGAATTCCAGAAATTCTATATTCTGCCATAAGTTCTAAAGCTTCTTTAACACTTGCTTTAGGACCAATAAAAATAGGGTCTGCTATAACGCCACTTTCACTTTTTTTAACCCTTTTAACTTCTCTAACCTGTGAGGCTGTATCCATATTTTTATGAATGATACCAATTCCTCCAAGTCTTGCCATCATAATGGCAGCTCTATGCTCGGTAACTGTGTCCATTGCAGCAGAAATTAAAGGTATGTTTAAAGTGATATTTTTAGTAAGTTTTGTATGAATTTGCACGATTTTTGGTAAAACTTCAGAATATCCGGGGAGTAAAAGCACATCTTCAAAAGTCAAAGCACGTTTTACAATCTTCATTTTTTCTCCTAATTTTTTATAATTTTACAGCTTTTGTTTAAATGATTTTCCCTCTTTCTAAAATTTATTTATTGTTTGATGATTTTTTCTAAGCTTAAGGCTCCATCAAGTAAGCTTTGTTCATCGTAAGCTTTGCAAATAAGCTGAGCTGAAATATTTAAGCCCTCTTTATCCTTAGCCACAGGCACACTAATGCCTCCAAGTCCTGCTAAATTTACAGAGATTGTAAAAACATCCTCCAAATAAGTTTGCATAGGCGATTTTTGTGTATCAAAATTAAAAGCTGTGGTTGGAGTAACAGGCATAAAAATAAGATTACAATCCCTTAAAATTTCCTCATATTTAGCCTTAATCAAAGCCCTTGCTTTTTGAGCTTTAATATAATATGCATCATAATATCCACTGCTAAGCACAAAAGTCCCTAATAAAATTCTACGCTTAACTTCTTCGCCAAAACCCTCACTTCTTGTATCCACATACATATCTTTTAAACTCTTACTCTTGCTTCTTGTTCCGTATCTCACTCCATCATAACGACTTAAATTCGCACTAGCTTCAGCCGTTGCGATGATATAATAAGCTGCAATATCAAATTTAGAGTCAAGTAAATTTTTATAAACAATTTCGTGTCCATTTGCTTTTAAAGCGTCTATGGTTTTTAAAAGAGCAGCTTTAATTTCAGGGCTTGTTTGGTTAATATAATTTTCAATCACCGCAATTTTAAACGAACGATTAGGATTTAAATGAGGAGCGGTTTTGATAAATTCCACTTTTGCACTTGTGCTATCCATAGTATCATAACCTGCAATCGCATCATATAAAATGGCAGCGTCTTCAACATTTTGCGTTAAGGTTCCGATTTGATCAAGGCTTGAAGAATAAGAAGCTAAACCATAACGACTCACTCTACCATAACTTGGTTTAAATCCCACACAACCACAAAATGCAGCAGGCTGACGCACAGAACCGCCTGTATCTGAACCTAAACTTGCTATTGCAAGGTTTGCTGCTACTGCCGCAGCACTTCCACCACTACTTCCACCCGGAACCTTGCTTAAATTTAAAGGGTTAAGAGTCCTTCCATAAAATGAAGTTGTGGTTGCACTTCCCATAGCAAATTCGTCCATATTGCATCTTCCAAAAGGAGAAAAACCATTGCTTTTTAAATTGACAATAGCACTTGCATCATAAGGAGCAATGTAACCTTGTAAAATTTTGCTTGCACAAGTAAGTTCCCAACCTTTAACGCTGATATTATCTTTAATTGCTACGGGAACACCCTCTCCTGCGTCGCTTAAATCACACCCTAAAAACTGCTCAATAAAAGCTCCTATTTGCTTTTGTTTTTTAGCTTTTTCGTTAAGCTCCTTTTTTAAACTTTCAAGTTCATTTTTTGAATAAGTTAAAGCTTCTTTCAAACTAATCATTTTTATCCTTTTTTCTTAATAAAAAGTATAGCTATAAAACTTAAAGAAAGCACAACAAAAATTGTAATTATAATAAGACTTGTTGGCACTGCTTCTTCAAACATAACCTAACCCTTAATCACTGCTTGACATCTTGGACAAAGCTCTTCTTTAGCCTCAAATTTCCAACATCTTGGACATTTATTATCCTTGGCTTTGATGATTTTAAATTTTTGATTTTCTATTTCAAACTCAAACAAAGCTTCCTCGCTATCCATTTTCTTAAATACGCTTACCATAAACCAATCTGCCATTTCAGTTTTATCCAAGGCTAGAATTTCTTTTGAATTTGTTTGAAGTTCAAGCTCTAAAGTTGATTTAATCACTTTATCCTTTTTAAGTGTATCAATGAATTCAAAAAATTTCTCTCTTGCTAAAAGCAAAATTCTATCATCAATTTTAAAATCATACTCGAATTTTTCTTCTAAACTCAAATCAAACACATCTAAAGCTTCACCTTTAATTAAAGCATTACTATGTTCTAAAGCTTCATCAACACTATAAGTTAAATTTGGTGCTAATAAATTCAAAAGTTCTCTAGCAATTAAAACCATAGCAATTTGAGCAGATTTTCTACGCAAAGAATTTTTCTCATCGCAATAGAGCCTATCTTTACTAATATCAAGGTAAATTCCACTTAAATCTGCACTTAAAAAATTTAAAAGTCCATTAAAACCCTTAGAAAAATCATAATTTAAAAAGGCTTCTTTGCTTGCTTTAAACACCCTTGTTGCACGCGAAAGTATCCATTTATCGATAAAAGAAAATTCGCTAATTTTCATATCCTCTAAGTCATTTGTATTTGCGAGTAAAAATCTTATGGTATTGCGAATTTTTCTATATTGTTCGCTAATTTGTTTGAGTATATTTTCAGAAATTTTAAGATCGCTTGAATAATCGCTCAAAAGTATCCAAAGTCTTAAAATCTCAACCCCATAAGTCTTTGCAACATAATCAGGAGCGATAACATTGCCTTTAGATTTACTCATTTTTTGTCCCTTTTCGTCCGTGGTAAATCCGTGCGTTAAAATGCTTTGGTATGGAGCTTTTTGTTTGATTGCAGTTCCTACTAAAAGCGAACTTTGAAACCAACCTCTATGCTGGTCGCTTCCTTCTAAATACATACTGGCTTGTTTTTCTCCTGCATCAAAATTTCCACTATTTAAAACTGCATTCCAAGTGCTACCACTATCAAACCAAACATCTAAAATATCATAAATTTTTTCTAAATCTGAAGCTTGGTATTTTGAATTAGTAGGAAGCAAATCTTTAATTTCAAGTTCCCACCAAGCATCAGCCCCTTGTTTTTCAAAAATATTTGCAATAAATTCTAAAATATCATCATCAAGCACAACTTCCTTAGTTTTTTTATGCCTAAAAAATGCAATAGGAGTTCCCCAATCTCTTTGTCTTGAGATACACCAATCTGGGCGATTTTCAATCATAGAACCTATTCTTTTAATCCCGCTTTGTGGATAAAATTTTGTTTTTAAAATTTGTTCTTTGGCTCTCTCCCTTAAACTTTTTCCTTCAAGTTTTGGTTCGTCCATCAAGATAAACCATTGTTTGGTTGCCCTATAAATCACAGGCTTATGTGTTCTCCAGCAAAAAGGATAAGAGTGTATAAACTTTGAAACCCCGATGAGTTTTTCACCTAAAAGCTCTAAAATGCGTTCATTTGCCTTGAAAATATGAAGACCTATGAACTCATCAAGCAAATGGGAAGGCAAAAGGGCTTTAGTCCTTAAGGTTTCATCATAGCAACCTCCGTCATCTACAGGCATTAAAACTTCAAGTTTGTATTTTAAACCCATATAATAATCATCTTCGCCGTGTCCGGGTGCTGTATGGACAAGTCCTGTGCCTCCGTCCATTAAAACGTGTTCTCCAAGCACAAAAAGAGATTTTCTTGAATTAAGTGGATTAATTGCATATAAACCCTCAAATTCTTTAGCTTTAAACTCTTTCTCAATTTTACCTTGAGTAAAACCAAGTTCTACCATATTTTTAAGTAAAGCCTTTGCAAAAATTAAGCCCTCTTTTGTTAAAACATAATTTTCATTAGGATTTAAGGCTATGGCTTGATTTGCGACTAAAGTCCAAGGAGTTGTTGTCCAAATGACTGCACTTGCCTTGCTTATTTTAAGTTTTTTTAAGGTTTCTTCCTCTAAATCAAAGGCGACAAAACTTGAATAATCTTCTTTATCTTCATACTCCACTTCAGCTTCAGCTAAGGCTGATTTTGCTGCCCAGCTCCAAAATACCGGTTTAGAACGTTCAAATAAAAGTCCTTTTTTAGCAATTGCACACAAAGTGCGGTAAATATTTGCTTCAAAAGCAAAATCCATTGTGATGTAAGGCTTATCCCAGTCCCCAATTACTCCTAAACTTTTAAATTCTTCCCTTTGTATGTCTATAAATTCAGTTGCGTGTTTTCTACAAAGAGAACGAATTTCTTTTTTACTTAAATCCTTTTTTTTATCTCCAAGTTTAAGCTCAACTTGCTGTTCTATAGGAAGTCCGTGGCAGTCCCAACCCGGAGTATAACGCACTTTTTCTCCATTAAAATAATGTGTTTTGACTATGGTTTCTTTTAAAATTTTGTTTAAAGCGTGTCCTATATGAATGTGTCCATTTGCGTAAGGAGGTCCATCGTGTAAAGTAAAAGCCTTTTTTGCATCTTTGCGTTTTTGTTTTATCTTTTCATAAGCATAATTTTTATCAAACCATTTTTTAAATCTTTTAGGTTCAAATTCTGCCAAATTTGCACGCATAGCAAAGCTTGTATTTGGCAAAAGTAAAGTATCTTTATAGTCCATTCTTAACCACCTTTTTTATTTAAAGAGAAATTTTACCTAAAATAGCTTAAATTTCTGCCTTATTTTTAGATATAATTAAAAGAAAAAAGGAAAAAAATAAAAATGAAACATTTGCTTTTTATTATCGGTGATGAGCTAATTATGAGTCAAAATTACAAAGAATATATTTATAGAGCTTATGAACAAAAATTTGAAGAACTTGGTGAAGTTCGAATTCAAAGTAAAACCGATAAAGAATTGCCTTTTTTACTTGAAAAATTGATAGAACAATACGAATTTATCACTTTATTTGCCGATGAGCAGTGTTATAGCACTATTGCTAAAATTTTAGCCACGCTTAATGAGGATAATCTTATCCTTAAAGACGAAACTTTGGTGCCAGATAAAGCAATTTTCGCTAAAAATAGCTTTGTGAGTGATTTTAAAAATTGCAAAATCAATGTTTTAAAAGTAAATACTGAAGAAAAACTTCCACCTTTACTCGGTGAACTCACTCCTAATTTTAAATATTTTTGTCTTTTTGGAATTGATGATGAGAGTGCTTTAATCTTACTTGAAACCCTTAGAAAATCTTATGAAGTAAATATTAAAGCTTCAAAGCTCTTAGCAGATCTTACCCTTATGAAAATTTCAAGCTTACAACACGGAAAAATTGAAGGTTTTTTACAAAGTGTTCAAAATCTTTTTGGTTCAAAGGTTTTTTTAGGAAAAAATCCTATACATTTTATCGTTAATAAACTTTTAGAAAAAAGATTAAAAATTTCCTTTGCTGAAAGCTGTACAGGTGGAAATTGTGCGGCTGAATTGACAAAAATTTCAGGAGTAAGTGAAATTTTTGAAGGTTCAATCGTGAGTTATTCAAATCGTTTAAAACACGAATGGTTAGGAATTAGCGAAAGTGTTTTAGAGGGAAAAGGAGTTTATAGCGAGCGTTGTATTTATTTTATGCTTAAAGGTATTTTTAAAACCGCAAAGCCTGATTTTGCTCTTGCGATAAGTGGAATTGCAGGAGAACAAGATGAACAAGGCATTAAGGCAGGAAGTGTTTATATAGGTGCAATGTTTAAAGATGGAGCTTATATACAAGAAACTCTTTATATCAAAGGTGATAGAGAATTTATCCAAAAACAAGCAGTTCTTGGAGCTTTTTATCTTATGTTTAAGCTCAAGCCTGAAATTTTTGAATTTTAGATTAGCTGTATATTTTATAAATGTATTGAAAAAAGCTTTAAATTTTTATTTTTTTGCCATTGCTTTAAATATTTTTGTTACAATTTAACTTTAAAATTGTAAGGTTGCTTTTTATGAATTTACCCAATGCTTTAGCTGTATTAAGAATGATTCTAGCCCCTTTATTATTTTTTTTACTCACTCATCATTTTGATGGAGTGCATCAAAGTTGGATTAATTATTTTGCGGCTTTATTTTTCAGTATAGCGGCTTTGAGTGATTTTTTTGATGGCTACATTGCAAGAACTTGGGGGCAAATTACCAAACTTGGAGCAATTTTAGACCCACTAGCGGATAAAATGCTTGTTCTAGCAGCATTTTTAGGACTTCTTATCTTAGGTAGAGCTAATGAATGGGTGGTCTATCTTATTTTAGTGCGTGAGTTTTTCATCACAGGTTTTAGAGTGATTATGGCAAGCCAAAATTTAAATCTTGGGGCTTCTTTTGCAGGTAAGCTTAAAACCGGTTTTCAAATTACTGCAATCATTTTTTTAATAATGCAGTGGTATCTAGGGGAGTTTTTGCTTTATCTTGCTTTGATACTTACTTTGTATTCTGGTTTTGAATACATTTATGCTTATGCAAAGGAGAAAAACAAATGAAATCTTTACTTTTTTTACTCTTTATTTTGATTTTAGGTTTTAAATTTTATTCTGTAGAATTTTTAGTAACTCTTTTGGTGATTTCATTTTTGATTTTTTTCCACGAACTCGGACATTTTTTAGCTGCAAAGTCTTTAGGAGTGAAAGTTGAAATTTTTAGCATAGGTTTTGGAAAAAGTTTGATAGAGAAGGAATTTAAAGGCACAAATTACCGCCTTAGTGCCTTACCTTTAGGAGGTTATGTAAAGCTTAAAGGACAAGATGATTTTAATCCAAAGGAGCAAAATTACGAAAAAGATAGTTATGGGGTTTTAAGTCCTCTTAAAAAAATTTACATTCTTTTTGCTGGACCTTTTTTTAACCTTTTTCTAGCCTTTTTACTCTATATTATCATTGCTCATTTAGGCGTGCAAAAACCTGCTCCACAGGTAGGAAGTGTCGCAGCTGATTCAGCAGCTTTACACGCAGGAATTCAAAATGGGGATAGAATTTTAGCAATAAATGGAGTCGAGATTAGTAGTTTCGATGAAATTTCAAAACTTGTTAAAAATGAGCCTTTAACCTTACTTGTAGAAAGAGGGGAGCAAATTTTAAGTTTTAGTTTGACCCCAAAAATTGGTATGTCTTACAATGAATTTTTACAACCTATACAAAAACCTCTTATAGGAATTTCGCCAAGCAAGGAAATTGTAACTTTGCATTATTTGGGTTTGCAAAGCCTAAAATATGCTTACGAAGAAAGCATTAATGCTTCAACTCTCATTCTTAAAGGTATTATTAAACTTGTGAGTGGAGATATTGAAGCAAAGAATTTAGGTGGGGTTATCACTATGGTTGATGTAACTTCAAAAGCTGCTATGATTGGCATATCCACACTTTTAATTATCACGGCTTTAATTTCTGTGAATCTTGGAATTTTAAATCTTTTGCCTATTCCTATGCTTGATGGCGGACATATAATGTTTAATCTTTACGAGCTTATTTTTAAACGCAAGGTTTCTAATAAAACTTTTGAATACTTGAGCTACACAGGTATGGCTTTACTTTTTACCTTAATGCTCTTTGCTACATTTAATGATATTATGAGATTTATACAATGAAAAAATTTGTTTTTAAACGTCCTTCTTTTAATAAAATCACAAGTTTGCAAGGTTTTAGGCAAATTGCTAGGTTTTATCTTAGAAAGATGCTTTATTTTAAACAAATAAAAAATTTTGAAAAAACTCTCAATGAAGAGGATAATTTAGTCTTAAAAAACTTTTTTGAAGATAAAGAAATAGCTTGTTATAATGTGATTAGAAGATTTTGTGATAAGGGTTTGAGTGCAAATAAAAGGCTTGAACTTTTACTTTTTGATGTCAAAAAAGGACTTGAAATTATTAAATTTTACCCCGAGCTTAAAATTATTCATACGGGGGGGGGTGTTCAGCTTTTATTTGGTGCATCTTTAATCTATGAAGAAGGTTTTTGGAGTTTTTATATCAAAGCTTTTGATAAAATTGTTTATATTCTATCTTTTTGCTTTACACCCGAAAATGAACTTTTGATTGCTAGGGTGCAAGGAACTTTAAAAGATTCTAAAGAAGCTTTAGAAGTCAATAAATTTTTAACCAAGCAGTATTATGGCTTGCGTCCCAATGCCCTTTTGATAGAGTGTGCGAAAATTCTAAGTGAAATTTTAGACTTAAAAGCAACCCTTGGAGTATTTGAAAGAAATCAAGTCAGAGCAGGTAAAAGCAAAAAACGGGGTTATTTGGTTGATTATCAAAAAATTTGGCTTGAAAATGGTGGAACTCTAAGGACTCAAAATGGATATAAATGCTATGTTTTATCTCACAAGCGAAAAAGTTTAGAAGAAATTGCCTCTCAAAAACGTTCAATGTATAAAAAGAGATTTCAAATTTTAGATGAAATTCGAAGCGAACTTACAAAAGTTTTAAATCAAGTATAAGAAAAAATTTAGTAAAATAAAATTTGCTTTACGCATAATTCCTTGCCTGTGAAAATGGGCTTAATATCCACAAGGAGAAAGTATGAAACATTATGAGGTTTTATTTATCTTAAAACCTACGCTCACCGAAGAAGAGGTGAATGCGAAATTAGAATTCGTTAAAGAGGTTTTAACCAAAAATGGTGCAGAACTTGAAACCGTAGTTCCAATGGGGACAAGAAAGCTTGCTTACAAAATCAAAAAATATGAAAGAGGAACTTATTTTGTGATTTATTTCAAGGCTCCTACGACTTTGATTGCAGAACTTGAAAGAGTACTAAGAATCACTGAAGAAGTGATTAGATTTTTGATTGTCAAATATGAAAGTAAAAAAGAAATTATGGCTTGGGAGAAATTAAGCCACGGTATTAAGCAGTCTAAAAAGGAAATTAAACCTTTAGACGCTCCTGAAATTCAATGAGGAAAGAATGTTTAATAAAGTTGTTTTGGTAGGAAATCTTACTAGAGATATAGAATTGCGTTATGCACAAAGTGGTAGTGCTATTGGAGCTTGTGGCATTGCTGTTACGAGAAGATTTAATGCAAATGGAGAGAGACGAGAAGAAACTTGCTTTATTGATATTACCTTTTATGGTAGAACGGCTGAAGTAGCAAATCAATATTTATCTAAAGGAAGCAAAGTTCTTATTGAAGGTCGTTTAAGACTTGAACAATGGGTGGATCAGAATGGGCAAAACCGAAGCAAACATAGTGTTCAAGTTGAAAATATGGAAATGTTAGGTTCTAATACAAATGCAGGAGCGAATTCTCCTTATTCACAGACTTATAACGACAATCATCAAAGTTTTGATCCTTACGAAAGTCAAAGCCCTAAACCAAGAACGCAAACTCCACAAAAAACCCAAAACCAAGAAAAAATCAAAGAAATTGATGTCGATGCGTATGACAGCGATGACAGCGATTTACCATTTTAATTTTAAAGGATAAATTATGGCAGAAAAAAGAAAATACTCACGCAAATATTGCAAATACACTGAAGCAAAAGTCGAATTTATAGACTATAAAGATGTAGCAATGCTTAAACACGCTCTTTCAGAAAGATTTAAAATTATGCCACGTCGTTTAACAGGCACAAGCAAAAAATACCAAGAAATGGTTGAAGTTGCAATTAAAAGAGCAAGACACGTAGCACTTATCCCTTATATAGTCGATAGAAAAAATGTAGTAAATAACCCTTTTGAAGGACTTTAAGTTTAAAAATCCAAAATTAAAGTCTTTGGTTACTAAATACAATTAGCCTTAACTTAGACTTCAAATACTAATCCTTTTTTTGTATAGAGGGTATCTTTCAATAAAGCTTGAAAACATTGATTTTTAAGCTTTATAAATTTTTAAGATGAATGCCTTAATATACAAAGGTTTTTTGTTAATGTTTATTTCGCTTTATCCTAAAGGAATTCTACAAATTTGCACTTTAATTAAAGAATTTTGCAATAAAAAGTTTAATCAACAAAGAAAATTATATACAAACTCTTACTTTAGGACTATTTTCTAAAAAACAAGGCGTTTTATTTAGGAAAACTAGTTGTTTTAATAAAATAAATATCAATCATTTAAGGTTCATAAAAATTTTCTTTAGGATAGATAAAAACTTTTTGGTTGATGAAAATTTCCTCATTTACTCCTTTATTAGAGTTTAAAGCTACGCTAATATTTGCAATGATTATGCCGTCTTTTGAAAGATTTGCGTCTGTATTGATTTGTTTGAGTTTGAAATTTTCACACATTCCAAGCGGATAAAAATAATCGATTCTTATAGTGTCTTCTAAAGTTGGATAGTTAAAACTTACAAAATTAAGGCATTCTTTATTTTCTTTTTTGGCTTCATATAAAAAATATTTAGCAAATTGTTTAGAGCTGTGAGCTAAAATTCTAGCTTGTAAATACAAATGAGTATCCTTAATGAGCCTTGGAACATAGCTTGAAAGATGCAAATTAAGAGCAATATAAAAACCAAGAAAAATGATTAGAAAAATAGTGCTTAGCAAAATATAAGCTTTTTTCATTGATAAAGCCTCTTTTGCAGACATTGATTTAAATCCTCTTTTTGCATACAAATTTTTAGGATAAAGGTTTTATTTTTTTGTTGAATTTCAAAAACACTGACATTATGAGCTAAAACTGCACTTTGTCCTAGTAAATCACTTTGAAATTTGGGTTTTAGTTCATATAAAATTTCTCCATTTTTCAAGCTTAAATCGAGCCTAGCTTCTAAGGGCAAAAAAACTCCACTAAAATCAGTTTTTACCTTTTCATCATCTAAAATTTGTAAAATTTTAACTTCGTCCCCAGCTAAAACATAAAGTTTTTGCTCATCATCATTAAACAAAGCTTTGCGGTTTTGCAAAAGTTTTAAAAACTGACTTTTTGGAGAATAAAGACTCGTGTTATTTTCTAAAATGAGTCCCGAGTTTATAATATAAGCTTTATTTTTATCATCTAAATCCAAAATATTTTCATCATCTCTTAGCAAACAAGTTAAAGCATTTGATGAAAGCTGCACTTTAAGGCATTTAGAAAAGATTTTTTCCACACTTAAAAGAGCAGTATTTAAATCTAGGAATATTTGATGAGTTTCTAAAGTTTTTTGATTTAAATGATGACTTTCTTTTAAACTTTTGCTTATTAAAACAAGTAAAAGAGTAAAAATCACACAAGAAAGAGTTAATTCTAATAAAGTAAAAGCTTTTTTCATCGAAAATAAATGCTATAATTTTGGTCTATAATTCTTAAATTTTTAAGCTCAAATATTTCATCATTTACGCTTTCTTCGCCTATATATAGGGAATTTAAACCTGAACTTTTAAGCTCAAAAACTTTTAATTTTGGATTTTCATACAATTTTTCTTCTAAAAAATACAGCCTTTGAAGTAATTTTAAAGGCTCATAATTTTTATAACTTTGTTTATAATATAAAGAAAAACCCCAAAAAATAACAGCTAAAATCACCATAGAAAGCACAAGTTCTATCAATGAAAAAGCTTTTTTCATTGCGAACTTGAGATTATAGCCTCAATAAAAGCCGAACGAATAGCCTTTTCTTCCAAAGTTTTAACACCTTTTATTGTTACTCCAGCAGGAGAGCAAATATTTTCTTTCATTAAAGCAGGATGTTCGTGTTTTAAAAGAGCATTAAAACTTTCAAAAAGTCCTCTGGTTAAATTTAAGCTTAAATCTTTTGATAAACCCTTATAAACCCCTCCTTCTGCAATACTTTGAGCCACCATTGCTAAAAAAGCAGGTGCGCAACCACTAATTGCCATTGCTGCACCCATTTGAGAAGGATTTTCAAGCTCGTAAGCTTTGCCAAAAGTATTAAGCAAAGTTAAAATTTCATCTTTAAATTTTGAGTTTTTAAGTATATAAGGAGTTGTGGAGGCTTTATATTTTGCGGCGATATTTGGCATAATTCTTATGGTATTTTGGGCTTTTATGCATTCAAGTTCTTTAAAGTCCGTATTGGCTAAAACAGAGATTAAAATTCGAGCTTCACCTTTTAAAAGCTTGGCTACACTTTCAAGTGCGTAAGGTTTGAAAGCCAAAATGACTATTTTAGCTTCCAAGTCAAAGTCTTTATAAAGCAAGGTATTAAAACCTTGCTTTTCTAAGGCTTTAAGCTTTGATTTATCGCGTCCAACTATATAAATTTCATATTTATCACGCAAACCATAAGCTAAAGCACTCGCCATTGTTCCATTTGCAAGTATATAAATTTTTGACATTATTTTTTAATATCATTTTTGCTAATATACTTAGAAATTTTATCCGCTTGAAAAAAATCTGGATAATTTACTGTATCTAAAATCACTTGAACCATAGAATTATTATCTTTGTTAACAACAATAGGTGCTAAAAAATTCACAGTTGATTCTTCTATAGTTTCAGCAAGGGCGACTATATTATAAACAACATAATTTGAAGTTGGAGTTAGTCCAAGTAGTTCTTGGTAATAAGTTGGTATATCAAAATCATAATCAGGTCTAATTAAAAAAGGATTGATAAGAACGAAAGAAAAATCCTTTCCATCAATGCTTTTAAGTCTTAAAAAGACTTCATCAATAGTCGAAAATTCCATATTTTTGGTTTCTTCAAAACCCAATATCGGACATTTGACCGCTAGGATTGTTTTTTCTCCACTCATTTTTTTACTCCTTTTAAAATTTACATAAGCTATTATATCATAAAGAATAAAATAATAATTCAATTTTTTCAAAAAATTCATTATTATTTATTAAATTTTATTAAAATTTAATCAAAAAATAATCTAAAATCACTTAGAATTAAAATTTGATTTATTTTATGAAGGGCTTTGATGAAAAAATATATTTTTTTAGTTTTTTTAGGAATTTTTATTGCTGCGTGCAGTGCTAAAGAATCTGAAGAACTTTATAATCTCAATGCTATGGAATGGTATAAGCAAATCATTAAAGATTTACAAGAAAAAGATTTAGAAAAAGCTGATTCTCACTATAGTGGAATGGCAAGTGAGCACGTTGCAGATCCTTTGCTTGAAACAATACTCATTATTTTAGCTCAAGCTCATATGGACGAAGAAGAATACGAACTTGCTGAGTTTTACCTCGATGAGTATAATAAAAAATTTGGAAATTCAAGAAATGTTGATTACATACGTTATTTAAAAATCAAAGCTAAATTTGATGCCTTTGCCTTACCAAATCGCAATCAAGCCTTAATGCTTAAAAGTCAAAGCGAGATTGATTCTTTCTTAAGAGATTATCCTCATACTCAATACGAACCCCTAGTTCAAACTATGCTGACTAAATTTAATCTTGCTGTATTTTATCTTGATGATACCATAGCGGATTTGTATAAAAGGATAGGTAGGGAAGAAAGCTATGAAATTTACGAGCAAAAACTCAAAGAATCCGAATTTTTCAATAAAAGCATTATAGAACCTGAACTTCCTTGGTATAGAAGCATATTTGAGGGTTTTTAAGGATAAATTATGGAAATTGAAGAACTAATACAATATCCCGCTAAACTTCCTATTTTGGTTGAAGATGAACTTTTTTTATATCCTTTTATGATAACACCTATTTTCATCAATGATTCTCAAAATATGAAAGCTTTAGAACTTGCTCTTAAAAACGATTCTATGCTTTTTGTTGCCCCTTCTAAATTTGAAAACGGTAGAAGTTTTGATGAAATTTATGATTGTGGGGTAATTGGCAGTATTATGCGTAAGGTGCCTTTACCTGATGGACGCGTTAAAATTCTTTTTCAAGGCTATACTAAAGGTAGAATTATTGGGAGAATTTCAAATAAACCCTTAGAAGCCGAAATTGAAATTATCAAAGAAGAGCCTTTAAACGAAACTAAAAGAGATGCTTTGCTTGGGGTTTTAAGAGAAAATGTAAAGGTTTTGGCTAATATCAGTCATTATTTTTCACCTGATTTGTTAAGAACTATTGATGAGGGAATAGACGCTTCTAGAATTTGTGATTTGATTTTAAATACCATAAGAATCAAAAAGCAAAATGCTTATGAATTTTTCATCTTAAATAACCTTGAAAATAAACTTTTAAAGCTTATTGATTTAATTGTTGATGAAATTGAAACAAATAAAATTCAAAAAGAGATTAAAAATAAGGTGCATTCAAGGATTGATAAAGTCAATAAAGAATATTTCTTAAAAGAACAATTAAGACAAATTCAAAAAGAACTTGGTAGCGATACACAAAAAGAAGATGAAATTAAAGAATATTATAAAAAACTTGAGCTTAAAAAGAAATTTATGCACGAAGATGCTTACAAGGAGATTAAAAAGCAAATTGAAAAATTTGAGAGAATTCACCAAGATAATTCCGAAGCTTCAATGATACAAACTTATATAGAAACAGCTCTTGATGTGCCTTTTGAAAAAATTTCTAAGAAAAAACTTGATATTAAAGAAGTCAGCAAACAACTAAATCTTGACCATTACGCACTAAGCAAACCTAAGGCTCGTATTGAGGAATATTTTGCTGTGCGTGAGCTTTTAGAAAAAAGAAAAATTGCAGATAAAGATGGAGCTAAAGTGATTCTTTGTCTTTATGGACCTCCGGGTGTGGGCAAAACTTCGCTTGCAAATTCTGTTGCTAAAGCTTTAAAAAGGGAACTTATACGCATAGCATTAGGAGGACTTGAAGATGTCAATGAGCTTAGAGGACACAGACGCACTTATATAGGAGCAATGCCCGGACGTATTACTCAAGGACTTATAGAAGCTAAGCAAATTAATCCTGTAATGGTTTTAGATGAGATTGATAAAATCAGTCGCAGTTTTAGAGGAGACCCAAGTGCAGTACTCTTAGAGGTTTTAGATCCAGAGCAAAACTCTAAATTCAGGGATTATTATCTTAATTTTAATTTAGATTTAAGTAAAATCATTTTCATTGCTACAGCCAATGATATTAGTAGTATTCCAAGTGCTTTAAGGGATAGAATGGAATTTATAGAACTCAGTTCTTATACGCCAAGTGAAAAATTTCATATTGCTAAAAAATATCTTATCCCGAGTGAGCTTAAAAAACACGGCTTAAAAAATACAGAATTTAAAATAGATGATAAAACTTTAGAGCTTGTAATCAGTGATTATACTAGAGAATCGGGTGTGAGAACTTTGCGTCGTAAAATCGCACAATTATGTCGCAAAAGTGCGAAAAAACTTTTACTTGAAGATTGTAAAAAAGTTATAGTGAATGCCAAAAATTTAGATGATTTTCTCGATAAAAAAGTTTATGAAATTCAAAAGCGTGAGTCCCAAAATAAAATCGGACAAGTTAATGGTTTAGCTTGGACTCCAGTTGGCGGAGATGTTCTTAAAATTGAAGCGATTAAAATCAAAGGTAAAGGAGAGCTTACATTAACTGGAAGTTTAGGAGATGTGATGAAAGAATCCGCTAAAATTGCCTTTAGTGTTATAAAAGTTTTGATTGATGAAGGTAAGATTAAAATTCCTAAAAATGTGATTTTAAATACCAAAAGTAATGTTTATGACCAATACAATCTTCACATTCACGTTCCTGATGGTGCAACTCCAAAAGATGGGCCAAGTGCCGGTATTACAATCAGCACAGCATTAGCTTCGATTTTTAGTCTTAAAGCTGTGCGAAGTGATGTAGCAATGACGGGTGAAATTGATTTAACAGGAAAGGTTTTGCCTATAGGTGGGCTTAAAGAAAAGCTTATTGCTGCATATAAAGCCGATATTAAGACTGCTCTCATTCCAAAAAAGAATTATGAAAGAGATTTAAAAGATATTCCAGATGAAATTCGAAATAATATGAAAATCATTGCTGTGGAGCATTTTAGCGAAGTTTTAAAATACGCTTTGATTGGATAAAAGATTTAGTAAAATGTTTAATTTTTATCTTTTATCCAAACTAAAAAACAATATTTTTTACCTACAAACTCAAACTGATTTAAAATTTCATTCTATGAAACCACTTGCGATAACTCTATCTTTATCGTAAAATACCGCCATTTGTCCGCTAGCAAGTCCATAAACAGGCTCATTAAGTGTGATTTTAGCTCCTTTGCTTTCATCAATGATGACTTTGCAGGGAGTGGATTTGGAACGGTAACGAATTTTTACTTCACAATCAAGCTCTTTAGCTTCTATAAAAAGATTGATATTTTTAAGGCTAAACTCACTTGTTTTAAGCTCCTCTTTTTTGCCGACTACGATTTGATTTTCTTTAGGATTTATCTTTAAAACAAAATGTGGTTCGTGAGCTCCTTTGACTTCAAAACCCCTGCGTTTTCCTATGGTATAGTGCATATAACCCTCGTGCTTTCCTACGACTTTACCGCTACTATCTAAAACCTCGCCCGGAATTTTTGTGTCCATAAACTGCTCTAAAACTTGCACATAAGTATCCTCAACAAAGCAAATTTCAGCACTTTCTTTTTGAGTTGCAAAGGATTTTAAAACCTCAATGCTTGAAGCAAATTTTTTCACATCCTCTTTTTTCATCTCACCCAAAGGGAAAATGAGATATTTTAAAGCTTCTTTATCTGCACTTGCTAAAAAATAGCTTTGGTCCTTACTTTCATCAAAAGCGGTTTTGATACAACCATCTTCAAGTCTTGCGTAATGTCCTGTGGCAAGTTTTTCACAACCTAAACTTTTTGCAAAATCAAGAAGTTTTCCAAGTTTGATAAAGCGATTGCATAAAGCACAAGGATTTGGCGTTTTGCCCTCTTTGTAGGTATTCACAAAAGGCATATAAACTTTGTCTTTAAAATCCTCTTGTAAATCTAAAATATGATAAGGAATATTTAAAAATTTAGCAACTTTTTCGACTTTTTTTATATTTTCTTCGTGGTAATTTGGTTTGCCGTGAAGCTTCATATAACAACCTATGACTTCATTTCCAGCGTTTTTGAGTTTATAAGCAGTTACGGTGCTATCGACGCCTCCGCTCATTGCGACTAGAATTTTCATATTGTTTCCTTTAAAGTTTTGACTATAAAATCCAAGTCGTCAGTGATTTCATAACTTAACTCATCTCCTTTCGAAATAACCTCTAGTTTGAGTAAAGAATTTCTGACGAACTCATCAAAGCCTTGCCAAAAAACTTTCCCGAACAAGAAAATAGGAACATTTTGCTTAAATTCAAGCTGTTTTAGAGTGAGAATTTCGCTAAGTTCATCTAAAGTTCCAAAGCCGCCCGGAAAAATCACAAAAGCAAGACTCTTTTCAATAAGAGCCATTTTGCGAATGGCTAAGCTCTTAAAAGTGATATTATATTCCACAAAATCATTGAGTTTTTGCTCGTGAGGCAAAAAGATATTAAAGCCCACTGAACTCATAGAATTTTTATCTTTATTGTGTTTGAAAGCCCCTTCATTAGCTGCCTTCATAATACCACCACCTCCGCCGCTAATGACACAAAAATTTTCATCAGCAAGCATTCTAGCTAATTTTTTAGCTTGTTTGTAGTAAAAATCATCTTCTTTTAATCTTGCTGAACCAAAAAAGGTTACAGCTTTTTGGAATTCTGGGATATTACAAAATTCTTCTAAATCTTTAGTCATTTCTAAACATCTATTTTTGATAATCCACCACCTTAATTAAGATAAAATAAGTCTAGTATCGTAGCTAAAAATATCATAAATTCTGCTTAAAAATTTTGATTAAGATTTTGGGAAAACAGAGGATAAAGAAACTTACAATTTTACCTTAAAAGCCTGAAAAAGTTTAAATAAGAGGTTTGTTTTAGCTTAGAAATCCTTTGAGAATTTAATAAAATCTATAAAATTTATTGATTTATAATTAAATAATCAAACAAAACTTAATCATAGCAATGCAAAAATTTAGAATTTATTAACTCAATTAAGAGTAAAATTGTGCTAAAAATCGGGGTGAATATGGATTTCAATTTTATGCTAAATACTTTTCCAGCTTTTGTAGAAGCAGCGTGGCTTACTATAAAACTTAGTTTTTTTGGCATAGTTTTTTCTTTTATCATCGGTTTGTTTTGTGTTTTGATGAGTTATTTTAAACTCCATTTTTTAGAAAAAATCTGCAAAATTTATATTGAATTTTCGAGAAACACTCCATTATTGATACAGCTTTTCTTTTTGTATTATGCTTTGCCTAAATTTGGCATTCATCTTGAAAAAATTTATGGACTTAATTTGCTTTGTTTAAGCGTTGAAGAGAGTTTGCGTCCTTCTTTTGCTTGTGCTGTGGTGGGACTTAGCTTTTTGGGTGGTTCTTATATGGCTGAAAGCTTAAGAGCGGGTTTTGAAGCTGTAAGAAAACAGCAGTTCGAAGCAGGACTTTCTTTGGGTTTTAGTTATTTTGGAAATTTAAGATATGTTATAATGCCACAGGCTTTAGGTATTGCTATGCCAAGTTTGAGTGCAAATATCATTTTTCTCATTAAAGAAACTTCAGTGGTAAGCATTATTGCCTTGCCTGATTTAGTAACTTTAATGACAGGTTTAAATTCTCTTACTTATAAAACTAATGAGCTTTTATTAATGCTATTTTTGGGATATTTGTGCATTATTTTGCCTTTATCTTTTATTTTATCTCGCGTTGAAAAGAGACTTTCTTATGCTTGAACTTTTAAATCAATCAAACATTTATAGGCTTTGTGAGGGGCTTTTAATTACTCTTGAAATTTCATTTTTAAGTATAATTATCACTTCTTTTGGAGGGCTTATTTTAGGAATTTTAATGAGTCTTAAAAACCGCTATATTTACATAATATGTCGTTTTGGGCTTGAATTTGTTAGAGTAATGCCTTTGCTTGTATGGCTTTTTGTTGTGTATTTTGGTTTTTCAAGGTGGTTTGGAGTGCATTTAAGTTCTGTAGTGTCTGCTATTGTAGTTTTTAGCATTTGGGGTTGTTTTGAGATGATGGATTTGGTGCGTTCTTCTTTACAAAGTATTCCAAGACATCAGTATGAATCTGCAGCCTCTTTAGGACTGAATAAAACCCAAAGTTTTTTTTATGTTATCATTCCTCAAGCACTAAGAAGACTTACTCCTGCGAGTATGAATTTGCTTACGCGTATGATTAAAAGCACGACTTTTGCTTACTTAATTGGTGCAGTTGAACTTGTAAAAGTAGGACAACAAATCATAGAACTGAACAACAAAAATGACTTAGCTCCTTTTGTGATTTATGGGGTGATTTTTATGATTTATTTTTTGATTTGTTATCCTATCTCTTTGTATTCTAAAAATTTAGAGAAAAAATGGGGTTAGTATGAATATTTTAAAATTAGAACATCTTTATAAAAACTATGGAAAAATAGAAGTTTTAAAGGATATTAATCTAGAAGTTAAAGCCAAAGAAGTTGTGGTGATTTTAGGTCCTAGTGGGTGCGGAAAATCCACACTTTTGCGTTGTATTAATGGACTTGAAAAGATTAAAAGCGGGAATTTATATATTGATGGTGAAAAAATCACCAAAGAATTTAAAAAATGGACAAGAATTCGTCAAAAAGTTGGAATGGTTTTTCAATCTTATGAACTTTTTGAGCATTTAAGTGTGCAAGAAAATATACTTTTAGGTCCTTTAAAAGTGCAAAAAAGAAATAAAGATGAGGTTTTAGCAGAGGCGAAACTTTGGCTTGAAAAAGTAGGTTTAGCCCATAAAATTGATGCTTATCCAAAGGAGCTTAGCGGAGGACAAAAACAAAGAATAGCCATAGTTAGAAGCCTTTGTATGAATCCAAAACTTATGCTTTTTGATGAGGTAACAGCTGCTTTAGACCCTGAAATCGTGCGTGAGGTTTTAGATGTAATCCTTAATTTAGCCAAAGAAGGTATGACTATGCTCATAGTAACCCACGAAATGGGCTTTGCAAAGGCAGTTGCTGATAAAATTGTCTTTATGGATAAAGGACAAATTATCGAAGAAAATACCCCGGAGAATTTTTTTAAAAATCCTAGCACAACAAGGGCGAAAAAATTTCTTAATTTATTTGATTATCATTAAAAAGCTTCGTTTTTGTGATTTATAAATAATTTTTAGAAATTTCATTACTTATTAGGTTTTAGCTACAAGTAAGAATGCTAAAGATTTTTGGAATTTCAGCTTCATCTTATATTATGTGGAAACTTATTGTTTCAGGTGCTTCTTGGGCTATGAGTTTGGTAGGTATTGATGGAAAACAAGGTGATGTTATCGCACAAGGAATTGAAGCTAATTTAGCAAGGAGAGCCTTTGTGGCTTAAAATATAAATTAGCTTTTGATTTTTTTCTTCTTCAAAAAGAGAAAAAATTTTACAAAAGATAATAGTATCAAATAAATAA
>JAFLRU010000050.1 GCA_022511325.1 Campylobacter sp.
CGCTGTGGGACTTTTTTACGAAGAAGAGAAAGATGCGAATTTAGCTCTAAGTTTTTATAAAAAATCTTGCAGTTTAAAAGATGGCAAAGCTTGTTATAAACTTGGCTCAATCTACGAAAAAGGTGAGCTTGTGCGTCAAAATTTAACCAGCTCTATATCCTTTTATATGCAATCTTGCTCCTTTGGTTACGCAGAAGCTTGCTATCTTTTAGGGCGTTATAATCAGAAAGAAAAAAAAGATATGGCAAAAGCTAAAAGATATTTTGGAATGGCTTGCGATAAAAAACACAAAGAAGCCTGTGAAGCTTATAAAGAATTTGTGAAACAAGGCATTGAGATTTATTGATGATTTTATTGCAAAATTTCTAATTTTTTATACTTAATTAATATGCCATTTATCTTTAAAAAATCAAATCAAATTCTTATTCTTTAAGATTATATAAAGCCTTATGGTTGAGATAAAGAAAGTAAGAATAGCCGGACCTAAGATAATACCCCAAAAGCCAAAGCTTGAAATTCCTGCTATCATCGATATGAAAATTAAAAGTTCGTTGATTTTGGTCGGGGTTTTAACAAGTTTTTGATTGATCCATTTGATAATCAAAGGTTTAATCAAAGTATCCGCAACAAAAGAAATCACAAGCACAGAATAAAGAAAAATCACCAAAGCATCACCTAATCCACTTGAAGCAAATTCATAAAGACTTATAGGCACATAAACTAAAGCACCTCCAATTGCTGGTATGAGAGAGCTTACAGCAAAAATTGTCCCGAGTAAAATTCCATCATAACCATAAAATAAAGTGATAATCCCAAAAAGTGCTCCTTCAAAAATCGCTATAATCACCATAGAATAAAGCACCACAGCCATTACATTGCCCACTTCACTTAAAATTTCTTCAAGTTCTTTTTTTTCGATAGGAATGATGGATTTAAGATAAATCACAAGTTCTGTTCCATAGAGATTTGCAAAGAAATAAAAAACGCAAATAAGCACCATATCGACTAAGAATTTCGCACCCGAACGCGTAAAAGTTGAAACATAGCCTAAAATTTGCTTGTAAAGATTGCCTAAATCGATATTTGCGATCCATTCTTTGATTTTAGGTTCTAAAAAGCTTAAAGATTCCGGCAAAGTAAATTGATAATTTCTTACATAATCAAGAGTTTGGCTGATGAGATTAATATCGAAATTTTTTAAAGCCTTTGCAAGTTCTATCATCGCATACACAAAAGGAGCAAAAAAGAGTATCACTAGACAAGTTGTTGTTAAAATGGCTGTAAGAAACTTGCGTCCTTTGGTGAGGCTTAAGAATTTAGCATTGAGATTTGAAGTTGCCACTGCCATTAAACTTGCAATCACAATAGTGAGTAAAAAACCTTGAAAAAGATAAAGCAAAAATGCCAAAACAACCAAAATAAGAGCGATTAAAAAGGTTTTTCCATTTTTCATTTTCTAAACTTCATTGATAATTTTTGATGATATTTTATTAAAATATTCTAAATATATTTAAAATATATTCAAAGACGACCACACTTATCTATTTTCCAAAATATAAAGCAAAATTAAGCATAATAAACAAATTTTCAATCCAAAAAATAAATCGCCTCTTCATCAAAACTAAGGCAAAGCTCTTGGTGAATTTGGGGTTTTAATCTTGTAAATTCATCATCTAAAAGCACAAATTCTAAAATTTTTTCACCCGAAATCACGCGTATATAAACAAAATCTTTTTTCGTTCTTATTGCAATGATTTTTGCTTGTTTGATGCAGAATTTAAAATTCTCTCCAACTTTGATTTTATAAGGATTTATGGCAATTTTCTTTGAATTTTCATCTTTAAAATCAATAAAATTTGAAAATTCCACTCCGCCTTTTTCTAAGTCAAAAATATTAGTATTTTCAAATTCTAAAATCATTCCATCGTGTAAGTAAAATTTCACCTGTGCTAAGGAATCTAAAAAGGTTTTATCGTGGCTTACGATGAGAAAACCGCTTTTGAATTCTTTTTGCATTTTTAAAATGGCTCTCCTAAACAACAAAGCCGAGTTTTTATCCAAAAAAGCACTAGGTTCATCTAAAAGATAATACCTCGCCCTAACACTTAAAGCCATAGCGAAAGCGAGCTTTTGAATCTGACCCGAAGAAAGCTCACTAGGTTGCTTGCTTAAAAGCTTCTCATCTAAATCAAGCATTGTTAAAAGCTCATCAATACGCTTTTTCCACTCTTTTTTTTCTACTCCATAAGTTTTTAAAACAAAATGAAAATTTTTTTCTATACTGCGGTTGAGCAAAGAAGGTTCGGGCAGCAAAATATAAATGAGTCGTTTTTCTTCTTTTGTAAGTTTATTTTTACCAAAATAAGAAATATTCGCGCTAAAATCGCCTTCTAAAAATTTAAGCACCCTTAAAAGCGTGGATTTTCCACTTCCATTAGCCCCCATTAAAACACTAATTTTACTTGTATCAAGCTCTAAATTTTTGATTTTTAAAATTTCTTTTTGTTCGTAAGAAAAATGCAGATTTTTAATGCTTATCATTTAATTCTCTTGAGTTTATGTATGATGAAATTAAGACAAAAAGCTATGGAGATTAAAACAAGGGCTAAAGCAATGCCACTTGCAAATTCTCCTTTGTTTGTTTCAAGTGAAATGGCTGTGGTGATAGTTCTTGTATCGTATTTGATATTTCCGCCAACAATCATTGCAACTCCAACTTCTGCAACAATTCTTCCATAAGCTAAAGCCACAATGCTAACAAGTGCAAATCTTAGCTCATAAAGCAGAGTAAAAATAAGCTTTAGAGGACTTAAATGAAAGGATTTAATGAATAAAAAATGCTTAGAATCCATCGTTTCAATTAAATTTGAAAAAAGAGCGATGATAATAGGAAGTGCTAAGATAAATTGCCCTAAAATCAAAGCTTTGATTGTAAAAAGCAAGCCAAATTCTCCTAAAGGACCACGATGCGAGATTAAAGCATAAAGCACCAAACCCACTGCAACGGTTGGAAAGGAAAGGCTTGTATCGACGATGAGTTTTAAAAAATTTTTAAATCTAAACTGAAAAAAACCCAAAGCAAAACCTAAAGGAAAGCCAACAAGCAGGGCTAAACATATAGAGATACTTGAACTTAAAAGCGTGGTTTTAATCGCTGAAATAACGCTTTCATCGGCATTAAAGAGTAAAAACAAAGCTTGTTTAAAACCATCTAAAATATAATCCAACTTTCACCTTTTTAAAAATTTAAGCCATTCTAGCATATTTTTTTAAAAATTTTAAGCAATTTTAGCATATATTATGCTAAAATATTTTTTATTAAATCTCAAAATAAAGGAAAATGATGAAAAAAATTCTTTCTTTGGCTTTGGTAGCTTTAAGTCTCAATGCAGCCGAACTTAAAATGGCAACGACTACAAGCACGGATAATACAGGTTTGCTTGACGCACTTAAACCCCTTTATGAAAAACAAAGTGGAAATACACTTAAATGGGTAGCTGTTGGCACAGGTGCAGCTTTAAAACTTGGCGAGGATTGCAATGCAGATGTGCTTTTTGTGCATTCTCCAAAGGTTGAAAAAGAATTCGTAGAAAAAGGCTTTGGAGTAGATAGAACTCCTGTAATGTATAATGATTTTATCGTTATTGCTCCTAAAGATTTAGCTGCCAAATTTAAGGGTAAAAACCTCAAAGAAAGCTTAGAACTCATTAAAGCTGAAAAAATCACCTTTGTTTCAAGAGGAGACAAATCAGGAACAGATAATAAAGAAAAAGCTCTTTGGAAAAGTAATGTCGGCGAAGTGCCTGAAAAAGAAAGCTGGTATCAACAAAGTGGGCAAGGAATGCTTGCTTCGATTAAAATCGCAGAGGAAAAAAACGGGGTGATTTTAACAGACCGCGGAACTTATATCAAATACAAAGACAATGAAAAAAACAATCCTAAGCTTGTTATCATCAATGAAGGAGATGATGATTTGAAGAATTTTTATTCTGTGATTGCTGTAAATCCTAAACATTGTGCTAATGCGGATTATAAAACTGCAAGCGAATTTATAAAATGGCTTGTAAGCGATGAAACTTTAAAATTCATAGCAGATTTTAAACTTCTTAATCAACCCTTATTTATCATCGATGCAAAAACAAGAAAACAATAAAAACTAAGTAGGGTATTAAACCCTGCTTAAAATCATTTTCACTTTAATTTTAATATTTTTTTGTTTTAAAAAAATTAAAAGTTTTTCGTAAGTATAATAAAATCCTAAATTATTGATTTTTTTAAGGTAAAAAATGTTTAAAATAGACTTAAATAGTGATTTAGGGGAAAGTTTTGGTACTTATAAAATAGGTATGGACGAAGAAATTTTAAAATATGTAAGCTCTGCGAATATTGCTTGTGGTTTTCACGCAGGTGATCCTTGTGTGATGAATAAAACCTTGAATCTAGCTAAGCAAAATAATGTCCATATAGGAGCACACCCATCATTTCCTGACCTCTTAGGTTTTGGCAGACGCAATATGCAAATAAGCTTAGAAGAAGCTAAAAATTATGCTTTATATCAGTTAGGAGCTTTATTTGCCTTTGCTAAGGCAAAGGGTATGAAAATACAACATTTTAAACCTCACGGGGCACTTTATAATATGGCTGCTACAGATGAAAATTTAGCTCTTGCTCTTTGTGAAGCAGTGGCGGAATTTGATGAAAATATTATTTTTATGGGACTTAGTAATTCTCTTATGAGTGAAGCAGCTAAGAAAAAAGGGTTAAAATATGCAAATGAAGTCTTTGCAGATAGAGCTTATAATGATGATGGCACTTTGGTTTCAAGAAAATTTGAAGGCTCTGTAATAAATGATGAAAATTTAGCTATAAATCGTGTGATAAAAATGGTAAAAGAAAATAAGGTTACAAGTATAAATGGCAAAGAAGTAAGTTTAAAAGCTGATAGTATTTGTGTTCACGGGGATAATATCAGGGCTTTAGAATTTGTTAAAAAAATCAAAGAAAGTTTAGAAAAAGAGCAAATTCAAATCTGTCCTTTGGAAAAATTTATATAAGGAACAGATTATGGTAAATAAAACTGCTCTCTTAGGTGCTGCTTTTTTAATGGCTACTTCAGCCATAGGACCGGGATTTTTAACTCAAACGGCTACCTTTACAGGACAACTTCTTGCAAGTTTTGGTTTTGTGATACTCATTTCTATCATTTTAGATGTGGGTGCTCAGTTAAACATCTGGCGTATTATAGGAGTTGCTAGAAAAAGAGGAACTGAAATAGCAAATATCGTTTTTCCGGGATTAGGGTATTTAATAGCTTTTCTTATTGCTGCGGGTGGTTTCGTATTTATTATTGGAAATATTGCAGGTGCTGGACTTGGAATGAATTTAGTTTTTAACATTAGCATTCAAAATGGGGTAATCATAAGTGCTATAATTGCTATTACTATATTTTTATCTAAAAAAGCAAGTGAGCTAATGGATAAATTTATAGTTATGGGTGGTTTTATTATGATAGTTTTAACCACTTATGTGGCTTTTGAATCAAAACCTCCTTTAAAAGAAGCAATTTTACGCACTTTTATTCCAAGTCATATTAATATTGTAGCTATTATCACCTTAGTGGGTGGAACTGTGGGTGGTTATATAGTGTTTTCTGGGGCTCATAGACTTTTAGACGCTAAGCTTAGTGGAAAAGAGAATTTAAATCATATTAATAAAGCTGCTATAAGTGGGATAATTATCACGGGTATAATGCGTGTTATGTTATTTTTAGCAGTTTTAGGTGTAGTAAGCACGGGTTTTACTTTGGATATAAATAATCCTGCGGGTTCTATATTTGGAGAAGTTTTAGGAGAGCTTGGGTTAAAAATTTTTGGTATAGTGCTTTGGATAGCAGCTATTTCATCTGTTATTGGTGCTGCTTATACTTCTGTTTCTTTTATATGTTCTTTTCATTCTCTTGTAGAAAAATACAATCGTTTTGTGGTGATTTTTTTCATAATTTTTGCTACTATTGTATTTTGCATTATGGGAGAGTCTCCTACTCGTCTATTGATTGTTGCTGGGACGATTAATGGATGGATTTTGCCTATAACCTTGTTTGTAATGATTATTGCTGCACATAAAAAATCTATAGTTGGAGAATATAAGCACCCTAAATGGATGAGTGTTTTTGGATTGTTTATTGTTGCTTTGATGTCTTATCTATCAATACTTACAATGATAAAGCTTTTTTAAAATGTTTAGTGTGCATTTTAGTGGAAGCAAAGCCTTGCTTTTACGTTTTAAACAAGAGATTTCACTTCAAATCAATACTCTAGTTTTAAACACCTCGCAAAGAATACAAAAAGCTATCGAGGAAAAAGAGATTTACGGCATAGATGAGCTTGTAAGTGCTTATGCTAGTTTGTTGATTTATTTTAATCCTTGCAGAATTTCTTTAAATGTTTTACTTGATTTTTTAGAAAAAATCAAAAGTGATATAATGTTTACAGAGCAAAATTCTAGTTTATGTATAGAAATTCCACTTTGTTATGATGAAGAATTTGGACTTGATTTAGAATTTGTATGCAAACACAATAATCTTTCCAAAGAAGAACTAATTATCTTCCATACAAAGCCTTATTATAGAGTTTTTATGCTAGGATTTATGGCAGGTTTTCCTTATCTTGGGGGCTTGGACGAAAAACTCTTTACTCCGCGTCTTAGCACTCCTCGCATAAAGATTGAAGCAGGAAGTGTAGGCATTGCTGATAAGCAAACAGGAATCTATCCTATATCAAGTCCGGGAGGTTGGCAGATTATTGCTAGAACTCCTTTACAGCTTTTCAATCAATCTGATGAAAAAAATCCTACTCTTTTAAGAGCTGGAATGTTTTTAAAATTTAAAGCCATTTCAAAAAGTGAATTTTACTTCATCGAAGAACAAGTTTGTAAAAACAGCTATCAAAAGGAAATTTATGAGTATAAAAATCATTGAAGCTTCTACAAACTCGACTTTACAAGATTTGGGAAGAAAAAATTTTGCTCAATTTGGCATAGCAAGAAGTGGAGCTATGGATGAAGACTCTTTAAGGCTTGCTAATATTTTGCTAGGAAATAAACAAGAAGAAGCAGGACTTGAACTTTGCTTAAAAGGTGGAAAGTATGAGTTTTTAGACGAGAATTATTTTGTTTTAACTGGGGCAGAATTTGAAGCTAAGCTTGATGATAAAAAAATTAAAACTTGCAAGGTTTATAAAGCAAAAAAGGGAGATATTTTAGAACTTGATTTAGCAAAAAAGGGTTTTCGTGGGTATTTATGTGTAGCAGGAGGGTTTAATGCAAAAAGCTTTTTAAATTCTAAATCAAGTGATTCGAAAATGAAAGTGGGACTTTTTGGAGGTAGAGCTTTGCAAAAAGATGATATTTTAAAGACTCACAATAATTTTATACCCTTTAATTTAGAAGCTAGAGAATGTGAAAATCCTATTTTATCTCAACCCAAACAACTCGTCATACGCGTAATTTTAGGAACAAATGAGGACTCTTTTACTCAAAAAGGTTTGAATACTTTTTTAAATTCCAGCTATAAAATAGGTTCAAAAAGTGATAGAATGGCAATTTATGCAGAATCTGATGAAAGGATAGAACACAAAAATTCAGCTGATATTATTTCAGACCCTGTGGTTTTTGGAAGTATTCAAGTCCCAAAAAACGGCTTTCCTATCATTTTAATGGCAGGAAGGCAAAGCACGGGCGGTTACGCAAAAATAGGCACCGTAATAGAAAATGATTTATCCTTACTTGCACAAGCTAAGCTTGGAACTAGCTTTAAATTCCAAAGTATTGATATGCTAGAAGCCATAGAACTTTTTAGGAAAAAAGAGGAAAAATTTAAAAATTTAGATAGAAAAATCAATCTTGATTTTGAAAATTTAATCTAAATTACCAAGAAATAAAACCTTTCATAATTTTTACTTTGCCTTTTATACACCAAAATGTGAATTTAAGACAAAGTTTTTTAAATCCTTAATAGGCTCAAGTAAACTACTTAAGCCTTAAGATAATCCTTGTAAGCTTGTGCTTTTTGATTTAGCTCCTTATCGCTTATATTTTGCGCATCAAAAACAAAGAAAGGTTTGACGAGTTTGGCACCTATAAATTTGATGGTGCATTCAAAAGGAACTAAAATTTCATTGACACTATAACCTACATATTCCTTGCTATACTCGTGTTCTTTCCCTCCAAAACTCATACAAATCCCAAATTTCTTGTCATTAAGTGCCTTTCCACTGCTACCATAC
>JAFLRU010000051.1 GCA_022511325.1 Campylobacter sp.
ATGCTGTAAAAAAAGGTGTTATAGGAAAAATTTTAGATCGTTTTGAAAGCAATGGACTAAGAATTGCAGCGATGAAAAAAATTCAGCTTACTAAAGAACAAGCTGGGAAATTTTATGCTGTGCATAAAGATAGACCTTTTTTCAATGATTTAGTGGAATTTATGATTAGTGGTCCTGTAGTGGTTTCAGTTTTAGAAGGACAAAACGCTGTGCTTAAAAACAGAGATTTAATGGGAGCAACCAATCCAAAAGAAGCTAAACCCGGAACTATAAGAGCTGATTTTGCTGAAAGCATTGATGCAAATGCGGTTCATGGGAGCGATAGTTTAGAAAATGCAAAAATTGAGATTGATTTTTTCTTCAAAGCTAACGAGCTTTGTTAATGAAAAATGAGAATTGCTTTTTCTAAACTTAGTCATACGCCTTATCCTTTTAAGCTTGACCTTGAAAATGTGGTTTTTGAAGGAAGTATGATTAAGACAAATCCTAAACTCGTCAAGATTAATGCTACGATGAAAGGATTTGTTTATAGACCTTGTGATAGTTGCGGGGAGGAATTAGAACTTAATGTTGATGAGAATTTAGAGATTTTTGCAAGCGATGGTTTGTTTAAGGATAAACAAAATGAATTAAGCAACACCATTGAATTTTTTGATTCTCAAATTGATTTAATGGAGGTCGCTGTGAGTGAATTTGAAGCTTATTTGAGCGATTATTTTTATTGTAAAAATTGTAGTGAAAACTAAATTTATAAAGGAGAAAAAATGGCAGTACCTAAAAGAAGAGTGAGCAAAACACGTGCAGCTAAACGTAGAACTCACTATAAAGTTACTCTTGTTAAGCCCGTGAAAGATAAAGATGGAAGCTATAAAATGCCTCATCGTATCAACCCTGTAACTAAGGAATATTAAAACTTTATGATAAGCATTGCTATTGATGCAATGGGAGGAGACTTTGGAGAAAAACCTATTATAGAAGGTGTCATAGAAGCTCTGAACCAAAAACCTTTTAAGGCTATTTTGGTAGGAAATTCTAAACTTTTTCAAAATCAAATTCCAAAGCATTTAGAACAATACATTGAATACGAGGAAGCTAAAGAAGTTTTTTCTATGAATGAAAATGCTACTGATGCTTTAAAACGCAAAGAAACAACGATTTATAAAGCTATAGAGCTTGTTAAAAATGGTAAAGCTAAAGCGGTAGTTTCAGCAGGACATAGTGGAGCAAGTATGTCCTTAGCTACTCTAAGACTTGGTAGGCTTAAAAATGTTTCAAGACCCGCAATTGCAACTTTAATGCCAAATATTTCAGGCAAAACTTTACTTTTAGATGTAGGTGCAAATACGGATTGCAAAAGTGAAAATTTGTTTCAATTTGCAATTATGGGGGAAACTTACGCGAAAGAGATAATGAAAATAACAAAGCCTAGATTAGCCCTTCTTTCAAACGGGGAAGAAGATTGCAAGGGCAATGAGCTTACTAAAGAAACTCATCAACTAATGAAAAAACTTCCAAATTTCATAGGAAATGCTGAAGGTAGAGATATTTTTAATGGAAATATTGATGTATTAGTATGTGATGGTTTTAGTGGCAATATTATATTAAAATCTTGTGAAGGAGTTGCGACCGCTATTTTTAAAATCTTAAAAGATGAAATCAATCAATCCTTTTTACTTCCAAAGATCGGAGCAACTCTTCTTAAGTCTTGTTTTTACGAACTTAAAAAACATATGGATTGGCGAGAATATGGTGGAGCACCTTTACTTGGTATTAAAGACTGTGTGATTATATCTCATGGCAAAAGCGATTCAAAAGCTATTAAAAATGCCATTTTTCAAGCTATAAATTTTTCTCAATCTCAAATCAATGAAGTTATAGAAAATGAACTCGAAAAATTCTACACTCAAAGCTTCTCTTAAAAGCATAGCTTCTTATATTCCTCAAAAAATTTTAAGCAATAAAGACTTTGAAAAATTCATTGATACAAATGATGAATGGATAGTACGTCGCACAGGCATTAAAGAAAGAAGAATTGCAGAGGATTATGAATTAAGCAGCGACCTTGGAACTAAAGCCGCAATTAAAGCCATTCAAAGAGCGAATTTAACTCCTAAAGATATTGATGCTATTGTTGTAGCAACTCTTAGCCCTGATTATTTTACTATGCCTTCAACAGCTTGTAAAATTGCTGCAAATTTGGGTTTAACAAATATCACAGCTTTTGATATTTCAGCAGCTTGTTCAGGTTTTATTTATTTGCTTGAGGTTTCTAAAGCCCTTGTAGAAAGCGGTGCTAAAAAAAATGTTTTAATTGTTGGCAGCGAAAAGGTAAGTTCGATTATGGACTATACCGATAGAAGTATTTGCATACTTTTTGGAGACGGAGCAGGAGCGGGAGTTGTAAGTCTTGATACTCAAAATCCTATTATAGATGTGCATACAGCAAGTAATGGCGAATTTGGAGAGCTTTTAATGACTAAACGCTCCGCTAAATCAAGTCTTTGCGAACCTCTTGCAATGAAAATGAAAGGAAATGAAGTCTTTAAAATCGCTGTTAATACCCTATGTAATGATGTGGTAGAACTTTTAAAAAAAAATAATATAAGCTCAAATGAAATTGATCTTTTTATCCCACACCAAGCAAATCTTCGTATCATCAAAGCTGTGCAAGAAAAACTTAAGTTAAGCGATGAAAAATGCGTGATTACTATACAAAAATTCGGAAACACTTCAGCCGCTTCAATTCCTATGGCGATGAATGAAGCTTATGAAGATGGCAGACTTAAACAAGGAAATTTAATCTTACTTGATGCCTTTGGTGGTGGTTTTACTTGGGGAAGTGCCTTGCTTAAATTTGGAGGAGAAAATTTTTCTTAACTTTCAAACAAGTTTTTAAAATGCAAATTTTAAACAAATTTAAAGAAAAAACTTCAATTTTATCTATAAAAATCTTTTTCTAAGTTATAAATATTCTTAAAACATTACCAAACTTAACATTTATTTTAAAATTTTCTTAATAAATCATTATTTATCATATCAAATATATAAATTTTAATATAATTATAAAAACGAATATTTAAAAAATATTTTATATAAGGAGTGAAACATGCAACACAAAAATCAAAATCTTTTTAAGCCCAATAAAGAACTTTCACGAAATGCTCGTATTAAAAATATCTGTGAATATTATGATTTACGAAATGAAGCGGAGGAGAATTTCGAGGAATTTTGGAAAAAGAAAGCTCTTGAAAAAATCACTTGGTTTTCACCTTTTTCTAGAGTTTTAAATGAAGATAATGCTCCTTTTTACAAATGGTTTGAAGGAGGGACTTTAAATGTGAGCTATCAATGTTTAGACCGCCATATGAAAACGCGTAAAAACAAAGTAGCCATAATGTTTGAAGGAGAAATGGGAGATTTTGAAGTTTATACTTATCGCAGACTTTTACACGAGGTTTGTAAAGCAGCAAATTTACTAAAAAATTTCGGCATAAAAAAAGGGGATAGAGTTGTTATTTATATGCCTATGATTCCAGAAACTGCGATTATAATGCTTGCGTGTGCAAGAATTGGAGCCATTCATAGTGTTGTTTTTGGAGGATTTTCACCCGAAGCCTTAAGAGATAGAATCATTGATGCACAAGCTAAGCTTGTCGTAACTGCTGATGGAGCCTTTAGACGCGGCAAACCTTATATGCTAAAACCTGCAGTAGATGAAGCTTTACAAAAAGGTTGCGAATGCGTAGAAAAAGTTTTGATTGTAATACGCAATAAAGAGCCAATCCACTATGAACGCGGTAGGGATTACATCTACAACGAACTTGTTAAAAATGAGTCTTATAAATGCGAACCAGAGATTATGAATAGTGAGGATTTGCTTTTCTTACTCTACACTTCAGGTTCTACTGGTAAGCCAAAAGGTGTAATGCATTCAAGTGCGGGTTATATACTTTGGGCTCAAATGACTATGGAATGGGTATTTGATATTAAAGATATGGATAATTACTGGTGTAGTGCTGATGTAGGTTGGATTACAGGGCATACTTATTGTATATATGGACCTCTTGCTTGTGGTGCAACAACACTCATTTATGAGGGAACACCAACCTATCCAAACTCAGGCAGATGGTGGAGAATGATAGAGGAGTTTCAAATCAGCAAATTTTACACCTCTCCAACAGCCATTCGTATGCTTCACGCTGATTCCCCAGATGAACCTAAAAAATATGATTTAGGAAGTCTTGAAATTTTAGGAAGTGTGGGTGAGCCTATCAATCCTAGTGCTTGGAGTTGGTTTTATGAAAGCGTAGGAAATAAAAAAGCACCCATTGTTGATACTTGGTGGCAAACTGAAACAGGTGGGCATATGATTACTCCGCTTCCGGGAGCTACACCTTTAAAACCCGGAAGTGCAACCTTACCACTACCGGGAATTTTCGCACAAATTGTTGATGAGGAGGGTAATATCAAAGAAGTAGGCGAAGATGGCTTGCTTTGCATTGTAAAACCTTGGCCTTCAATGCTTAGAGGAATTTGGGGTGATGAAAAACGTTATATAGAAAGTTATTTTTCTCAAGTTAAACAAAACGGAAAACCTGTATATTTTAGCGGAGATGGTGCATTTTATGATGAAAATGGCTATATTACCATCACAGGACGCACTGATGATGTTGTCAATGTTGCAGGACATAGAATAGGCACAGCCGAAATTGAAGCTGCTATTGCAAAACACCCAAGCGTAGCAGAATCTGCAGTTGTTGGCGTAGAGGATAGCATAAAGGGTGAAATTTTATTTGCCTTTGTGGTTTTAAATCCAAATTCTTCTTGTAATTTAGGCGATTCTATTGAAACCTTAAAAGAGCTTAATGATATTTTAAGAACTGAAATCGGTCCCATTGCTAAGATTGAAAGAATTCTTTATACTCCGGGTTTGCCAAAAACTAGAAGCGGTAAAATTATGCGTAGAATTTTAAGAACCATTGCAAGAGGTGAGGAAATTAAACAAGATATTTCTACGCTTGAAGATTCTCATATCGTTCAAACCATTGTAAATCTTGCAAAAGGAGAGGGAAAGTCTTGAGCGAATTTAGCCTTTTGATATATGCAGAATAAAGCTAAGAATTTGACAAAATACAATATTTAGTTTAAAATTCTGCCTATATCAAACTTTAGTTTTAAGGATATTCAATGCTTCAAACTTGTATTTTTCCTGCGGCAGGATATGGAACGAGGTTTTTACCCGCAACAAAAACTCTCCCAAAAGAGATGCTACCTATTCTTACAAAACCTTTGATTCATTATGGAGTCGATGAAGCTTTAGAAGCTGGAATGGATAATATGGGCTTTGTAACCGGACGTGGAAAAAGAGCGTTGGAGGATTATTTTGATATTTCTTATGAACTTGAACATCAAATTTCAGGCACAAAAAAAGAGCATTTACTTAGTGAAATTCGCTCTTTAATTCATCGTTGCACCTTTACTTTCACAAGACAAAATGAGATGAAGGGTTTAGGAGATGCTGTTTTAAAAGGGCGTCCGTTAACTTCAGATGAAGCCTTTGGCGTGATTTTAGCAGATGATTTATGCATTAATGAAGAGGGCATAAATGTTATGGCTCAAATGGTTAAGATTTATGAAAAATATCGTTGCACCATTATTGCAGTTATGGAAGTTCCTAAAAGCCAGGTTTCAAACTATGGGGTGATTAGCGGAAATTTTGTTGAAGAAGATTTGATTATGGTGCATTCTATGATTGAAAAACCAAGTCCTAAAGAAGCTCCAAGTAATCTTGCCATCATAGGAAGATATATTTTAACTCCTGATATTTTTGGGATTTTAGAAAATACAAAAGCGGGTAAAAATGGCGAAATTCAACTCACTGATGCACTTTTAACTCAAGCAACAAATAATATGGTTTTAGCCTATAAATTTCAAGGCAAACGCTTTGATTGCGGAAGTGTAGAGGGCTTTGTAGAAGCGACAAATTATTTTTACAAGAAAAATTTATGTTAAAAAACACTCTATTTTTTAAAACAACGAATTTAAAACTCATATCCTCTTACGCAAAACGAATGAATGATGAGTTAAGCAGCGGAGATGTGGGGTATTATCATCTTATCCATACGAGTTTAGAACTTATCGATGAAAGTTTAGAATTTATCAAAGATAAAGACCATATCAAAAATATTATTTTGGTAGGAATGGGCGGCTCAAGTTGTGGAGTAAAAGCTTTGAAAGCTTTACTTTTTGATGAAAAACAAAATGACAGAGAACTTTTCATACTCGATAATACTTCTTCGTATAGCTTCGCCCAAATTTTAAGCAAAATCAAGCTTGAAGAAAGCCTTTTCCTTATCACCTCAAAAACAGGAAGCACCATAGAAGTGGTTTCGCTTTTTAAGCTCATCATTGCTCATTTTGATATAGAATTTTTAAAGATTAAAGACTATTTTGTTTTTATTACAGATAAGGATTCAAAGCTTCATAAAGAGGGTGAAAAACTAGGAGTTAAAACATTTTTTATCCCAAACAATGTTGGCGGACGCTTTAGTGTGCTTTCAGCTGTAGGCATAGTGCCGCTTTGCTTTTGTGGATACAATGCTAAGGCTCTTTTAGAGGGTGCTAAGCAGTGTTTTGAGGATTTTTTCATACAAAAAAAAGAAGAGATTTTACAAAAGGCTTATCATTACTGCACGCATAAAAATGCAAACATTAATGTGCTTTTTTCTTACGGAGATGCTTTTAAGGGTTTTAATGAGTGGTATATACAGCTTATTGCTGAAAGTTTAGGTAAAAAACAAGGTTATAAAAGAATAGGTTTAACTCCTATTGCACTTATTGGTGCAAGAGACCAACATAGTTTTTTACAACTCATTATGGACGGACCTAAAAACAAAACCATTACTTTTTTAAAGGTTTTAAATTATAAAAAAACTCCTATAATCCCGGATATTCATTTTGATTTTTTAGATTCTTTAAGCAATAAAGTAAGTTTGCATAAGCTCTTAAACGCCCAGTGTGAAGCGACTATGAATGCCTTAATTGCTGAAAATTTAAGCGTGGATTTAATCGAACTTGATGAACTTGATGCTTGGCATATAGGATATTTGATGTATTATTATGAACTTTTTACTTCAACTTGTGGCATTATGTTAGGGATTAATACCTATGACCAACCCGGTGTAGAAATTGGGAAATTAATTTTAAAAAAAATACTTGATACTCAAACAAATTCATAAAAAAGTAGTATAATTAAGTAAAATTTAAATATTATAGTAAAATTATCAAATAATAATTATTATTATTTAAGAATAATTATACTATAATTCTAAAAAATTCAAAAAAGGAGACAAAATGTCAGTTACAAAACAACTTTTACAGCTTCAAGCAGATGCTCACAGCTTATGGGTGAAATTTCACAATTATCACTGGAATGTTAAAGGGCTTCAGTTCTTTTCTATCCACGAATACACAGAAAAAGCTTATGACGAAATGGCAGAATTATTTGATGATTGTGCTGAAAGAGTTTTACAACTCAAAGGCAAAGCCATAGTCGATGAAGCAACTTTGACTAAAACTTCTAAAATTTCAAAGATTGCAAAAGATTGCTTCACTGCAACCGAAGTTATAGAGCTCATCAAAAAAGATTACGAATATCTTTTAAGCGAATTTAAAAAGCTTGATAAAGAGTCAGAAAAGGCAGGAGATACAACTACAGCAGCTTTTGCACAAGAAAATATTGCAAAATACGAAAAAATGCTTTGGATGTTAGAATCTACCTTGCAAAATACTTGCAAAATTTAATTGAAGCGGGGTTTAACTCCGCTTACTTGCACAAATTTTATTCTTAGTCCAAAAACTACCAAAATTCCCAATCTATCCTTTTTCACACAAAATTCAATCTTAAATGAAAATTTTAAAGAACAACTTTTAAAACTTTTAAAATAAATTCAAAAATTGCTAAAAAT
>JAFLRU010000052.1 GCA_022511325.1 Campylobacter sp.
CTTTGAAAAATCTTGGTGAGGATTACAAAGAATGGTATTTAGAATTAGAAATAGACAAAATGGCAAAATTTACTTCCTATGCTAAAGATTTTAATTTAGATAGAGATATTATAGAAAAAGCACAAAATTTTCAAAATGAATTCAAAGAACTCTTAGAAGAAGATTTAAGCTTAGATAAATTCAAAGAAAAATACCTTGATTTTAAACAAAGACACGATGAATTTGTAAAAGAATATGAAATTGCTATGGGTGATAAAATGATGATAAAAGATACTGAAATTTCACAAACCCAAAACAAACAAGAAAAAGAAAACTTTAAACCCATACAAGGAAAAAGCAAAAACAAAGAAACTTATAAAGATAATAATATAAAAAACGAGCTTTTAAAAAAGCTTTTAGAAAATAGCTTTGATACAAGAAAACAACTTGAACTTCTTTTTGGAACAAAATTTGATGATGATAAATCATACAATGAATTTAATCAACTCTTTTCACAAATAAAGTTAAATAATAATGTCGATTTGAGGGTATAAGTAAATTAATTATTAAGCTGTTGATTAAAATTTATTATGGTGCGGTTAGCGAGATTTGAACTCGCACACGCGGAGCGCACCACCCCCTCAAGATGGCGTGTCTACCAATTCCACCATAACCGCATAAAAGAGAGCCTCTAAATTTTAGAGGCTTTTTGAATATTATAGAAAAGGGTTTGCATAAAGAGCTATCAATGCAATAACAAGTGCATAGATAACTTGTGCTTCAATCATCGCCAAAGCGATAAACATTGTTGTCATTAATTTTGCACCAAGACCCGGATTTCTAGCAGTTCCTGCTATAGTCGCTGCTGCAGTATTTCCCATACCAATAGCACCACCAAGTGCTGCAACACCAAGTCCAACTCCTGCTGCTAAAACAGAGAAAGCTTTAATCCAGCCATCAATCACTTCTTGCTCACCAGCAAAAGCAAAAGCCGTAAAAGCTACTAATAAAAAAACAATTTTTTTCATTGTAAGACCTTTCTTTAAGGAAATTTTTACATTTTAAATCAGTTCGGCTTGCGTATCCCTACTTAAGATTTAAAATCAAAGCAAATTCTAGTTAAATTTAACTTTATTTTTATTGAAATTTACAAATTTTCACACTTTAATTAATAATTATCATTTTTCTATGGAATTTTAAACAAATTTTTGCTTTAATTTATATCAATTAAAAATTAAAGGTTATAAAAATTGAACTCTAAATTTTCAAAAATCGGTTTCATTTTGGCTGTAGCAGGTTCAGCAGTAGGACTTGGAAATGCGTGGAAATTTCCAACTTTAGTAGGAGAAAATGGCGGCTCGGCTTTTGTGCTTTTGTATTTGGTTTTAACCTTAGGTGTGGCTTTTGTAATCTTTCTTGCCGAGTTAAGCTTAGGAAAACTTAGTGAAAAAGATCCTGTAAATGCTTATAAAACCCTTGCGCCCACTCACAAAAAAGCTTGGTCTTTAGCAGGCTTTGCTATGATAGGCGGAGTTTTAATCATCTCTTTTTATAGTATGGTGATAGGTTGGATTTTAAAATATGTTATTTTAAGTGTTATGGGAAATTTACCTGTGGATCTTGATTCTAGTAAGGCTCAATTTGATAATTTTTGCACCCAAGATTTTGCAGGACAATTTCTTTGCTTTACTTTGGTGTTTTTGTTTGTTTTTTATATTGTTTCAAAAGGCATTAAAGACGGCATAGAAAAGCTTAATATCTATATAATGCCACTTTTATTTATTTTACTCATTATAATGCTTGGATTTACGATGAGTAAGGATGGATTTTCTATGGCAGCGAAATTTTTATTTGTTCCTGATTTTTCTAAGATTAATGTCAATTCAGTTTTATCGGCTTTAGGACTTGCATTTTTTAGTTTATCTTTGGGAGTTGGGACGATTACGACTTATTCTGCGAGTTTGCCCGATAAGACAAATTTCATTACAAGCAGTTTAAATATCATATTTATTAACATATTCATCGGATTTTTAATGGGACTTGTGGTTTTCACTTTTATTTTTGAATTTGGAGCAGACCCTTCTCAACAAGGTGCGGGACTTATTTTTGTTTCTTTAGCGACTTTGTTTGCCAAACTTGGAATTATGGGTTATATTCTTGCGACAATGTTTTTTGTTTCACTTATTTTTGCAGGGATAACTTCAGCAATTTCTATGATAGAGCCTTTTACTTTTTATTTGATTAATTCTTTTAAAATGTCGCGTTTAAAGGCTTTGATTTTAATAGGCATTGTTGTATATGTGCTTGGAGTGAGTTGCATTTTATCTTTTATCAGCACTACAAGTGAAAGTTTTACTTTTTTTGGAAAGAGTTTTTTTGAAATTTTAGATTTCCTTTCAAGTAAGCTTATTATGCCAATAGGAGGTATTCTAACAGCGATTTTTGTAGGTTTTATCATAGACAAGCAAAAACTAGAAAAATTATTTGAGCCTTATTGTAAAAAATTTTATTTTGAGCTTTGGTATATTTTTATAAGATTTATTTCACCTTTGGCGGTTGTGATTATTATGTTGGTATAGTTAGAATTTATAAAGTCATTAAAATTTTTAAATTGCTTTATTGTGATTAAACATTGAAAAAATTAATTTTTTGTCTTAAGTGTTATGAATTTCATTGTATAATACTTAATAAAAAATATTTCTAAGGAAATTTTATGGCTAAGAAATTTATAGATGTAATGGATACGAGTTTTAGAGACGGCTTTCAATCTGTTTATGGGGCAAGAGTTTTGATGGAAGATTTTTTTCCTGCGGTTGAAGCTGCTAAAGAAGCAGGGATAACCCACTTTGAATTTGGAGGAGGAGCTCGTTTTCAAAGTCTGTATTTCTATCTCAATGAAGATGCCTTTTTAATGATGGATAAATTTAGGGCTATCGTTGGAAAAAAAGCTAATTTGCAAACCTTAGCAAGAGGAGTAAATACTGTTACTTTAGATACAGGAAGCAAAGAACTCATTGATTTGCACGCTAAACTTTTTGCTAAGCACGGCACAACAACCATACGCAATTTTGATGCACTCAATGATGTAAATAATCTTAAATTTAGCGGAGAATGTATCACAAAGCACGGGTTAAAACACGAAGTTGTCGTTACTCTTATGGATTTGCCGCCAAATTGTAAAGGTGCTCACGATGTGCCTTTTTATGAAAGAATTTTAAAAGATATTTTAAAGGCTGAAATTCCTTTTTCTAGTGTTTGCTTTAAAGATGCAAGCGGAACTTCAAATCCTAATAAAATCTACGAAACCATTAAAATGGCTCGCAAAAACCTTCCAAGTGATACCCATATAAGACTTCATACACACGAAACAGCCGGAGTAAGCATAGCGTGTTATCTTGCAGCTTTAGAAGCTGGAGTTGATGGGATTGATTTAGCCGCTGCACCTGTAAGTGGAGGGACTTCTCAACCTGATATTTTAACAATGATGCACGCTTTAAAGGGAAAAAATTATGATTTAGGTGGCTTAGAAGAAGACAAAATTTTAAAATATGAAGAAGTTTTAAAAGACTGCCTTAAAGATTATTTTTTACCGCCAGAAGCAACTATGGTAAATCCTTTAATTCCTTTTTCTCCGATGCCTGGAGGTGCTCTAACAGCAAATACCCAAATGATGAGAGATAATAATATCTTAGATAAATTTCCACAAGTGATTAAAGCAATGCGTGAAGTTGTAGAAAAAGGCGGATTTGGAACCTCCGTAACTCCTGTTTCGCAGTTTTATTTTCAACAAGCTTTTAACAATGTTATGTTTGGAGAGTGGAAAAAAATTGCTGATGGTTATGGAAGAATGGTTTTAGGCTATTTTGGAAAAACTCCTGTAAAACCTGATCCTAAAGTCGTAGAACTTGCTTCAAAACAGTTAAATTTAGAGCCGACCACTGAACCTGCAATCAATCTTGCAGATAAAGATGAAACCAAAAGCCTTGCTTACACTCAAAAAATTCTTGAAAAAGAGGGTATAGAAGTCAATGAAGAAAATTTATTCATTGCTGCAGCTTGTAAGGAAAAAGGCATAGCTTATCTTAAAGGTCAAACTAAAGTTAATGTTAGAAAGATTAGCACAATGCCAAAGGCTATAAGTGCAGATGAAAATCGCTTTACCGTTGCGGTTAATGGTAACAAATACCACGTTGAAGTGCATAGTGGCTTTGATAAAGATGTTAATATCAAAAGTGTTAAAAAAATAAACGAGGATGAAAAATCTAATGCAGTAGCGACAAATGCAAGTGATGAGGCTATTTTAGCTGGAATTTCTGGAAATGTTTTTAAAATTCATATCAATGAAGGAGATGAAGTTAAAGCCGGTCAAGTTGTGATGATTTTAGAGGCTATGAAAATGGAGATTGAAGTGAATGCTCCAAGAGATGGCGTAATTGCTGAACTTTGCGTTAAAACTGGAGATAATATTAGCGAAGAACAAGTGGTTGCAATTTATAAAAAATAAGGAAAATAAAAATGAAAAATTTTGAAAATTTAGGCTTAGAAAATGTAAAGCAAGTCTTTCACAATCTAAGTTATGATGAACTTTTTGAACACGAAAATAAAAATAAAGAAGGTTCTTGCACAGCAGATGGAGTTTGTAGCGTTGATACGGGAATTTTTACGGGCAGAAGTCCTAAAGATAAGTATTTTGTTAAACAAGATCCTTCACAAAAATATATAGCGTGGGGAAAAATTAATCGTCCGCTTACTAAAGAGCTTTTCAATAAGCTTTTAAAAAAGGCTCAAAAAGAGCTAAGTGGTAAGGATATTTATATACAAGATGCGTATTGTGGTGCATCTGCAAAAAGTAAAAAAGCGGTTCGTTTTGTAACTGAAATTGCTTGGCAGGCACATTTTGTAAAAAATATGTTCATTCGTCCAAGTGAAAAAGAACTTGAAAATTTTAAACCAGATTTTGTGGTTTATAATGCGTGTAAATGTGTGAATGATGAATATAAAAAAGATGGTTTAAATTCAGAAGTTTTTGTAATTTTTAATATAGAAGAAAATATTGCAGTAATCGGTGGAACTTGGTATGGTGGCGAGATGAAAAAAGGCATTTTTTCTATGATGAATTATTGGTTACCACTTGAGAATAAGCTTTCAATGCATTGTAGTGCAAATGTTGGTGAAAAAGGTGATGTAGCTTTGTTTTTTGGGCTAAGTGGCACTGGAAAAACTACGCTTTCAACAGACCCAAAACGAAAACTTATAGGAGATGATGAACACGGCTGGGATGATGATGGGGTGTTTAATTTTGAAGGTGGTTGTTATGCAAAAACTATCAATTTAGACCCAAATCACGAGCCTGAAATTTACTCTGCGATTAAAAGAAACGCTCTCTTGGAAAATGTGGTTTTGAAAGAAAGTGGTGAGGTGGATTATTTTGATGGATCAAAAACTGAAAATACAAGAGTTTCTTATCCTATAGAGCATATTGAAAACCACGAGCCAAGTTTAAAAGCAGGACACCCTAAAAATATCATTTTTTTAAGTGCTGATGCTTTTGGAATTTTACCTCCTGTAAGTAAGCTAAGCAAAGAACAAGCAATGTATTATTTTTTAAGCGGTTATACGGCTAAGGTAGCTGGAACTGAAAGAGGTATTACTGAGCCTCAAGCAACTTTTTCAGCTTGTTTTGGTGAGCCTTTTATGCCACTTCATCCAACTGTTTATGCAAGATTATTAGGTGAAAAGATTGATAAATACGGCGTTAATGTTTATTTGGTTAATACAGGTTGGAGCGGTGGAAGCTACGGCGTAGGAAAAAGAATGAGTATCAAAGCAACAAGATCTTGTATCAATGCGATTTTAGATGGTAGCATACAAAAATGCGAATTCGATAATTTTGATGTTTTTGATTTAGCCATTCCTAAAAATTTAGAAGGAGTCGATAGTGTGCTTTTAAATCCTATCAACACTTGGACAAATAAAGAAGAATACAAGCAAACAAAAACCAAACTTGCACAAATGTTTGTTGAAAATTTCAAACGTTATGAAGATGTCAAAGAAGGCGTTGAGTATAGTAAATTTGGTCCTAAACTTTGAATTTTGAGAGAAAATAATGAAAAATTCAATGTGGTCTGGACGCTTTAGTAGTGGAAGCGACGAACTTTTAAAAGAATTTAACGCAAGTTTGCATTTTGATAAAACCCTTTATAAACAAGATATTGAGGGTTCTATTGCTCACGCGACTATGCTTGAAAGCTGTAAAATTCTTCGAAAAGATGAACTTGAGGCTATCATTAAAGGTCTTAGGGAAATTGAAGAAGAGATAAAATCAAATCGTTTTGTCTTTGACATCAAAGATGAAGACATTCATATGGCGATTGAAAAGCGTTTGAGTGAGCTTATAGGTCCTGAAATTGGGGGTAAGCTTCACACTGCAAGAAGTAGAAATGACCAAGTTGCAACAGATTTTAAACTTTTTGTCAGACAAAGCAACAAAGAGCTTCAGTTTTTACTTAAAGAGCTCATTAAAACCTTACTCATTCACGCTAAAGAGCATAAAACAAGCCTTATGCCTTCATTTACACATTTGCAACACGCTCAAATTGTGAGTTTTTCTTTTTATATTTTAGCTTATGCTTTTATGTTTTTAAGAGATATTAAACGTTTGGAAGCAAGTTTTGATTTGGCGGATTTTTCTCCACTTGGTTCTTGTGCTTGTGCTGGAACAAGTTATGCCACAAATTCTTTAATGAGTGCAAAAATGCTAGGCTTTAAGGATATAATGCCAAATGCAATGGACGGCGTTAGCGATAGGGATTTTGCCCTTGATTTACTTTATAATATTGCTGTGATTTTCACACACACTTCAAGGCTTTGTGAGGAACTTATCCTTTTTTCAAGTTCTGAATTTGCTTTTATCACGCTTAGTGATAGTTTTTCTACAGGAAGTTCGATTATGCCGCAAAAGAAAAACCCAGATGTGTGCGAACTTATACGCGGAAAAACAGGACGCGTTTATGGAAATTTGATTTCGCTTTTAACTACGATGAAAGCTCTGCCTTTAGCGTATAATAAAGATATGCAAGAGGACAAAGAAGGGGTTTTTGATAGCATTAAGAATGCTAAAGATAGTCTTATCATTTTAAATGCAATGCTTAAAGAACTTACAATTAACAAGGAAAATATGCTTAAAGCTTGTAAAAAAGGACATTTACTTGCTACAGATTTGGCGGATTATTTGGTAAGGGAAAAAAATATTCCTTTTAGAAAGGCACATTTTATTGTGGGCGAGCTTGTAGCAGAGGCCGAAAAACAAGGCGTTGATATAAGTGAGCTTAAAAATTTATCTAAGATTAATCCCATTTTTGATGAAAAAGCTTCGCAAATTTTGGATTTTAATGTTTCTTTAAATTCTAAACAAAGTCAAGGTTCTAGTTCGGTTAAAAGCGTTGAAAAACAAATTAAAATTTTAGAAAATTTTTTAGAAAAATAAGATTTTAAAAAGGAGCAGAAAATGTCAAAGAAAATTCTAGTTGCATTGATACTTTGCTTAGGGCTTTGCCTAAGTTTTGCGGAAGCTAAAGAGCAAGTTTAAATGCACAAATACCACCCACAAACTAGAGAGTAATTAGAGGCTTTGGTAAAGGATTTGAGTGTGAATCTTGGCGAGATTGATACAAGCAAAATCACGGATATGAGTGAGTTGTTTTATAAAAGCGAACGAGAAGACTTTAGTGGGATTGAGACTTGGGATACAAGTAAAGTTACAAATATGAGAGAGATGGTCCGGTGGGCATTATCTTTTAATCAAAACATTAATTCTTGGAATGTAAGCAATGTTACAGATA
>JAFLRU010000053.1 GCA_022511325.1 Campylobacter sp.
TAAAGCTTATCAGTTTGATCGGTTTGTTTTTCGATACTTACAATTTCTTCTTTTTTTTGATTTGTAGAGCTTTGTATGAATTTAATTTTTATAGTATAAAGAGTATCAATGCCTACGATAAAAGCGATTGCAAAGAGAAAAAGAGCTAACCAAATTTTAGCAAAAAGATTGAAAATGCGTCTTTTTTTGATTCTAGTAAAGCTATAAGTCATTTAACTTCCTCTTGCATAAGTTCCATCATTAAATCCAAAGTGTTTAAAGACTTAATTTGTGGGGTTAAAAAAATTTCATCCTCTAAAAATTCAAGAGCACTTTGGTTAATATCTTCATTTGTAAATATTAAAAGTTTATCTATAAAATCTCCTGCATATCTTGTATCGTTATAAAATTTCTGTATGCTTGCAATGATATAATTACAAATTTCCATATCATTACTAAAGCTATCAACATCATCAAAACCTATTTCTTCTTTATCTAAGTCAAATTCATTGCCAAATTCATTACTTAGTTCTTCGCTAAGATTTTCGCTTTCTGTTTGTTCATTTTGTTCTTCGCCTAATTGTTCTTCACTTTCTTGACTTTCCCCAACTTCTTGAGTAGCTTCTTCCTCGCTTGGTTGCTCCTCATTCATTTGTTCTTCGGATTGTATTTGTTCTTGTGTTTCTTGCTCTAGCTGTATAGGTTCGTCATCATCACTAATAATTTCCTCATTTGTTTTATCAAAACCATCTAATTCTAAGCCAACTCCTCTTTCAAAAATTTTAAACTCACCAATTAAAATATCTTTTCCCTTGCAAGCCATTAAAGCAAGATTATTAGCGTGTTTATAAACACAAAGTGCGATTTTATCATTTTCTAATTTTTCTTTTTGAACACAATAATAAAGTAAAGCCAAAGGTGAAAATAAAAAATCAAGCCCTCCTTTATCCTCAAAAAATCCTTCAAAATAATCTATATGTTCAGTTGCTGTATAAAGCCTTGCATTGTTTAAAACTATGCTTTTAACACTTACCTTTGTTGTGATAAAATTCTCAAAATCACTCGTGTTTAAGCTTGGCACAAGCCACTGCTCCTCGCTATCTAAAAATAAAGATATACGATAGTTAAGGTATTTTTTTTCAATTTGTTGAAGGTAAGCAAATAATTTTTTAGGATCCTCATAATTTTTTCTAACAATCTTTGTGAATCTGCCATTAAAATATCTTGCGGCTTTAAGAGAATTCTCATTTTCTTTCAAAATTATACTGACGAAAAGTTTAGGCACAAATTTTTTCAAAAAAGACAACATTCCTTAAAAACCATCACTTTCTTCTATTTTTTCAAATTCTTTTCGCAAAATTTCTTTTGCTTCATCTTTACTTAAATTTGAAACATCTATAGGCTCACTAAGCCTATAAACAACTCTGCTAAAAGGCTTTGGCAAAATCATTTTATCCCAACTTTTAAATTGCCAAAAACGACTTGCTTCATAATTTAAAATTCTTATTTTAACATTTTTTTTATGTGCAAGCAAAATCGCCCCATCTGAAATACTCCTATATGGTCCCCTTGGTCCATCAGGTGTTATAACAATATCGTCATTTTTGTCAAGGACTTTAAAGGCAGCTTTCAAAGCCTTACTTGCACCCTTTGAAGTGCTACCCCTTACAGAATCTAAACCATAAAATTCAATAATTTTTGCTATATACTCTCCATCTCTATGGTGAGAAATCATCACATAAGCCCTTTTTTTACCACATCTAAAATGCCTAAAGGCAAAAGGCATTAAAGCCAAACGTCCGTGCCAAAACAGCACAACATAAGGTTTTTCATCAACCTTATCCCCTCTATAAGTCTTAAAACAAGTTAAAAAAATCAACCATTGCAAAATGAAAACAAGTCTTGTTAAACAAGCAAATTTAAATGATTTCCCCATAAAGCACCATACGCTTTGCATTTGTGATTTTAACTTTTTTAATTTGTCCTAAAAACTCTTCACTGCCTTTAACTTGAACTAAAAAATTATTGTCTGTGCGTCCTGCTACTTCGCCATTTGCTCTTAATTCCTCAAAAAGCACTTCAAAAATTTTATTTTCTTGTTTTTTAACAATTTCATCTAAAATTTCATAATGTCTGTTTTGTAAGGTTTCAAGCCTCGCAGAAGCTATATCATCAGGGATTTGATGAGGCATTGAAGCTGCTTTTGTAAGAGGTCTTTTAGAGTATTTAAAGGAGAAAATTTGTTCAAAACGCACTTTTTCCATAACTTCCATAGTTTCTTCAAAATCTTTTTCACTTTCTGCAGGAAAAGCAACGATAATATCGGTTGAAATGCTTAAATCCTTGCAAAGACTGCGAAGTTTTAAAGCTCTATCTAAATACCATTCTTTAGTATAGCCTCGTTTCATTTTTTTTAAAATTTCGCTTGAACCGCTTTGCAAAGGCATATGAACGGATTTGCAAATTTTAGGATTTTGGGTGAGAGTCTGTAAAAATTTGTCGTCCATATGTAAAGGATGAGGGCTTGTGAAACGAATCCTTTCTAAACCTTCAATTTGACTTAGTTCTTCTAAGAGGTCTGAAAAATCCATTTTTTTATGCTCGTTTTTAAATCTTTTTCCATAATTATTCACATTTTGTCCGAGTAAAAAAATTTCTTTAGCCCCTTTACTCACAGCTTTTTTTGCTTCATTAAAGACAATTGAAAAGGGTATAGAAATTTCATCACCTCTTGTATGAGGAACTATGCAGTAAGTGCAGTGTTTATCGCAACCTATGGAGATATTGATATAAGATTTATAAACACTATTTCTAAAATCTTTAAAAGCAAATTCACTTTCATCATAGTTTAAATCCACTCCTAAAAATTTTGGCGTTTTAACTGCTTGTGTGATTTTAGAGATATTTCTAGCTCCTAAAACAAAATCCACATAAGGAGCTTTTTTGAAAATTTCACTTCCTAAATGTGAAGCTGTGCAGCCACAAACTCCGATTTTAGCTCCATCTTTTTTGAGTTTTTTAAAAGCCCCTACTTCTGAAAAAAGCTTATGCACCGGTTTTTCACGCACCGAACAAGTGTTAATGAGTATTAAATCAGCCTCCTTAATATCTTCAGTTAAGCTGTAATTCTCCTTTTCAGTAAGTTCTGCGATGATATGTTCAGAGTCTCTAACATTCATCGCACAACCTAAGGTTTGGATAAATAATTTTTTAGCACTCAAAGAATATGCACCTCATAGATGAAATCATTTTCATCAAGTCCGTATTTAACAACCCTGTGATAAACATTTAAGCCTTTTTTTTCAAAATGCTCAACTAAGGCGATAAGCTGTTTATGTGAATTTTCTTTATCAAAATAAAAAAACTTTTGCCCCTCTTTTTCAACGGCTTCTTCTATCTTTTCTAAGCTTATGGCTTTAGGCTTTTCATTGATTAAATTTCTTGCTAATTTTAAGTCCATATCCTATCCTTGACTTTTTTAAATCTATAATCTTAGCAAATTTTACTTTTAATTAAACTTATTTTTGCTATAATTTAAATCTTCTTTAAACAAAAATTCCCAAAAGGCATCAAGATTATGGAAAAAATAGCAGACATTATAGAGGCTATCGCTAATGAAAAAAATTTGGATTTAGAAAATGTAAAAGAAAAAGTTTCTGTCGCTTTAATCAACACTGCAAAGCGAATTTATGGACAAGAATATGAATTTTTTGTTGAACCAAAAAGCCTAAATCTTTACCAAAAAATCAGCGTTGTGGCTGATGATGATGAAAGAGCTAAACAAAATAGTGAAAGTTTCATCACTTTAAGCAAAGCGGTTAAAGAAGCCTCAGATATTGAAATTGGCGATGAATTAACTTATGAATGTTCTTTAGAAAATTTGGGAAGAACTGCGGTAAATGCTTTACATAAAGAGCTTGAATACCATATACAAAAGCTTTTAGAACAAACGATTTTTGACAAATATAAAAATAAAGTTGGGCGAATGGTTTTTGGAACCGTTGTGCGTGTGGATAATGAGGAAAATACTTACATAGAAATTGATGAACTTAGAGCTTTTTTACCTAGAAAAAATCGCATTAAAGGGGAAAAATTCAAGGTTGGAGATGTGATTAAAGCTGTCATTCGCAGTGTTTATATGGATAAGGGCATTAAGATTGAGCTTTCAAGAACAAGTCCAAAATTTTTAGAATGTCTTTTAGAAGCTGAAGTTCCAGAAATTAAAGATAAACTTGTAAGTGTTGTAAAATGTGCAAGAATTCCGGGCGAAAGGGCTAAGATTGTTTTAATGGCTAATTCTGAAAATATCGATCCTGTAGGAGCTACGGTTGGAGTTAAAGGTGTAAGAATCAATGCTGTGGGCAAAGAACTTCACAATGAAAATATCGATTGCATAGAGTATTCAAGCGAGCCTGAACTTCTTGTCGCAAGAGCTTTAGCTCCTGCTATTGTGAATTCTGTTAAAATTGAGGGTAAAAAAGCCCTAGTGAGTTTAAGCAGTGATCAAAAGAGCAAAGCCATTGGCAAAAGCGGCATTAATATACGTCTTGCAACTATGCTAAGCTCCTATGAAATCGAGCTTATTGAGCTTTCTTCCGCAAAAACAACTCAAAACAATGAAGAAGCCTTTAAAAATTTACAAAATTTATTTAAGAATGTTTAAAAGTTCTTAAAGCTTACCATTTTGTGAATCAATCATAGCAAAAAGCTTGTTAAGCAAAGTGGCTTCATTTTGTTTTTTCTTATCTTGTATGGACTTGTTTGTGGCATAAGTTTGAAAATCTTTTAAGACATTTGAAAGATTCATTTCCTCTTCGCTAAATTCCCATTGCTGCTTTTCTTGCTCCACTTTTTCTGCTTCATTTAAATAAGCTTGAAACTCCTCGTTGCTCGTTTGCTCTTGTTTGCTTTTATTTGTTTGAAATAAAGCTTGATTTTTAGAATTTGTTTCATTAACCTGCATTTTTATTCCTTTAATTTATGAATTCTAATAACCAACAAGCAAAAAACATTCCAAAAAAATTTTAATCAATATTAACTTTAATAAATTTTGTAAAAAAACACATATTTTTTATTTTTTGCTAAAATACCTAAAAATTTCAAGGAAAATTATGGTTGAAGTAAAAAATTTGACTATGCGTTTTGCAAATCAACTTTTGTTTGAAAATGTGAATTTAAAGCTAAGTCGTGGTCAAAGATATGGACTTATTGGTGCAAATGGAGCAGGAAAATCCACTTTTTTGAAAATCCTTTCAAACGAGCTTGAAGCAAGTAGCGGAGAAGTTATCTTTGATGAGGGACTTAGGATAGCTGTTTTAAGCCAAGATCAATTTGCTTTTGAAAATTATACCATTAAAGATGCTGTAATGTCTGCAAATCAAAGACTTTTTGAGGCTCTTAAAGAAAAAGAAAAGCTTTATCAAAGTGAGGATTTCACCGACGCAATTAATGAGCGTTTGAGCGAGCTTGAGCTTATCAGTGCTGAAGAGGATCCAAACTATGATTGTGAGCTTCGTTGTGAAAAAATCCTTAGTGCTTTAAAAATAAAAGATATAAACGCCTTGATGAGCACCCTACAGAGTGCGGATAAATTTAAGGTTTTATTAGCTAGGGTTTTATTTTTAGGTGCAGATGTGTTGTTTTTAGATGAACCAACAAATAATCTTGATTTAGAAGCGATTTCTTGGCTTGAAAATGAACTTTTAAGGCACGAAGGAACCCTTGTTGTCATAAGCCACGACAGACATTTTTTAAACCGCATTTGCACAAGAATTTTAGATGTAGATTTTAAACAAATTCGTGATTTTGCAGGAAATTATGATGATTGGTATATGGCTTCAACTTTGCTTAGCAAGCAAGCCGAACTCAAACGCGAAAAAACCTTAAAAGAAAGAGAGGAACTAGAAAATTTCATACGCCGTTTTAGTGCAAATGCAGCCAAAGCGAAACAAGCCACAAGCAGAGCCAAAGCCTTAGAAAAGCTCGAACTTAGCGAAATAAAAATTTCAAGCAGAAGAGATCCTAGCATAGTTTTTAGAACCAAAAGAGATATAGGCAATGAAATTTTGGAGTTAAAAGGTATCTCTAAAGCCTATGAACACAGCTTATTTTCAAAGCTTGAACTTAAAATCGAAAAGAATGATAAAATCGCACTAATTGGTGCAAATGGAGCAGGAAAAAGCACTTTAGCTAAAATCATCGCAGGAGAATTAAAGCCAGATAATGGAAATTTGCACTTGGGTGCAACCATAGAGCTTGGATATTTTCCTCAAGATACAAGCAATCAAATTTGTGAAAATTTGAAACTTTATGAGTGGCTTATGAGTGAAAATTTTAAAGATTTAGATGAAATTCGTAAATGTTTAGGTAGAATGTTATTTAGTGGTTTAGAACAAGAAAAAACAGCAGCGAGTTTAAGCGGGGGAGAAAAGCACAGACTAATGCTTTCAAAACTTATGCTTGAACGTCCTAATTTCTTGCTTTTAGATGAACCTGATAATCACCTTGACCTTGAAAGTATCATTGCTCTAGGTGAAGCTTTGTATAGTTTCAAAGGTGTGGCACTTTGTATCAGCCACGATAGAGAGCTCATAAGCTCTTTTGCTAACCGCATTTGGTATTTAAAAGAGGGTGAGCTTTTAGACTTTCGCGGAAGTTATGAAGAATTTTTAGGAGAAAATAATGGCTAAATTTAGAATTCAATACAGTGCTGGTTTTGGACATTCTACTCAAAATCATAAAGGTTTTGGACCTACAATTTATATTGAAGAAGTTGTAGAGTTTGATAATGGCAAGGATTATTTTGATTATGTGGATTTTTACAAAGCGTATTCAAAACCTGATGATACCTATTTTCATATCAGTTTTTTAGAGGATAGAGCTTTGAGTGAAAAGGAAATTGCTATTCGCAATGATTATAGAAAATTGCGTGATGAAAACTGCAAAAAAGCTAAAGAAGAATTTATCAAAAATAACGAACTTGATGTAGAGCATTTGCCTACTCACGGAGATTAAAGGAACACTTTTTGCTTGTAATTTTTTGCATATATTTTGAAAAGGAGAGATTATGCAAAATTACAAGATAAGCACTCTAAGCTCTTACGAGTATGATGCTTTGACTCAAAGCTTTAAGAAAGTTGATAAAGAAGTTCAGCTTGAAGATACTTCTTTTGATTTTTTAGAAGCTTTGAATTCGGCTCAAGGAGATGAGGAATTTCAAAGTGAATTAAGCCAAAGTAAGCTTAGCAAAACAAATGGAACAATGGCTGTTTCTTCATCTACAGAGAATCAAGAATCTCAAAGTGAGTTTGATTCACAAAGTCAAAGTTCTAGGAGTTCCAACTCGAACCAGTCCTTTGAAAGTCCTTATGCAAGTATGTCTAATATCTATGCTTATCGCTTTAGACAAAATGCAGATGAATTTTCTTTAAAAGCCCAACAGCCGATTCAAAAAGAGTCTATGCTTAGCGAGCTTTTAAGTGCTATTTAATAAAAGGCCCTATTTTAGGGCTTTTATTGAGTTAAATTCCTTAATTTATGACTATAGATTTTCACTATGTTGCCTAAAAACCTTAGACTAAGTTATCCATATATTTTAAGTATGATAAAACTTAATAAAATAGGCTTAATCTTTAATCATCACATTTTTTAAATCCCTAAAATAAAACAAATTCACACCCTCTTCATAAGTATAATCAAGTTTCATTCCGTGAGATTTTAAAATCGTATCCACAATATGAAGTCCCAAACCAAAACTATCTTTTTGCTTTGAGCTTTGAGTAAAAGCTTGAGTATAGTATTCTAAGGAATTATCAAGCTTAACCC
>JAFLRU010000054.1 GCA_022511325.1 Campylobacter sp.
GGCTTTGGCTTTATCGTAGGGTATGGATTGAGGAAGGGGGTTGATTAAATTTTCAGCAAATACGAGATTGATTAAAATCGCTGTGCCGATGAGAACTTTTTTCATTTGTGAATTTCTCCTTAAAATTTTGAAAAATACATTCTATTAAGCTTAAGTGAAGTGAGTGTGAAATTCACAAATCTTAAAGCTTTATAAATTTTTATTATATCAAAAAAAAAAAAAATGAATACAAATTTTTAAATATAGAATTTTTCAATATTCTCTTTATGAAATAACGGAGTTTTGGGCTTTTTGTAATATTAAAATTCAAGCAAAAATTATATATAACAAATTTTTTCTATACTAATCTTTCTCATAAATATTTTTTTCAAATTCACTCAAACGTTTGTATATACTTCTAAGCTGTGTTATAGTTGTCCAATTTGTGATAAAAACACTAAAAGAAGAACGCACTTGATCAAAGGCATTGTTAATTTGCATTACGATTCCAAGTCCTATTATACCGCTAAAAAGACTAGGCGCCATTACCAAAAATGGAACAATGACTATCATTTGTTCAAATAAAATAAGCCAAATATTAAAATATCCATAGTGTAAAAAAAGTCTTTTATAATTAAATTTAAGTCCTGTAAAAAGTTCAAACATTGTTTCAGTCTTTGCATAGTCTTTGCGATTATCCTCTGCAAAAACAAGCTCTTTTCTAAATGCGGCTTCAGCTTTTTGATTGTTATATTCAAGTCCGGGCAGTTTAATGCCAACAAACCAAGAAATGATTAATCCCCCCAAAGAAATGAAAAATGCGACATAAACGAGCAAACCCTCCACATCTTTAAGAGGATAAAAAAGAGAATTTGAATCAAGCTCCTTAAATAAGGACTGCGAGATAGAATCACTTAAATTCCAAAGAATAGGGATAAAAGCAATTAAAACCATTAAAGCCTTGATAAAAGAAAGTCCCAAACTTTCCAAAATTTTAGAAAAATTATAAGTATCTTCTTGAATTCTTTGAGAACTTCCTTCTATGTTATTGTCTTTAAGTTTCCAAAATTTTAAATACTCAAAAGTCATTGCCTCACGCCATTTAAACGCATATACGCTTGCAAAATAAATATTAATGGTTGCAATGAGAACATAAGGGATTGCAATACACAAAAATACGGCAATTAAAGAGTAAAAATCTTTAATGCCATAATATTCTTTAACGCCTATACTTTTGGTGCCAAAGAAGTTTTGAACTAAAAATTGATAATAATATAAAGAGGATTTATTAAGAAAATTTGCTTTTTCTAAGTTTTCTTTAGCGATATTATTAGCTTCTTCTTTAAATTTTGCACTTTGAGTTTCATCAATTTGACTTAAAGTAGAATTTGAATCCGTAATTTGAGGCTTTTGTAAAACATTGTAAAAATCTTTATACCACTCATTTACTGCCACGCTAAGACTGGTTTGTAAATACAAAAAAGATAAAAGTAAAAAAAGTCCTAAATAAGCCCATATAGCCCATTTTTTAGAAAGAAAAAAAGAACTAAACATTACAAAAACCTTGAAATAAATTTTTTCTCAAAATTATAGTGTAAAAAACCAAATTAATTTTGATTTTTTGATGAATTTACTTTTTGTTTGTGAAGAATTATTAGTATTGATTATTAAAAACTTAAATAATCAAAAGGATAAACAATGAAAAAAGTTGCTTTTGTTTTGTTTCTTGCATTTTATGCTTTAACTTCTTATGCTCTTGCTTGCCCTTATAAAGATGGTGCAGCAAAAAGCGAACAAACAACACAAAATTAAGCTTTGTGCTGTTTAATTTGAGGGTGATTTTTTTCACTCTCAAACATTACAAAGCTTTTTAAATACTTAAATTTTAATACAAATATTCTAAATTGAATCAAAATTTCAAAAAATTATTAGGCTTGAATTTTAGTGATTTGAAGTAGCAAAGTTTGATTTTACTTTGCTACTAAAGTTATTATTTTGTTCTAAAACCTATTAAAGCAAAAAATGCTATGTAAAAATAGCACAACATAGGAATAACAAAAGATAAAATAAGACTTGTGTGGTCTGCCATAAAACCTTGAATAGGAGGAACTAAAGCTCCACCAACTATAGCAATACAAATAAGCCCTGAAGCTTCGCTTGTAAATTTACCTAAATTTTTGGTTGCCAAAGAGAATATAGTTGGAAACATAATGGAGTTAAAAAATCCTATTGCAATTAGTGCAACCATAGCTATTTCTCCACCAAACAAAATAGCAATTAAAGTTAGTAAAATTGCCATAAAACAATTAAAAGTTAAACATTTATTTGGTTTTATTTTAGCCATAATGGCACTTCCTATAAATCTTCCGACCATAGCACCACCCCAATAAAAAGCAATGTATTTGGCTCCTAAAGCTTCTTCGATGTCTGCTACCTCTTTCATAGTTAAGATTAAAAAAGAGCCTATAGAAACTTCAGCTCCCACATAGAAAAATATCGCTATCGCTCCTAAAACAAGATGAGAATACTGAAAAATACTTTCTTTTCCGTCTTGATTTTTTTCACTGATTTCCTCACCAACTTTTCTTACATCCGGTAATTTTAATAAATATACCACAACAGCTAAAAGAATTAAAACCCCAGCAATTCCTAAATAAGGTATTTGCACAGATTGAGCTTCTTGCTCTTTGCTTATAAATTCTGCAGTGCTTGATAGTATAAATGCTGAACCAAATAATGGTCCTAAAGTTGTTCCTAAAGAGTTAAAAGCTTGCACTAGAGTTAATGAGCTTGCTTCTTTTCCAGGTGAAAGTAAAGTAACAAAAGGATTTCCAGCTGTTTGAAGTAAAACCACTCCACTAGCTAACACAAATAAAGCTCCTAAGAATATAGGATAAGATGCAGTTGAAGCTGCAGGATAAAATAAAATACAACCAAAAGCTGTTAAAATAAAGCCTAAAACCACTCCAGCAGGATAACCTATTTTGGAGATAATTTTTCCAAAAATTCCACCTGTAATAAAATAGGCACCAAAAAAGCAAAATTGAACTAAAGCGGATTGAAAATAGTTCAAGTCAAAAATAATTTTCAAATGAGGTATTAAAATATCATTTAATACCGTAATAAAACCCATAGCAAAAAACAAAGCTGTTAAAACTGCTAGAGCGAAAGAATTTCTTTTTTCCATTTTTTCTCCTTTTAATTTGAATTAAATTCCTTATAAATTTTTATAAGATGTTCGGTTGAACTATCGTGTTTTTTAAGTTTTTGTCCTCCTTGAAGCTCATTTAAGATATTTTTAGCTAATTCTTTACCCAGCTCTACACCCCATTGATCAAAACTATTGATATTCCATATTACTCCTTGAACAAAAATTTTGTGTTCATAGAGTGCGATTAAGGAACCTATGTTTTTAGGGCAGATTTCATCAATCAATAAAATATTACTTGGTCTATTTCCTGTGAAGACTTTGTGAGGAGCGAGTTTTTTAGCTTCTTCTTCGTTTAATCCTTGTTGGATTAACTCTGCATAAACCTCATCATAATTTTTTCCTCGCATAAAAGCCTCAGCTTGAGCAAAGACATTGCTAAGTAAAATTTCGTGATGCCCGGGCAAATTTCCTTTTTTATTTAAAGAAACAATCAAATCAATAGGACTTAAATGCGTTCCTTGATGCAAAAGCTGAAAAAAAGCGTGTTGAGCATTGATTCCCATATCTCCCCAAATGATGGCTCCGGTATCATATTCAACTTTTTGCCCATTTTGACATACTTGTTTGCCATTACTTTCCATATCAAGCTGCTGAATGAATTTAGGAAAATATCTAAGATGCTGATCATAAGGCATTATTAAATGACTTCCTGAATCAAAAAAATTAATATACCAAATTCCAAGAAGTGCTAAAATCACAGGTAAATTATTTTCAAAATCTTCATTGTAAAAATGTTGATCCATTAAATAAGCTCCCTCAAGTAAAGAAGCAAAATTTTCTTTTCCTAAATAAATCATAATTGAAAGACCTATAGAAGACCAAAGACTATAACGCCCCCCAACCCAATTCCAAAATTCAAACATATTATCTTCATTGATTCCAAACGCTTTCACTGCTTCTTTATTTGTAGAAACAGCAACAAAATGTTTAGCAATAAAAGCCTCATTTAAAGCGTGATTTAAAAACCATTTCCTAGCTGTAAAAGCATTAGTTAGGGTTTCTTGAGTTGAAAAAGTTTTTGAAGCTACAATAAAAAGAGTTGTTTCGGGGTGGATTTTTTCTAAGACTCCTTGCAGTTGAACCCCATCTACATTAGAAACAAAATACATATTTAAGCGTGGGTGAGCAAAATTTTTCAAAGCTTTACAAACCATTAAAGCCCCAAGATCTGAACCACCTATGCCTATATTGACAATATCGGTGATGATTTGATTGGTGTATCCTAGCCAAGCACCGCTTCTTATTGCATTAGAAAATTCTTCCATTTTGGTTAAGACTTTTTTAACATCTTGCATAATATCTTTTCCATCAACTATGATAGAATTTGAACTTTTATTTCTCAATGCAGTATGTAAAACAGGACGTTTTTCGGTAGTATTGATTTTATCACCTCTAAACATTGCAAAAATTTTTTCTTTAAGCTCACATTCCCTTGCCAAAGCCATTAAGATTTCTAAAGTTTCGTCATTTATGCGATTTTTAGAATAATCAAGTCTTATACCACCCATTTGAACAAAATATCTATAAGCTCTTTGTGGATCATTTTTAAACATATCTTTCATATGGAGATTTTTAAACTTAGAAAAATGTTTTTCCAAATTTTTATAAGAATTCAATAGCTTTAAAGATTTCAATTTTTTTCCTCGTTTTGTTTTTCTTCTAGATAATGATCTAAAGCTATAGCCGCCCCGCTAATTCCAGGATATTTAGCTAAAACAACATAAACAGGAATTGCAGCCAAATAAGCATAAAATCTACCTTTATCCTCAAAACGTGCTCTAAAAGGAGAATTTTTAAAATACTCAATAAATCTTGGAATAATACCCCCACATAAATAAACTCCTCCTCTAGCTCCTAAAGTTAATGCCAAATTCGCTGAAAAAGTTCCAAGCATTGCACAAAAAATATCTAAGGTTAAACGAGCTAAAGGAAATTTCCCACTTAAAGCTTGCTCGCTAATCATTTGAGGAGTTGTTTTAGGATTTTTAATCCCCTCTTTATGAGATAAAGCTTCGTGAATTAACACAAGTCCGCTACCACTTAAAAACCTCTCAGCAGAAATATGTCCAAATTTTTTTCTAGCATATTGCCAAATCATTACTTCCGTATCATCAAAAGGTGAGAAACTTGTATGCCCGCCCTCTGAAGCTAAAGCGATATAGTTTCCATCATTTTTTGGTATAAGAGCACTCACACCTAAACCGGTTCCCGGACCTAAAACAGCTTTAGGAGTAAAATTTTCGCAATGACTCCCTCCAATTTGGACTAAATCTTTTGAATCCATTTTTGTAATAGCATAAGCTTGAGCAGTAAAGTCATTGATTAGGATTAAAACATCTAAATTTAAAGCTTGTTTTGTGGTTTCTATGGAAAAAGCCCAGTGATGATTTGTCATTTGCACAAAGTCGCCAACAACAGGATTTGCAATCGCAAATGCTCCAAATTTTATACTAGGATTACCCACTTTACCAAGATAAGCACGAACAGCATCTACAATGCTATCATAATCTTTGCAAGCTAAAACTTCAATATTTTCTATCTTGTCTTTTGAGTTTTCTAAAGCAAATCTAGCATTAGTCCCTCCAATATCAGCTAATAATCTTGGATATAAATTTTTATCTTGAATAATACACATCGCATTGAACCTTTTGTGAGTGAATTATATGTGAAATAGGAAAGCTTAATTTTTTATCCAAAATTGCCTTATCAAAAATTTCTTTTTTTTCTTTACCTTGTATCAATAAAAAAAGCTTTTGGCACTTAAAAAGAGCTGAAAAACTCATAGAAAGTCTTGAATAAGGTGCGTTTTTAGGATTTATAAGAACAATAGCATCTTCGCATTCTAAGCTGTATTGAAATTCTTTTGCATCTGCAAACAAAGAAGCTGTATGCCCATCAGTTCCCATACCTAAAACTGCAAAATCAGGTTGTTTATAGTGTTTTTTTGCAAAATCAAGCAAAAGCTCATAAGATAAATCTGCTTTTTCAATCAAAGGGATAAAATGAGCTTTTTTAGCCTTATTTTTTAAAAGATAATGATGTAAAAGAGCGGTATTGCTATCTTTATGAGAGGTTTCTACTATCCTTTCATCAACCAAAGAAATATTTACTTTTTCCCAAGCTAAATCTTGCTCGTTTAAAAGCTCAAAAAAACTTATAGGAGATTTTCCCCCCGAAAATGCCAAATGAATATTATTTTTGCTTTGAATTTCTTTATGAGCTATAATCAAAAGTTCTTTAACTAAAGCTTTGTCGCATTCTTTATTCGAAGTAAATTCATAAAAATTAAATGCCATTTAAATCCTTAAAAATTTAAAAAATCCTAAAATATTATTATAGAGTTTAATACAAATTTTAAAATTAATCAATATTTTAATCAAACCAGATTAAATTCTTTAAAAATATATAAGATATTATGTTTCAAAACTACACAATTTTATTATATTTTAAATTTCATCATACCATTGATTGTCATCTTTTTGTATCAATTCTAAAGCCTCTTTAGGTCCAAAACTACCGGCTGAATAGTAAAATAAAGGGCTTTTTTGTTCTTGCCAATTTTGTAAAATGGGCTCAACAAAAAGCCAAGCTGCTTCAAGTTCTTCTTTATGATTGAACGAGGTTTGATTTTTTTCTATTACTTCCAAAATTAATCTTTCATAGGCTTTCATCGACTTTGAAGAATTAGAGCTAAAATCTAAATTGAGATTTTTTTCTTCAATCTCCATACCCTTGCCGACTTTTTTGGTTTTTAAACTAAGAGTAATGAAATTTTCAGGTTGCAAACGAATGATGAGCTTGTTTATAAAATTTTCTTGCCTTTTATCCTTAAAAATTACCACAATTTGTGCAAATTGTTTTGCCATTCTTTTGCCTGTTCTTAGATAAAACGGCACTCCTTTCCACATTGAATTATCAATTTCAACCTTTAAAGCTACATAGGTTTCAGTTTGGCTGTTTTTTTGAATATTTTGCTCCTCTAAATAAGCTTTGAATTTCGAATTTTTAGCATATTGAGCACGAATGACTTGGCTTTTTAATTTATTTTTATCAAGAGGTTTAAGACTTTTTAAGAGTTTTAATTTTGCCGCTCTTATGGATTTTGCGTCTAAATTTTGAGGCATTTTCATTGCTACTAAAGAAAGAATTTGTAAAAGATGGTTTTGAACCATATCTCTTAAAGCCCCAGTTTTATCATAAAATTCTCCTCTAGCCTCGACTCCTAAGGTTTCAAAAACACTGATTTGAACACTTTGAATGTGTTTTTTATCCCATAAAGACATAAAAACAGGATTAGAACGCAAAATTAAAAGATTTTGTAAGCTTTCTTTTCCTAAATAATGATCGATTCTATAAATTTGTTGTTCTTTATAGTATTTTGCAATTTTTTCATTGATTTGCCTAAAAGATTTTAAATCTTTTCCTAAAGGTTTTTCAAGCACGATTTTCACTTTTGGATTATTAAGTCCAATTAGGGCTAAATTCTCACAACTTTGCATAAAAAATTCTGGAG
>JAFLRU010000055.1 GCA_022511325.1 Campylobacter sp.
TTCATCTTGCTCTTTTTTAAGCATTTGCGCGTAGGCATTAGGCGGCTGTTTTTCTGGCATTTCTACGTCGTCTTTCTTTAGTTTCATTTTTCTTAAGCTCTTCACGTTCTTCATTAAGTTTTTCTAAAATAGAATCAATTTTCTTTTCACGGATAGCTAAATCATTAACCATACTATTATTTACTTTTTCATACGCTTCTTTATCAAAAATACGTCCGCTAATCTTTTTCAAATCCACAAAATTCATAATAGCAATATGCACAAAAATATAAAAGGCAAAAGTGATAAAAATCGTAAAAACAATAATATCAAAAGCTTCATCAATGCTCACAACACTAAAAGAAAGCCCTATAAAAAAGCCACAAACGGTAAAAAATGCTACATAATTTTCTGGTCTCATAATCTCTTCTTTATTGCTAAAATCTTTCTATAATTTTTCTAAAAAAACTTGAAAAATTACGTTCTGAAACATTATCAAGCACTTTCTGTTCCAACCTATATAAAATCTTAGAAGCTAGGGTTTTAAGCTCATCACTTGAAAAAGTTTGTTCATCAGAAAATAGAGTTCTTTTTTTAATGCTTGAACTGACTTCTTTTGAAGCACTTAAATACCCTAAAAATTCTAAATTTAAAGGATTTTTAATATTTGCATCTGCAACTTTTTTAATATTTTCAAACACCTTTAAAGCTTCACTTTCATTTTTAACCATATTAAAAATCATCAATAAATTCTCTTTGGTTTTTGAAGTGGTTTTTATAGTCGCATAAGCATCAGTTATAGCTGCTGGGTCAGGAACGGTTACAATTAAGACCTCATCAGCCATTTCTAAGAAATTTAAAATATTTCCCCCAATTCCTGCTCCTGTATCAATAATAAGAAAATCAAGCCCATCTAAAATGCTTGCTTGATTTAAAAATCTTTCATAAATATTTTTATCGTTATATTTTAAAATTTCATCTCCACTCTCACCCGGAATCAACCATAAATTAGGCTTAACTTCAATGAGTATATCCTCTAAAGAACACTCTCCTTTAAGCACGTGCAAAAGATTTTTTTGAATACGCACATTTAAAATCACATCTAAATTTGCCAAACCAATATCCGCATCAAAAAGTCCTATCTTATAGCCACTATCTGCTAAAACATTTGCCAAATTCGCACTGATTGTGCTTTTACCCACACCACCTTTACCACTTGTAACAGCGATAAAATGAGTATGTTTTGCTTTTTTATCTTTATTTTGATTCATTAAATTGCGAAGTTTATCCGCTTGATTATTCATTATTCTTTCCTTTATTAAAACCCTCTAAGATACAACGAACTAAAAAATCGCTGTTTGCAGCTTCTATATCGTCAGGAACTTCTTGTCCTACGGAGAAAAAACTTAGGGGAGTATTCACCTCATAAATGAGTGAAAAAATATTACCAAAAACTTTGGTTTCATCAAATTTAGTAATGATCAAGGTATCAATACCCAAAAAAGAGAAATTCTTATAAATTTCCATTAAATCCTCATATTTGGTATTAGCTGAAATCACCAAATTCACATCAATTTCAGCATTAGAATGTGTTAAAAATTCCTTAGTTTTTGCAAGTTTGTTTTGATCATATTGCGAATTTCCTATGGTATCCACAAGTATCACCTCACAATTACTTAAACTCTTTATCGCCTCATCTAAATCTCTTGGCTCTATGCTATCTATGATTGGAAGTTTCATCATCTTTGCATATTGAAAAAGTTGCTCTACAGCACCAATTCTATAAGTATCAAGAGTAATAATGCCTGTTTTATAACGCTTATCTCCATAAGCATAGCGAAAGGCAAGTTTAGCCAAAGTCGTAGTTTTTCCTACTCCTGTTGGACCCACGAGCATCATTATTTTTTGTTTTTTTATCTCACTCTCAATGCGACAAGGTAAGATATTACGTAAAAGAGAGTGAAAATATCTCTGCACAGCTTCACTATTAGTTTTCATAGCTGCAGGCATATTTTCAATGGTTGCTTTCATAATGGCTTCTAAATGACTTTCTAGCATACCACTTTCTTTAGCTTGTTTATAAATGCTTGCAAATTCAGGCGGAATGATGAGATTTTTCCTAGCTTCAGACTTATCGTCCCACATCATATCCACAAGTAAATTGACTTTATCACTAAGCTTGTTGATTTGTTTTTCAAAAGATTCTATTTTTTTACCATAATTTGGAGTGTTTGGTTCTACTGGAAGAGCTGTTCCTGTAACTTTGCTGATTTCACTGCTCACCTCTGAAAGTCTTTCTTTAAAATCATCAAAATTTGGACTTGGATTAATCTTACTTTTTGGAAAATTACCGCTCAAGCCAGATTTTCTCTCACTTTGTTTTGGCTGTGTTGCCTTATTTGAAAAATCCAAAACCACATCTTCATCTTCTTCTTTAAGTTCTTTAGCTTCATTTTTAGGTTCGACCTTAGTTCCAGTAGCTTTTTTAGGTGGTAAAGGCTTACCTGTTTTTTTAAGATGCTCTTCATAATCGCTTTCTTCTATCGCAACCATTACTTCATAAATCGCTGGACGATTAATAGTTTTTGGTCTGATTTGTTTATTTGTAATGATTAAAGCTTTATCCCCATAGTCTTCTTTGACTTTTGGTATTATTTCATCTGTATCTTCAACGGTAAAGGTATAAATGAGCTGTCCCATTTGTTTTTCCTTCCAATAAACCCAAAGGTAAAATCACACTAAGCCTTTCTTTAACCCCTATATGAGGCACCTTGCACCAATCATCTTTTTTAACCTTTTGTGAAAAATACAAAAGGTCTAAATCAAGCGTTCTTGGAGCATTTTTAAAAGTCCTTTTTCTTTTGAATTTTAATTCATAATAAAGCAAGACTTTTAAAAGTACTCTAGCGTGCAAACTCGTTTGTATAAGCATTATAGCATTTGTAAAATCCTTTTGAGCCTCATAACCAAAAGCTTTGTTAATCAAAAGAGGCGAAGTTGCAAGAATTTTTAGCCTCTTATCATTCATCAAAGCTCTAAATAAAGCTCTAAAACGTTTTTTTTCATCACTGATATTGCTTCCTAAACCCAAAAGAGCAAAATACTTAAAAAATCTTAAGCTTTTACTCAAATAAGGAAAAAAACGGATATTCTCAAAGCTCTTTGCTTCTTTTATCTTTAACATTATGTTGTTTTTGTGCGGCTTTTAATTTCTCAATTTGCTCACAAAGCTGCAAAATTCCCATTAAAGCCAAATGATAACCAAAAGGACCAAAACCTATTATCGTTCCTGAACAAACTGCTGAAATCAAACTTTTTTGCCTAAATTCCTCCCTACGATAAATATTGCTAATATGCACTTCAATCGTAGGCAAAGCCACAGCTGAAATCGCATCTCGAATCGCCACAGAAGTATGCGTATAACCCGCAGGATTAATGATAATACCATCAGCTGTGCCTAAACATTCTTGGATTTTATCAACAATTTCGCCTTCAAAATTACTTTGAAAAAACTCAAGCTCTGCTTTGCTTTGAGAAGCTGCTATTTTCATTTGCTCGTGAATTTCTTCCATTTTCATCGCACCATAAATTCCAACTTCTCTAAGTCCTAGCATATTGATATTAGGACCTTGAATCACCATTATTTTCATTTTAAACCTCAAAAATTTTTAATTTTAAACTTTATTATAACATTTTAAAATAAATTTTTGCTACAATTAATCTTTTGAAAGGAAAATTTTGTGTTTATAATCTCTTGTAAAAAGATCTTTTTATGTGATGAAAAATTCAGTATTTTAAATAATCAAGCCTTTGTTTTTAAAGAAAAAATTTTAGAATTTAATACTTTAAAAAATTTACAAAAAAAATATCCTAACGCTAAACTCATCAAAATTCCAGAAAATTCCCTTATACTTCCAGCTTTTATCAATACTCACACCCATTTGGAATTTAGTGCAAATTCTTATACCTTGCATTTTGGAGATTTTCTAAGTTGGGTTAAAAGTGTGATGAACTCAAGGCAAAGTTTAAATCAAAAAGCCAAAGATGAGCTCATTTTAACAATGCTTAAAAAAATGCAAAAAAGTGGCACAGGAACTATCGGCGAAATTTCAAGCTTTGGAAGCGATTTTAATGCTTGTTTAAAAAGCGATATGAGAGTGATTTTTTTTAATGAAATTTTAGGGGTAAATAAAGCCTTAAATTCAAGCAAAAAAGAGGAATTTCTAAAAAGATTTGAAAAGAGTTTAGAAGCTAAAAATGAGAATTTTATCCCAGCAATTTCGGTGCATTCAGCGTATTCTACAAATTTAGAACTCACAAAATGGGCTTTAACTTTGGCAAAAAAACACTCTATGCCTGTAAGCACCCATTTTTTAGAAAGCAAAGCAGAAAATGCTTGGCTTAGAAAGGCAAATGGTGGCTTTAAAAAATGGCTTAAAAACCTCGATGAAAACGCAAAACCTTTTTACACCCCTAAAGCTTTTACACAACTTTTTAAAGGACAAAGGACACTCTTTACTCATTGTGTCTATCTTAATGAATTAGAATGGCTTGATTTAAAATATCATTCTATCACGCATTGTGCATTTTCAAACCGACTTTTAAGTCAAAAAAGCCTTGATTTAAAAAGGGTTTTAAAAAGCGGTTTGAATGTGCATTTAGGCACAGATGGCTTAAGTTCTAACATATCTTTATCAATGCTTGATGAAATGAGAGCAAATTTACTTATACATAAAGATTTTGAGCTTAAAAGCTTTGCGAAAAAGCTTCTTTTAATGGCAACTTTATATCCTGCAAAAGCACTTGATTTAAATTTAGGAAGTTTAGAGCCGGGAAAAAGTGCAGATTTTAGTGTATTTGAGATAGAAGATTGCGACGATTCTCAACTTGCTTTGCAATTTATCCTCAATGCCAAAGAGGTTAAAAAATTATTTATCAAAGGAAAAGAATGCAAATTTTAAAATCTTTTTTACAAAACCTAGCAAATGGAATTAAGTTTATAAATTCTTATTTTAAAACTTTTGTTTTTTTATTCATTGTATTTTGGCTTTTAAGTCCAAGTTCAAATTCGCCTATAAATCTAAATGCTTCTTTAGCAAATTTAGAACGCATTGATTTAAAAGGTGAAATCAACGATGTTTCTAAGGTTCTTGAAAAAATTATCAATGCCAAAAACAACGCAAACATTAAAGGTGTGCTTTTCGTGATTGATTCTCCGGGTGGGGCTTTTGCTCCAAGTATGGAACTTGCACTTGCAATTAAGGATTTAAAAAAAGAAAAACCTGTGGTCGTTTATGCGAGTGGAACGATGGCAAGTGGAAGCTATCTTAGCGGAGTAAGTGCGAATTTAATCCTCGCAAATCCTGCAAGTTTTATCGGTTCCATAGGAGTATTAATGCCCGGAGCAAATATAAGCGAATTAATACAAAAATTAGGCATTAAGGAGCAAACCCTTAAAGCTGGAGCCTTCAAAGAAGCTGGAACTTTCACAAGGGCTTGGAGCGAGGAGGAGAGGGAGTATTTGCAAAACCTTATCAATCAAAGCTATGAGCTTTTCACAGATTTTGTAGCCAAAGAAAGAAAGTTGGAGCTTAAAAACAAGCAAAAATGGGCAGATGCTAGAGTATTTTTGGCTTTAGAAGCTAAAGAACTTGGTTTGATTGATGAGCTAAGCAACTATGAAAATGCTAAAAAAGAGCTTGAAAATTTGGCTAAAGTTGAAGTGCCGATTTGGAAAAAAGATGAAGAGGATAAGCTCGATAAAATTTTAAATCGCCTTAGTGAAGAGGGGATTAAAATGTTTGATTTAATCCTCACAAGAATGGCAAATTCGCAAAATATCAAGGCTTTTTAATTTATTTTTACAAAGCAAAGATATTTAAGCATTTTTGCCTTTTATTTTTTTTGCATTTTTTGTCTTAAAAATTCCCTTATGTTTTCTTTACCTGACTTTGCTAGAATTTGAATTTGTCTTTGGAGCAAGGAAAAATTAATGAGTGCCATTACCAAAAGCAACAAACAAAGCATAAAAAGCATTAAATCAACTGCTGAAAATTCATTAATACTTGCAAGCGTTGCAAAAAAAGCACTCGCAATAAATAAAAAAACCAAAAGCACAAATTGATAAAACACAGCCTCTTTAAAATTATTCGTTTTTCGCGTGAAATTTCTAAAAAGAATGATTTTTTTATCCCAATTTGAAATCAAAATTTCATCATTTTCTCTAAAAAGATCTTTTTGAATGCTTTTATAGAAAAAAATTTCATTTTCTAAATTGAGCTCATCTTTAGCACAAACTAAGATATAATCCCTATAAAATGTGCCGTCAAGCTCACTCACTTTTTCTATCTTAAAAAGTTTTAAATCATTTCTTGCATAAAAAAAACCTTTAAAATTCATAAATGCCATAAGTATCACTCCCTAAAAATCCCTTATAAACAGGGTTTAATTCTAAAGATATTTTAACATTATCACTAGTATTAAGTTTAGAACTTTGAAAGATTAAAAGATAATCCATTTCATCTTTAAAGCTTTTAAGAAAATTTTCTCCACCCTCAAACATTAAAAATTTCGCCTCTTTTGGAATTTGAGTTAAAATTTTACGATTTAAAACACTAAAAAGAGGGATATTTTTATCAAAACTTTCTAAATTTTTATGGCTTATTATACAAATATCAGGGGCTTTTGCGTTAGCAAGTCTTGAATCAAGCAAAGGCTTATCTTTGCGTATGGTTTCTCCACCCACCACAAGAGCATCAATGACTGAACGAATTTGATGAGCATAAGTTCTACTTTCTTTAGAACTTACGATTTTTCCATAAGGTGAGCCATTAAGACTTAAAGCAAGTTTAAAAAGCTTCAAAGTGCCGTTTTGCCATTTTAAAAAAGGTTTTAAAAGCTTTTCACCTTGATTTTGTAGCAATCCAAATTCTACTTTAATTCCATTTTTTCTTAAAAATTCCCCTCCACCACTCGCAGTTTTATTTTCATCTTTGACACTGATAAAAACCTGTTTAAAGCCAAGTTCAGACAAAAGCTTAGCACAAGAAGGAGTTTTTCCTTGATGATTACAAGGCTCGAGTGTAACAAAGGCGGTAGCATCTTTGAGTAAATTTTGATGATTTTTAAGGATAAAATGGTGCAAATCATTAGCTTTTTTTGGAAAATCAAATTCATTTTTTAATGACTTTAAAGCCTCTTTTACAGCGTTTAATTCAGCGTGAGCCTCTCCTGCTTTTTGATGAGAGCTTATACTTAAGATTTTTTCGTTTTTATCAAGTATCACACAACCCACTGCAGGGTTTGGATAGGTTAAAAACTGATATTTCCAAGCCTCATCAAGGGCAAGTTGCATATAAAAATCTTTCAAAATTTACCTTATATATCGAAATTTAACTATTACATTTTTATCTTTGATTAAAAATTAATATTTATAATAACAAAGCTTAGCATAAAGAATAATAAATATATAGATAAAATTAGGAGAAAGTTATGCAATGGGATTCTTCGCTTTACGATAAAAATCATAGCTTTGTTTCACAATACGGATGCGAGTTGTTAAAATATCTTCCTCAAAATAAACAGCAAAAAATTTTGGATTTGGGTTGTGGAACAGGAGATTTAAGCTATGAAATTTAAAAACTATTCCAAAAAGTTGTA
>JAFLRU010000056.1 GCA_022511325.1 Campylobacter sp.
ATGCACAAGTTGTGAAGACCCGCAAGGTTTTGAGGCTAAAATCAAAGGACTTTTGTATATAAGTGATGTGGGAATTTTATGTTGTGCAAACAAAAGAACACTTGACACAGGCGTAGCTTTGAAAAAGGTTTATTTGCACCGCTTTTATGATTTAGCAGAAGATCAAAAAGTCTTACTTACGGATAAAAAAAAGTATTTGATTGATTTGAAATTTAATGCTGTTTTTTACACTTATCTTAAACAAGAGCTTGAAGCTAGAGGTATAGAAGTGCTTGAAAATAATGATAAAAATTCCCCTTATGTTACAAAGGTTGATTTAAGTTTTACGAATTATTTTTCTAGAAAAGATAGTATTGGACTTCATTCAAGGGTAGTTGGGGTTTTAAGTGTGAAAGATATTAATAAAGATAAAAAATTTACCATAAGAACTAAGCAAGATGTTCAAGGATTTGAGAATTTAAAAGACATTACCTTTTATACACATTTGCTACTTAAACAAATGGCAAATAAAGCTGCAAGCGTTATTTCTTCGCTTTGAGATGTTTTAATTGCCATAGTTTTACTCTTCTAACTTTTTGTGAGGATTGTGTTAAGGAGTTAGAAGAGTTTTCTTTGGGAGCTAGAGAACTTGAAAAGGGATTTAAGGTTTATTCCTTTTATAAATACAATGAAATTAGCCATCTTTTGCACTCTAAACATCATTTTTACGGCTATTTTGTTTTAAATCGTTTGGCAAAATTAAGTTTTGCTAAATTTAAGGATTTTTTTAATCCAAAGGTTAAAATCAATGCCCTTGCCTTAGATGATAGGGTGCAAAATTTTCTTTATTCTCATTCTGCGGTTTTAGCTAAGCACCTTAAAACTGAATTTATTAAACCTATTTATGGGGCTTTATACGCACAAAATGAGGTGAAATATTCGGGCAAAAGTATAGCTTTTCGCCAAAAAAATAAAAGAAAATATAAACTTCTAAAAAAGATTAAACACCCTGTAATTTTGGTTGATGATATAGTAACGACAGGTTTAAGTTTGATAGAAGCTAAGAAAATTTTAGAAAAAAATAAAATTTCTGTGCTTTTTGCTCTCGTTTTAGCTGATGCAAAAGTTTAATATGTTAAAATAAAGATTTTAATCTTTAAGGATTTTTATGGAAAATGTGTTTAATAAAGATTCTGATACCCAAATAGTGGATATAGAAAATTCAATTAAGAGTAGTTATTTAGACTATTCAATGAGTGTTATTATCGGTCGAGCTTTACCCGATGCTAGAGACGGGCTTAAACCTGTTCATCGTAGAATTTTGTATGCGATGAATGATTTAAATGTAGGAAGTAGAAGTGCTTATAAAAAATCTGCTCGTATAGTTGGAGATGTTATCGGTAAATACCATCCACACGGAGATACAGCTGTTTATGATGCTCTTGTTCGTATGGCTCAAAGCTTTTCTATGCGTTATCCAAGCATTGATGGACAAGGGAATTTTGGTTCTGTTGATGGAGATGGTGCGGCTGCTATGCGTTATACTGAAGCTAGAATGACGATTTTAGCTGAAGAACTTTTGCGTGATATTGATAAAGATACTGTGGATTTTGTTCCAAATTATGATGATTCTTTAAGCGAACCCGATGTTTTACCTTCAAGGGTTCCAAATTTATTACTTAATGGTTCAAGTGGTATTGCAGTAGGTATGGCAACAAACATTCCTCCACATAGTCTTAATGAGCTTGTGGATGGGCTTTTGTATTTGCTTGATCATAAAGATGCGAGCTTAGAGGAATTAATGGAATTCATTAAAGGACCCGATTTTCCAACTGCGGGTATTATTTATGGTAAAAAAGGTATTATCGAAGCTTATCGTACTGGACGCGGTAGGATTAAAATTCGTGCTAAAACTCATATAGAAAAGAAAAGCAATAAAGACATTATTGTTATTGATGAACTTCCTTATCAGACAAATAAAGCAAGATTAATTGAGCAGATTGCCGAACTTGTTAAAGAAAAACAAATTGAGGGAATTTCAGAAGTTAGAGATGAGAGTGATAGAGAAGGGATTCGTGTTGTAATCGAGCTTAAACGCGAAGCAATGAGTGAAATTGTGCTTAATAATCTTTTTAAATCTACAACTATGGAAAGCACTTTTGGTGTGATTATGCTTGCCATTCACAATAAAGAACCTAAAATCTTTTCTTTAAAAGAGCTTTTGAATTTGTTTTTAACTCATAGAAAAACTGTGATTATAAGAGCAACCATATTTGATCTTCAAAAAGCAAGGGCAAGAGCTCATATTTTAGAAGGTTTAAAAATTGCTTTAGATGATATTGATGAGGTGATTGCTCTTATAAAAAATAGTGCAGATAATACGAGTGCAAAAGAAGCTTTGGTTGAGAAATTTAAACTTAGTGAACTTCAAGCAAATGCGATTTTAGAAATGAGACTTGGAAGATTAACAGGACTTGAAAGAGATAAGATTGAAAATGAGCTTAAAGAACTCATCAAAGAAATTGATAGACTTGAGAAAATTTTAAAAAGCGAAGAAGAGCTTGAAAATTTAATCCGCGAGGAACTTAAGGAAATTAGAACTAAATTTAATGTTCCTAGAATCACACAGATTGAAGATGATTATGAGGATATTGATGTTGAAGATTTAATACCTAATGAAAATATGGTTGTAACAATCACCCATCGTGGTTATATTAAACGTGTGCCAAGTAAACAATATGAAAAGCAAAAACGTGGTGGCAAAGGAAAACTAGCTGTAACAACTTATGATGATGATTTTATTGAAAGTTTCTTTACTGCAAATACTCACGATACTTTAATGTTTGTAACGGATCGTGGACAGCTTTATTGGCTCAAAGTTTATAAAATTCCAGAAGGAACACGCACAGCTAAGGGTAAAGCTGTGGTAAATCTCATTAACCTTCAGGCTGATGAGAAAATTATGGCAATTATTCCAACTACAGATTTTGATGAAAGCAAGTCCTTATGTTTCTTTACTAAAAATGGTATTGTTAAACGAACAAATTTGAGCGAATATCAAAATATACGCAGTGTTGGAGTTAAAGCAATTAACTTAGATGAAAAAGATGAGTTAGTAACTGCAATCATCGTTCAAAGAGATGAAAATGAGCCTTTTAACACCCAAAATGAAGAAAATCAAAGTAATGACGAAATTCAAAATGAAGAAGAAATTTTAGAGGGAAAAATTCAAGGTAAAATGCTTCTTGCTGTTACTAAAAAAGGTATGTGTATCAAATTTCCTCTAGCTAAGGTTCGAGAAATAGGACGTGTGAGTCGAGGGGTAACTGCTATTAAGTTTAAAGAGAAAAATGACGAATTAGTAGGAGCAGTTGTCATTGAAAATAACGAGCAAGAAATTTTAAGTATTAGTGCTAAAGGTATAGGAAAACGCACTAATGCAGGTGAATATAGGCTCCAAAGTAGAGGTGGTAAAGGTGTTATCTGTATGAAGCTTACGGAGAAAACTAAGGAGCTAATCAGCGTTGTGATAGTTGATGAAACTATGGATTTAATGGCATTAACAAGCAGCGGAAAGATGATTCGTGTGGATATGCAAAGTATTAGAAAAGCTGGGCGTAACACGAGCGGGGTAATCGTTGTCAATGTAGAAAACGATGAGGTGGTCAGTATTGCTAAGTGTCCAAAACAAGAGGAAGAGGATAGCGAAACTGATTTGGATTTAAATGAGTAAAAATTTTTGGAACGGAATTTGCTGTTTAGAAATTAATTACAATATTTTGAAGGTGTAAAGATGAAAAAAAATCTATGGTTTATGCTCGTTGTAGCAGCGATTTTTGGTGGATGTGCCTCAGGTGGTTTAAGCCTTCCAAAGGCTAATAACAATTCGAATGCCGCAAATACGGCTGGTTCGAATGATGTTATCGTGCAAAAAGTCGATAAAGATGATGTGCGTGATATCATTAGAGAAGAGAAGATGCTTCCTCCTGATGCGAGTGATACAGAGTTGATTTTTTCAGCGGTTGGAGAAGGAATTGCTCCTTTAAATACAGTTTCAACAGCTCAAGCTCTTGCTTTAGCTAAAAGAGCAGCTATAACAGATGCTTACAGACAGCTTGCAAGTAAGCTTTATGGAGTAAGAGTCAATGGTAAAGATACAGTTAAAGATGCAATGCTTAGAAGCTCAACTATCACTGCACAAGTTAATGGACTTATCAAAAATGCAAGTGTTATTGATGAAAATTTCAATCAAGGACTTTACAGAGTTAATGTAGAACTTAAGATTGATGCAGAAAAGTGGAAAGAATTATTTGCTTATTAATACTTTTAAGTTTGAAGCTTTTTGCCCAAGATGAATTCATATTTTGGGCAGAGCTTTCAAGTAAAAACCTAATACTCTTTCATCAAAGTCAAAACTTATCTTTAGCAATGACAAAAAGCGAAAATGCACAAAGTGAATTCGCTTGCGAGATAGCTTATACTCAAAAAGATTTAGATTTTTTGCCAAAAACAGAGCTTGGACTTATCAATGATGAAATGCCAAAAAATCAAAAATTAGCTTTTTTAAATTTTCACAAAGATGAATTAAGTGAGTGTTTTATCAGTGCAAAAATCAGTGTCAAAGATATAGTTAGAAGTGAGCTTGCAAAGGCTCAAAGTGAAACTTATGTTAAAATTCTTCCTTTGCGTTTTATTGTGGAATTTGGTGAAAAGAATGCTTTGATTTATTATCTTAGAAAAAAGTAAAATTAAGCCCAAATTTGTTATTATTTTGCAAAAAGGCAGCAAAATGAATTTGGTTATAGTTGAAGATGATATTAATATGAGAAAATCGCTAGAAATTGCTTTGAGCGAGTATGATGAATTTAAAATCAAATCTTTTAAATCCGCTACCGAAGCTTTAAAAAAACTTGATAGCGACACAGACTTAATCATTACTGATATTAATATGCCCGGACTTGACGGACTTGAATTTGTTAAAGCTTGCGAAAATAAATATGATTTTATTATCATTACAGGCAATGCGACTTTAAACAGAGCTATTGAAGCAGTGCGTTTAGGCGTGAAAGATTTTTTAACCAAGCCTTTTGATATTGATACCTTAGTTGAAGCAATTAAACGAACAAAGATTATTCGTGAAAAAACAGCAAATAAAAAGCCGAAAAAAAAGGAAGAAAATAAAGATTTTATCGCAAGCTCTCCAAAACTTGAGCAAGCTTTAAATTTAAGCTTAAAGGCTGCTAAAACTGATGCTTCGGTTATGTTCTTTGGTGAAAGTGGAGTGGGTAAAGAAGTATTTTCAAGATATATTCATAAACAAAGCAAAAGAGAGGATAAGCCTTTTATTGCCATTAATATGGCAGCTATTCCTTCGAATTTGATTGAAAGTGAGCTTTTTGGTTTTGAAAAAGGAGCTTTTACAGACGCGAATGCCACAAAAATAGGTCTTTTTGAAATGGCAAATGAAGGAACTTTATTTTTAGATGAAATAGGAGAAATGCCTTATGAAATTCAAGCAAAGCTTTTAAGAGCTTTGCAAGAAAAAGAAATCGTGCGTTTAGGCAGCACTAAAAGCATTAAAATTAATGTAAGAATTATTAGTGCAACCAATGCAAATTTAGATGAAAAAATTCAAAAAGGTGAGTTTAGATCTGACCTTTATTATCGTTTGAATACCATTCCTATTTCTATACCGCCTTTAAGAGAAAGAAAAGAAGAAATTTTAGAACTTGCAAATAAGGTTTTAAAAGATACTTCTAAAGAGTATGAACTTGAAGATAAAGAATTGAGTAAAGAAGCTAGGAAAGCTTTACTTGATTATGATTTTCCGGGTAATGTTAGAGAGCTTATTTCTATAGTTCAAAGGGCTTGTATTTTAAGTGAAGGTAAAGAAATTTCAAGTGAAGATTTGTTTTTAGAATCAAGAAAAGTTAAAAAAGATATTAAAAATTTAGAAAAAGATTTGCTTGATGAGGTTTTAAAAGATGTTAATTTTGATACAAGTAAGGCTGCAGAGGTTCTAGGAATGGAACTTGCAGTTTTAGAAGAAAAAATGAAAAAATATAATATAAAAGGATAAAAATGCCAAAGAAACAAAAAATTGCTATAGTTGGTGCAACAGGTGCTGTTGGTGAAGAACTTTTAAATGTTTTAGATGAACTTGATTTTCCTGTTGAAAGTATTTTGCCTTTAGCAAGTGCTAAGAGTGTTGGCGAGGAAGTTGAATTTAAAAATAAAACTTACAAGGTTAAAGAACTTACTGAAAAAGTATTCAAAGAAAATCCCGTTGATATAGCTTTTTTTAGTGCGGGTGGAAGTGTTTCTGAAAAATACGCACATTTTGCGGTTAAAGCAGGAGCTGTGGTGATTGACAATACGAGCCATTTTAGAATGCAAGAAGATGTGCCTTTGGTTGTGCCTGAATGCAATGCAGAGGATATAAAACTTTGGAAAAAAACAGGAATCATTGCAAATCCAAATTGTTCTACTATACAAATGGTTCATATTTTAAAACCACTTGATGATGCTTTTAAACTTAAAAGAGTTGATGTAAGCACTTATCAAGCAGCAAGCGGAGCAGGTAAAAAAGGAATGCAAGAACTCGTTGAAGCATTGCAAAGTTTTTTTGCTTTTAAGCTTGATGAGTTTAAAGCAAGTACTTTTCCTCATACTTTGGCTTTGAATGTGATTCCACAAATTGATGTTTTTAATGAAAATGGTTATACTAAAGAAGAACTTAAAATGGTGAATGAAACTCAAAAAATTCTTCATAAAAAGCTTGAAATTTCAGCTACTTGCGTGAGAGTTCCTGTTTTAAGAAGTCATAGTGAAGCCATTACTATGCATTTTGAAAAAGAATGTTCCGTTAAAGAAGCAAGAGAGCTTTTAAAAAATGCTCCAAATGTTGTAGTGATCGATGAACCCGAAAACAAGCAATATCCTATGCCACTTTTTACAAGTGATACGAATGAAACTTATGTGGGACGAATTCGTAGAGATTTAAGTCATAAAAATATTTTGCATCTTTGGTGTGTAGCGGATCAAATTCGCGTTGGAGCAGCAACGAATGCTGTTCGTATCGCACAAAAATGGTTAGAATTTGAAAAATAGGAGTTTTAAGTGCTAGAAAAAATTTTTGAAGCTTTTTTAGTAAGAAGTCGTATTATTACAATCTTGCCTGTGATTTTTGGGCTTATTGGAGCCTTTGTCTTGTTTTTTATCTCAAGTTATGATGTAATAAAGGTGTTATTTTATATTTATCAGTATTTTTTTGTAGCAGGTTCTGAAGTGAATTTACATGATGATGTAGTAGGACTTATTATTGGAGCAGTTGATCTTTATCTTATGGCTTTAGTTTTATTTATTTTTTCTTTCGGGGTTTATGAGCTTTTCATCAGCGATCTTGAGGAATTTAAGCATATTAAGCAGTAAAAAGTCCTTGAAGTGCATAGTTTAGATGAGCTTAAAGATAAACTTGCAAAAGTTATTATTATGGTTTT
>JAFLRU010000057.1 GCA_022511325.1 Campylobacter sp.
AATCATATCCGCGCTTCTTTTGACTTTTTTAGCTTTTTCAAGGGTGTAATTTGTTTCTATATCCCCACAATGAATGGTTTGAGAATTACTTGTGCCTTTTGAATTTAGCGTAGCAGGAGCGTTGTATTTTTCTATCAAAGCAATATTTTTAATATCTGTGTATCTTGCAAGTTCATAAAATAAAGCTGCACCTGAAATTCCAGCTCCAATAATCAATACATCAAATTCTTGTTGGTTCATTGTTATTCCTTTTAAAATAATATTTACTCTTTAATAAAGTTTATTTTACTTTATTAAAACATAAAATAAAATAAAACTTACACAGTCATGAGAATTTTATAACATTATCGACGCAATAATCTTGGATTTTGCTCTATAACTTTTTTCATTCCTCTAAAAATTAGAAGTTTATCATAAATTGCATAATCAAAAAAATTTGCTAAAAATTTTCCATCTCCACCCGTAAAATAAAGTTTTTTATTTTGCACCGTATCTTTAATCAATAAATAAATTCCTTTAAAAACTCCATAACTCAAAGCATCCATCGTCTTTTGTGGAAAGGCATCAAGGCTAACTTGAGTGTTAAATTCACATTTAAGTTTTGGAGAAATTTGAGAGAAAATTTTGCGATAATTTGCAATGCCGGGTAAGATAAATCCACCCAAATGAATGGAATTTGAAATCACATCTATGGTAATAGCACTACCAGCATCAACTATAACCCCATCATTTATCGTATAACAAGCAGCAATTCTATCAATGCCCAAACCTTGATAAATCGTATCAAAGGCAAAATAAGGCTCAAGGTCGATAAAATTTCTTTGAAGCTTTAAATGCTCTTTGATTCTTTGATTGACATTAATATAATAAATTGTTTTTTCGCTTTTAAATTCTAAAAATTGCTCCAAGCTTAAACTAAAATATTTATTATCATCTAAAAAACTTGCACTAGAATTGCCAATATCACACAAGAGCATAAACGCTAAATCCTTTCTCCTCTAAGAATTTTCTAGCTTTAGAACAAAGTGGTGCTTTGCAAATGAAATATTTTTGAGTTATTTCATTTTTTTCTAAAATTTTTTCTTTAAAAATTTGCTCTAATAATTTTTCTAAAAATGAAGCGTCTTTACTCAAAAATCTTGTTTTAGCCTTATAAACAAAGCCTATCATTTTAGAGTTAAACGCACATAAATAACTCTTTTTCTTTGTCAATTTTTCTAAATCTAAAGTTTTAAAATCATCAAAACGAGCTTTTAAAATTTCAAAATCTTGCTCTAAAGTTTTCATAATAAATCTAAAATTTTATCCGCATAATAAAATTTCGAAGTACCCATAAAAGACATTTTTTCATCAATATCTGGAAGTTTAAAAACTTGAACATTTTCTAAATTTAGATCACATTTGATTAAATAACCTGTTTTTTCAATAATGTATAAATGGTTATTGTAAATACTTGCTTGAGTAAAGATAGCAAATTCAAATTTCTTTTCAGATATTTTTTTCAAATCAAGGTCTGTTTTAATGACATTTCCATCTTTTAAAAGTATAAATATAAAATTCCCATCTAAAACAACATCTTTGATTTCAGCATTTAAACTTAAAGTTTTAGACGGAGAAAATGCAATGATTTTTTTAGCTGTTGCAGCAATCATTTTATCGTCCATAACCTTAAAATAGATGATATTATTGAAAAAATATTCTGCAGAAACGATTATATCTCTTGCAACTTGTCCAGCCTGCCTTGAAAAAACAACAAGTTTTCCATCTAAAGTAGGATACACAATCACGCTATCTAAAAATACAGGAGCGGCAACACGACTATCTTGTGCGATTGCTGGAGTAAGAGTTTGAGAGAATTTTACTCCTAGGCTTCTATTTGTTAAAACTATGGTATTGTCTGCAAGAACTAAAGCCAAATCATCTCCGTCTAGAGCTGCACTTAAAACACTTGCATCAAATTTTTCACTATAAAGCTCTTGGTGATTGCTATCAAAAATTTTTAAGTTTCCATCATTATCTGCGGTGATAAATTCCCCATCTTGATAAGCTATAAGTGCATAATTTTTTTCGAGTTTAAAGTTTTCAATATTTTCTTCATTTTTAATAATAGCCGTATCGTTACTTAACTTGGCCGAAAATAAATTTGTATCTATAATCTTTGCTTTTAAATTGCGTGTTTGATTTAAGGTTCCATCAATTTTATCAGGGGCAAAATATTGCCTTTTTGTTCCGCAAGCACAAAATAATAAAATAAAACTAAGGGATAAAATTATTGTTTTCATTGACCTATACCTTGATAATGTTTGAGATTTTTAGCAATTTGCTCTAAAGTAGAATCTGTTTTGATTTTAGAAAGCAAAATATTTGCTTCTTCGATTTTGTCTTCTTCTAAAAGTTTATAAGCTTCTAAAAGTTTATCAAAATCCTTTAAAAAGAAAGATTGTTCATTTAAATCAAGAGCTAAAATATTTTTAAGATAATTATTAATATTTTTATCTTTATAAAGCGAACTTAATTCAGCTAAAAGTTCTTTATTTTCCGGTTCTTTACTTAACTTGCTCATTAAAAAAATCACATAAAGATTGAGATTTTTTTCTTTTAACTCTGCAAGTTTTGCTTTGTCATTAGGCGAATTCATAAGACTTGCATAAATTTCATTACTCTCTTTAATATTTTTTTCTTTTAAAGTATCTACGATAAAAGTAATTGCAAAATAAAGCAAGATAAGTGCTAAAATTATAAGAATATAAAATTTATATTTTTTTATAAATCTTTCACTTTTTATAAATTTTTCTATAAATTGCTCTTCTGTGCTAAGCTCTGTTTTAACAGCTTTTAGATTATCTTTAAGTGTCAAATACTATCCTTGATAAAATTAATAATTTTAGATTGTATCCTAAAAATGCAAACATATTCTAAACAATATTAAAGACTTTTTATGCTATAATTTTAATTATAATCATTAAAATAAGGTTATCAAATGCAAATTGATGAAAACTTGCTAAGCAAACTTGAGAAATTAAGTGCTTTAAAGGTTGATGGTAAAAAAAGAGATGAACTCATCAATCAACTTAGTGAAATTGTAAATTTCGTTGAAAAGCTTAATGAACTCGATTTAAGTTCTTTACAGGTTACGATCAATACGATTGAAGGTGGAGCTCCTTTTAGAAAAGACGAAGTCAAAAGTAGTAAAGTTATTGATGAAGTTTTAAAGAATGCTCCAAAAAATAATGAGCATTTTTTTATAGTGCCAAAGATTATAGAGTGATTAACTCGATATTTATTTTTGCAGTATAAAATTATGTTTTAGTTTGGTTAAAAATTTATGGAATTTTAAAGATGAATTTTTATTGGTTTGATGTATTTATTTTAGGTTTTACTCTGCTTTTGGGACTAAAAGGCATCTTAAATGGCTTGATTAAAGAAATTTTTGGACTAGTTGGCATAATAGGAGGTGTTTTTATTGCCTCAAAATACACTAACCAAGCAGCTTTATTTATACAAAATACCTTTTATAAAATAGAAAATGAATCTTTAGCGTCTTTTGCGGGTTTTTTAGCTGTTTTAATTATTTTTTGGATACTTTGTTTATTGATAGGAAACATTTTATCTAAGTTAATTAAGCTTAGTGGCTTAAGCTTTTTAGACCGCTTAGGAGGCTTTTTATTTGGTGGAGCAAAGGTATTTTTAATTTTTGCAATTTTAATTTTTTGTCTCGCAAGAATCAATTTTTTAAATGAAAAATTAGAAAGCTTCGCAAAAAACAGCTATACTTTAAATTTATTGAAAAGAACAGGCTCTTATATAATGAATCAACCTTTAGCCGAAAGAAGTTTGCAAAATTTACAGCAAGGGGTTCAAGAAAATTTACAAGAATTAAATTCTGATTCAAACAATACTCAAGGGGAGCTATGATGCTGATTGAAAATATAGAGTATGATGTCTTACTCGAAAGATTTAAAAAAATTCTTAGACAAGGTGGGCTTAAATACACCAAACAAAGAGAAGTTTTACTTAGAGCTTTATATCATAATGATATACATTACACTCCTGAAAGTTTGTATATGGAAATTAAACGCAATGAACCTGATTTAAATGTCGGCATAGCAACGGTTTATAGAACTTTAAATTTACTTGAAGAAGCTGAAATGGTAACTTCAATTTCTTTTGGTGCAGCGGGCAAAAAATACGAACTTGCTAACAAACCTCACCACGATCATATGATATGTAAAAATTGTGGTAAAATTATAGAATTTGAAAACCCTATCATTGAAAGACAACAATCTTTAATTGCAAAAGAATATGGTTTTAAACTTACGGGGCATTTAATGCAACTTTACGGGGTTTGTAGTGAATGCAATCATAAAATAAAGGTGAAAATATAAATGTTTGATAGCGTTTTAGAACAACAAAAAATCGATAAAGCTAAAGAATTTAAAAATGCTGGGATAAACCCTTACCCTCATTTTTTAAAAAAAGAATATTCTATCAAAGATTTTAGAGAAAAATTTGCTTATATTTTGGATTTAGATGAAAAAAGAGACGAAAGCAAATTAGCAACCCTTGCAGGAAGAATTAAATTCCTTAGAGTTGCAGGAAAATCAGTTTTTGCTCATATAGAAGACCAAAGTGGAACCTTGCAAATTTATTTTAACAAAGATATACTCGGGGAACAAAAATATAATTTATTTAAGAAAAATTTAGAAGTAGGAGATATTGTTTTAGTTAAAGGTTATGCCTTCGTAACTAAAACTGGGGAATTTAGTCTTCATATTAGTGAGCTTGATTTAGCAACAAAATCCATTGTGCCTTTTCCTGAAAAATATCACGGACTTACAGATATTGAACAAAGGTATCGCAAACGTTATGTGGATATGATTATAAATCCAGAAGTAAGAAAAGATTTTTTCTTGCGTTCTCGTGTGGTAAGCCTCATTCGTCATTTTTTTGAAGATAAGGGTTTTTTAGAGGTTGAAACCCCAATGATGCACCCTATTGCAGGAGGGGCTAATGCCAAGCCTTTTAAAACTTTTCATAATTCTTTAGGCGTAGAAAGATTTTTAAGAATTGCACCTGAACTTTATCTTAAAAGACTTATTGTCGGGGGATTTGAAGCGATTTTTGAAATCAATCGTTGTTTTAGAAATGAAGGAATGGACCTTACACACAATCCTGAATTTACCACCATTGAATTTTATTGGAGTTTTCATAATTATAAAGATTTAATGGATTTAACTGAAGAGCTTTTTTCTATGCTTTTAGAAAAATTAAACTTAGGAAAAATCATTGAATTCGATGATAAAAAAATCGATTTTTCAAAGGCTTTTGAGAGGATTAGCTATAAAGAGGCTCTTAAAAAATATGGAAATTTAAGTGATGAGCTTATAGAAAATAAAGAAAAGATTTTAGCCAAACTTAAAGCAGATGGCTTTGAAGCAAATGAAAAGCTTGAACTTGGACATTTACAAGCCGAACTTTTTGATTGTTATGTTGAAGATAAACTCATTAACCCTACTTTTGTGATAGATTTTCCAATCTCAATCAGCCCTCTTTCAAGACGCAGTGATACAAATCAAAATATTGCTGAAAGATTCGAGCTTTTTATTTGTGGAAAAGAAATAGCTAATGGTTTTAATGAGCTTAATGACCCAATTGATCAATACCAAAGATTTTTAAAACAGATTGAAGCTAAAAATGCAGGTGATGAAGAAGCTTGTGAAATGGACGAAGATTTTGTCAATGCTTTAGGTTATGCAATGGCACCAACAGCCGGTGAAGGCATAGGAATCGATAGGCTCGTAATGCTTTTAACTAATAAAAAATCCATTCGTGATGTGATTTTATTTCCGGCAATGCGTCCTTTAAAATCAGAACTAAAAGAGGAGATTTTGTGAGTTTAGAAAAATTTGATAAAGAAATTTTCGATTTAACAAATAAAGAGCTAGAACGTCAATGTGAAGGCTTAGAGATGATAGCAAGTGAAAATTTCACTTTGCCAGAAGTTATGGAAGTAATGGGAAGTGTTTTAACAAACAAATACGCTGAAGGTTATCCATCAAAAAGATATTATGGAGGCTGTGAATTTGTTGATGAGATTGAGAATTTAGCCATTGAGAGATGTAAAAAACTTTTTAATTGTGCTTTTGCAAATGTTCAACCCAATTCAGGTTCTCAAGCAAATCAAGGTGCGTATTTAGCTCTTTTAAATCCGGGAGATAAAATTTTAGGAATGGATTTAAGCCACGGAGGACATTTAACTCACGGAGCTAAGGTAAGCTCTTCAGGTAAAATTTATCAAAGCTTCTTTTATGGAGTAGAGCTTGATGGCAGGATTAATTACGAAAAAGTGCGTGAGATTGCACATATTGTAAAACCAAAACTCATTGTGTGCGGTGCAAGTGCTTATGCGAGGGTTATTGATTTTGCTAAGTTTAGAGAGATTGCTGATGAAGTGGGAGCTTATTTATTTGCGGATATTGCACATATTGCGGGACTTGTTGTAGCAGGTGAACATCCAAGTCCTTTTCCACACGCACATATTGTAAGTTCTACAACTCATAAGACTTTAAGAGGTCCAAGAGGTGGAATTATTATGTGCAATGATGAAGAGCTTGCTAAAAAGATTAATTCAGCCATATTTCCCGGACTTCAAGGAGGTCCTTTGATGCATGTGATTGCAGCTAAAGCAGTAGGTTTTAAATTTAATCTTAGTGATGAATGGAAAATTTATGCAAAACAAGTTATTAGCAATGCTAAAACCTTAGCCAAGGTTTTAATGGCAAGAAATTACAAGCTCGTTAGTGATGGCACGGACAATCACTTGGTTTTGATGAGTTTTTTAGATAGAGAATTTAGTGGAAAAGATGCGGATTTAGCTTTAGGTAATGCGGGAATTACTGCAAATAAAAATACTGTTCCGGGTGAAACACGTAGTCCCTTTGTTACAAGTGGCTTAAGGCTTGGAACCCCAGCACTCACAGCAAGAGGATTTAAAGAAAAGGAATTGGAAAGCGTTGCAAATTATATTGCTGATATTTTAGATGATATTAAAAATACGAAATTACAAGCAGAGATTAAAGAAAAACTTAAGACTCTTGCAAGTAATTTCATAATTTATCCAAAGGCTATGTTTTGATTTCAGATATGGATTTATCGCTCATTAAGATGGTTAGCGATCATTATTATATTAAAAGGGACAAAATTGTAAAGAAGTGTGAGCTTCGCGGACGTTATTTTTTCGATAAATTCGAAAGAGTGAATGAACCTTTAAATAGCAGTATTATAAAGGAACATCAGGCGAAAAAAATCGTTGTAGCACACGATTTAATCACTAAAGATAATAAAGTCGAAAATATTGTTTTTGATTATAATGGCTTTAATGCAGAA
>JAFLRU010000058.1 GCA_022511325.1 Campylobacter sp.
CAATTTGCCCTAACTTTAGCCATTTCTGTAACCATTTCAGGATTTGTAGCCCTAACCTTAACGCCTTCTTTGTGTGCTCTTTTCTTATCACGTGAAAATAGCGAACCCTTTAAATTTGTGCAAAAATTCAATGATTTTTTTGATTGGAGTACAAAGGTTTTTAGTGCCGGTGTTGCTTATATATTAAAACGCGTGATTCGCTTTGTATTGATATTTGCAATTATGATTGGAGCTATCATTGCTCTTTATAATTATGTTCCAAAATCCTTACTCCCTGAAGAGGATCAAGGAATAGTCATTAGCATTATAAACCTTCCTTCAGCTTCAGCCTTAAACCGCACTGTTACAGAGGTTGATGCTATGGGTAAAATCTTTTCAGAAAGAATTGATGGGGTTAAAAACAACTTAGCAATCGTAGGTTATGACCTTTTTACAAGTTCTTTAAAAGAAAATGCCGCAGTTATGTTTACACAGCTTGAAGACTGGAAAGATAGAAATGTGAGCTTAACAGATATTTTAGGGCAGCTTTATGGAAATTTCGCAATGGATAGGAACTCTCAAAGCTTTTTTATAGGACCTCCGCCGATTCCGGGTTTGAGTATGACTGGTGGCTTTGAAATGTATGCACAAAATAGAAGTGGTAAAACTTATGATGAAATTCAACAAGATGTGATGAAACTTGTTATTGCAGCTAATCAAAGAAAAGAACTTAGTCAAGTTCGTACAACACTTGATACAAGTTTTCCTCAATACAAACTCATCATCAATAGAGACAAGCTTAAACAGCTAGGTCTTAATATGGCAGATGTTTTTACCACTATAAGTGCAACGATAGGAACTTATTATGTAAATGATTTTTCTTTATTTGGTAAAAATTTCCAAGTTAATATCCGTGCTTTAGGGGATTTTAGAAATACCCAAGAAGCTTTAAAAAATATTTTTGTCCGCTCTAATGATAATGCTATGGTGCCTTTGGATTCGTTTTTAACTTTGGTTAGAAGTTCAGGACCTGATGATGTGAAGAGATTTAATCTCTTTCCATCTGCTCAAATTCAAGGAAGTCCAAAACCGGGTTATACTTCAGGACAAGCCATTCAAGCAATATCTGAAGTAGCAAAAGAAACTTTAGGAGATGATTATTCCATAGCTTGGTCAGGCACTTCTTACCAAGAAGTAACAAGCAGTAGTTCTGGAAATAATGCCTTTGTTTTAGGTATGATTTTTGTTTTTCTTATCTTAGCCGCTCAATATGAAAGATGGTTAATGCCTTTAGCTGTTGTTACAGCTGTGCCTTTTGCTGTGTTTGGTTCTCTTTCTCTTGTTGCACTTAGAGGCTTTTCAAACGATGTGTATTTTCAAACAGGACTCTTGCTTCTCATAGGACTTTCGGCTAAAAATGCTATTCTTATCGTTGAGTTTGCAATGGAAGAACATCTTAAAAAGGGTAAAAGTATTTTTGATGCTGCACTCTCAGCTGCAAAGCTAAGATTTAGACCTATTGTTATGACTTCTTTAGCCTTTACACTTGGAATTTTACCAATGGTTTTTGCAACAGGAGCTGGAAGTGCTTCAAGGCATTCTTTAGGCACAGGACTTATCGGTGGAATGGCTGCTGCATCAAGTTTAGCAATCTTTTTTGTGCCTTTGTTTTTCTACATCTTAGAAAGTTTTAATGCTTGGATTGATAAAAAAAGAGGAAAGAGCAATGCGTAATTTGTTATATCTTTTAATAGCTTTTTTGATTTCGGCTTGTTCCTTAAAACCAACTTTGGTTATCCCTGAAGCTAATTATACCGCACAAGAGGATAATGTTAGTATTTCTAAAGAATGGTGGAAAGGATTTAACGATGAAAAACTGAACTTACTTGTCGATAAAGCCTTAAAAAACAATACAGATTTAAGAATTGCTTTCATAAGACTTGAACAAGCTGCTGAAACCTTAGGAATTGATCGTAGTGATTTGTTTCCAAAACTTGACGCAAGTGCAAGTGGAACAAGAGCTAAAACAAGTATTAATGCTCCAACCAATCAAACCAACCAATTTGTTTATAACAATGATTTTAAAATGGGTTTAAACCTAAGCTACGAAGTTGATATTTGGGGTAAATACCGCGATAATTTTTTTGCTTCACTTTCAGCTTATAGAGCAAGTGAATTTGAATTTGAAGGTGCGAGACTTTCTTTAATTGCTAATGTGGTGCAAACCTATTTTAACACAGCAAATGCTTATGAAAATATGGAAATTTTAGAAAAAACCTTAGAAGCTTATACTCAAAGTTATGAATTAAATCTTGCAAAATATGAAGCTGGAGCCATTGGAGAATACGAACTTGCACAATTTAGAGCCGAGCTTGAAAAAGCTAAAGCAGATTATGCAAATGCCGTTGTTTCTAAAGAAACTTATCTTAAAGCTTTGAAAATTCTTGTTGCAAGTGATTTAGATGATATACTTTACAAAGAGCAAGATTACCAAAAATTTGGGGAATTTGCGATGAGTTTGCCTGAGGGTATTGGGAGTGAAATTTTACTTCAAAGACCTGATGTGAGTGCAACTTTAAAACATTTAATGGAGAAAAATTACCTTGTGGGCGTGGCACGAACAGCTTTTTTACCAAGTCTTTCTTTAACAGGACTTTTAGGCTTTGAAAGTAATGATTTGGACACCTTAGTTAAAAATGGAAGTAAAACTTGGAATATAGGTGGAAGCTTTTTAATGCCGATTTTTCATTGGGGTGAGATTGTTAATAATGTAAATCTTGCAAAACTTAATAAAGACGAGGCTTTTTTAAACTATGAAAACACTTTAAGAACAGCTTTTGCAGAGATAAGACTTGCATTAATTCAAAGAAAAATGAATGTGCAAAGTTATCAAAATTACAAATCCTTGCTTGAAGCCCAACAAAAAATTTACGATATTGCGAGTTTGCGTTACGAAAGCGGTAATATAGAATTAATAGATTACCTTGATGCACGAAGAAATCTTTTAAGTGCTAAAATTTCATTTGCAAATGCAAATTATGCAATGGCAAATTCTATAGTAGATGTGATTAAAGCTTTTGGTGGAGGCTTTAAAGAAAGCAAAAATTCGAGCAAAGAAATTGAAGAAGAAACTAAAAGTTTAGATATGTCTTTTAGAGAGTAGTTTTAAGCCCATTTAATGGGCTTTCTCTTAAAAGTCTTTATCTAAATCATTTGAATCAATCTCATAAGCTTTAAAAATAGCAGGTAAAAGTTTTCTCATAGCATAATCAAAATGATAAAAATGCTCATACACTTCTTTTGCGTTTAAATCCTTAGCTTTTGGAAAATCAAACACATCACTGTTTGGAATTTTTGCTATTTTTTCATCAAAAAATTCATAAAATTTCGCTCTTTGTTTAAAAAGCTCATTTAAATTTTGAGTAATTTTAGTTTTATCCATTGTTTTTCCTTAAATATTGAAATTAAAAAGGTCTAACGACCATCATTATAGCTATACCTATAAATAATAAGGTTGGAATTTCATTATAAATTCTAAAATATCTTCCACTTTTTTGGCAAGTATCGTTTGCTAATTCTCTTAAACAAAGATAGTTGTGAAAATGATAAAGCAGCATTAGCACCACAAAAGTCAATTTAGCGTGCATAAAACCAAAAGATAATAAATCTTTATTTAAAACAAGCATTAATACTCCTGTAATAAGGCTCATTAACATTGCTGGGGTTTGAATATAAAAATAAAGCTTTCTTTCTTGAATTTTTACCACTTTAACAAAATTTTCATTGTCTTTGTGTTCGCTATGATATGTAAAAAGCCTTGGCAAATAAAAAAGCCCCGCCATCCACGACACAAAACTCAAATAATGCACCATTTTAATCCATAAATAATATTCATTCAAAATTTCCATTTTTTTTCCTTTTTATAAAAAATTCTTGTATTAAAATCAAAACAACGCTGATATTAATCATCACATCAGCGACATTAAAAATCGCAAAATTAAACCATTTATGCCAAAAAAACATATCCACAACGCCTCCGTGTATGAAGCGATCAAGCAAATTTGAGCTTCCTGCTCCAAGCATTATCCCAAAGGCTATAATATGCTCTTTAAAAAATTTTTTTTGCCATAAAAGATAAGCAAAAATGCAAAGTAATAATGCTAAATGCAAGTATTTAAGATAATGCTCTAAAAAACTTAACATAGAAAAGGCTACGCCTGTGTTTAAAACATAAGTAAGATCTAAAAACTCACTCTCGTAACGCAAGCCATTTAAAGTTAGAATTTTCACCCCTTGATCAAGCAAAAAAACCAAAATAAAAAAACTTAAAAAAATTCCTACAAATTTAAGTTTTTTAAGCATTATAAAACTTTCTTAAAAAACTCTACAACCCCTTTCATTTCCTTTTCTAAAAGTTTTAAATCTTTAGCTTCTAAAAGCAAACGAATGAGATTTTCGGTTCCTGAATATCTAAACAAAAAACTGATATTTTTGCTTTTTAAGTGATTTTCTAATTCCTTTAAGCCTTTGATTTTTTTCAAATCTTTTTTTTGTGAAATTTTAAGATTAAACAAAAGCTGTGGATAAGGCTTGATTTGCCCCAAAATAGCACTCGCAGTTTTTTTCTTTGTAAGCATTAAAGCACTAAATTGAAGTGCTGCTATTAGTCCATCTCCTGTCTTTGCATAATCACTAAAAATGATATGCCCACTTTGCTCACCCCCAAAATTTCCACCACACATTTTAAGCTTTTCAAGCACGAATTTATCGCCCACATTACAAGTTTGAAGCTCTATACCTTGTTTGTTTAAAAATTCCTCTAAAGCTCCATTACTCATTATCGTAGCTACAACACTAGCTTTAAGCTTATCTTGCTCTTTAAGATAAAGAGCTAAAACGCCAATTAAGCTATCGCCATTTGCTACCTCACCCTTTTCATCAACAACTACAAGTCTATCCGCATCGCCATCAAAAGCAAATCCTACATCTGCACGAAGTTTTTTAACCTCAAGGGCTAAATTTTCAGGGTGTAAAGCTCCACAATTTTCATTAATATTTAAACCATTAGGCTTATCATTAATCACAATCACTTCAGCTCCAAGTTCTTTAAAAACCGTTGGAGCAACCTTATAACAAGCTCCATTTGCGACATCTAAAACGATTCGTAAAGACTTAAGTGTTAAATTTTTAGGAAAAGAATTTTTAATCGAAACAATGTATCTTCCGATTACATCATCAATTCTCTTAGCTTGTCCTATTTCGTTCATCGTAACTTTAGAGCTTTCTATGAGTTTATCATCAAAATAAATCTCTTCAATCTTTCTTTCTATATCTTCACTAAGTTTATTGCCATCAGCTCCAAAAAATTTAATCCCATTATCATAGTAAGGATTATGCGAAGCTGAAATCATAATCCCTGCATCACAACGCATATCTTCAGTTAAAAAAGCAATCGCAGGAGTTGGCATAGGACCAATCTGTATCACATTATAACCCACCAAAGTCAGCCCCGAAACAATGGCATTTTCTATCATATAGCCACTTCTTCTTGTATCTTTGCCAACTAATATGTTTTTAGTAATACTTTTATCTTTAAAATAAATCCCAGCAGCCATAGCAAGACGCATTGCCAAAAAAGAATCAAGGCTCTCTCCTGCCTTTGCCCGAACTCCATCGGTTCCAAAAAGCTTCATATTAAAACCTTTCAAAAATTTTCGACATTATAACAATTAGAAGTAAAGAAATATAAACGAACTCCCTAAAAATTCTAGGGAGTTAAGAGTCTTAAAGCTCTGGTTTTGGTGTTTTTGAAGTAGAAATTGGGAACAATGGATAAATAATCACTGGCTTAGATCCTGTTAAAGAATGCAAGAAAGTTTCTATACTTTTAGCTTCTTTATCACTGATTTTAATACCAAGTTGCACACTACCCATTTCTTTGATAGCTTCTTTTAAAGACCAAATCGCACCATTATGGAAATATGGAGCAGTTTCAGCAACATTTCTTAAAGTTGGAACTTTTACCATACCGTTTGCATCACCTTTAAAATCACCCAAATCTGCAAATTTATATTTACCTGCTACCTCGAAAGATTGCATATTTCCACCTAAATTTACACCTGTATGACAAGCCACACAACCTTTATCAATGAAAAGTTTAAGTCCTTCTTGTTCAGCTTTGCTTAAAGCTTTTTCATCACCTTCTAAGAATTTATCAAAACGTGAAGGAGTAAGTAAAGTTCTTTCGAAATTTGCAATTGCATCAGCAATATTGTCAAAAGTTACACCTTTTGAACCATAAAGTCTTTTGAATTCTTTTACATATTCATCTAAAGAAGCGATTCTTTTTACAGCCAATTTTGCAGGAGTAGCCATTTCAGGTTCTGCTTCGATAGGTCCTTTAGCTTGGTCTATCAAATTTCCAGCTCTTCCGTCCCAAAATTGAATAGTATTTAATACAGAATTATAAGTTGTTGGAGAATTTAAGTGGTGAGGATTTGAAGCCCATTTATGTCCTACAGCTGCAGCAACTCCATCAGTTCCACCCAAACCTAAGTTATGACAGGTGTTACAAGAAATGATACCACTTTTTGAAAGTCTTGGTTCAAAATAAAGTTTTTTTCCAAGTTCAGCTTTTTCTGGGCTGAATGGATTTGCTTTAACGCCATTTTGTTTTAAAAGTTCATCAACTCCTTTTTGGTCCTTTGGTAAAGCAATTAATCCTGATTTCTTAGCTTCTTCAATCAAGCTTGCAGTATTTATATTTGCAGCATTTAAAGCACTTGCTGACATAAACATCAACGAAGATGCAACGATTAATGTTCTTAATTTCATCCAAATCTCCTTGAAATATTTAATTTACATTAACGATAATACTCTTTTATTGTTTAAATACTAATTAAAAATTAAACTAAAATTATCAAAAATAACGCTAATTATAGAAATAACTTTGTTGTTTATTTTTTTATTTTATAATGTTTTGTTTCATCGAAAAATTTTTTGAGATAAAAAGGTTTAAATTTATGGATTATTTAATCATTTACGCATTAGCTTATCTTTTAGGTTCTGTGCCTTTTGGACTGATTTTAGCAAAGACTTTTGCAAAAGTCGATATTAAAAAACAAGGCTCTAAAAGCATAGGAGCAACAAATGTTTTAAGAGTTGTTAAAGAAAGCAACCCAGTACTTGCAAAAAAACTTGCGATTGCAACCATAGTTTTAGATTTTTCTAAAGCCACCTTACCGCTTTTAATTTTAAAAAATTTAGGTTATGATTTAAATTTACTTTGGAGCGTTGCGGTTTTAGTAGTATTTGGACATTGCTTTTCTATCTATTTACTTTTAGAAGGAGGTAAAGGCGTGGCTACAGCAGCTGGAGCTATGATAGTTCTTTTACCTTTAGAA
>JAFLRU010000059.1 GCA_022511325.1 Campylobacter sp.
ACTGTAACACAAAAAAAAGGTAAAAAATACATAATAAGCTCTGATTTTCCTACCATACGCAAAACTTTAGATGAACTTGCACGCGAAGAAAAAATGCTTTTCTTTGATATGCATAAATTTATGGAGGATAGCGGTGGTAAAAACGCTTGGATTAAACAAAAACTTTCTTTAAAAGATGTGCATCTTAGCATAAGCGGTTATGAGCTTATGGCAAAAAAAATGATAGAGGATTTGAAGAAAATTCTTAATTGAGTTTTAATTCCTCGTAATTAATCGTTGTGATTTGATAATACGAATTAATGGTACTTAAAAGATTAAACCTTGCTCTTAAAAGTTCTTGTTGCGAGGAGTTTAAAGCATTGCTTGCATCAAGATAGTCTTTAAGTTCACTTTTTCCAAGTTCGTATTTTTGCAAATACGCTGCTGTGATTTGCTCTTGTTTGAGATTGATGGTTAAAAGATTATCTAAAAGCAAAGTTGAGCTTTCATAATCTTTATAATTTAACATAAATTCATTGATTGCACTTTGTAAAGTTTGTTCATATTCAAAAACCAAAGCTTCATAAGCATATTGTGAAATTTTTATATTTTGACGCACCCTGCCAAAATCCAAAAAAGGCAAGGAGATTTCAATCACACCATTTAAAATTTCAAATTTAAAACTCTCATCAAATTCCTTATCTCTTCCACTCAAGCCTCCACCCAAGCTCACACTTGGTAAAATAGACTTTTGAACGCTAGTATAGTCCTTAAATGCAGCTTTTAGATTATTAAGTTTAGCTTTAACATCAGGACGATAAGAAAGGAGTTCTAAAGGTAAATCAAAATTAGGTTTTAATTCTTTAAAATGAGCTAAACTCAAATTTTTAAAGTATTCAATGTATGTAAAACCTTCTTCCTTATCGATTAAATCTTGTAAATTTTTAATGAGGAGATTGCGGTTTTGTTCATTTGAGATTAAATTTTGTTTTGCACGAAGCAAACTTTGCTCAATATTAAGCAAATCAAGCTCCTCAATTTTGCCAAGCTTGTATTTAAACTCGTAAAGTTCTTTCATTTGCTCTAAATTATCTTTATAAGTTCTAAGCAAATTTTCCACATCATTAAAATACGCAAGTTCGAAAATTCCATTGATACTTGAATTGATAATGCTTAATTTTAAATTCTCTAAATCATAAGCACTTGCTTTAGCATTAAATTCCGCTGCCTTGGAGGAGTCAAAAATTTTTCCATAAATATCAAGTTCATAATTTAAATTCAAAGAATTTGAAAAGTTTTTATTTTGCGTGCCTGAATTTAAATCCTTAGAGCCACTTAAACCTAAATTTCCATTCAAAGTAGGATACAAATCATAATCAATCAAATCAGCCCTTGCCATCATACTTAAAAGCGTGGTTCTAGCAATATTTATATTGCTATTGTGCTTTAAAACAAAGTCTATGAATTCATCAATTTTTTCATCTTTATACGCTCTCCACCATTCTTTGCTTAAATTTAAATCTTTAATTTCACTTTGAGCGAGTATTTTTTCATTGATTTTAGTTAGCTTTGTTCCGCAAGCTGCTAAAAAAATACTTAAAATTAAAATACAAATTTTTCTCATTTTATTCCTTTGACAAAGCACTGATAGGATTTAAATTCGCTGCATTTTTTGCAGGGAAAAAGCCAAAAATCACACCGATCAAAACTGAACTTAAAAGTCCTAAAAAGATTGAAAATGCAGATAAAATCATAGGAAAATCAGTGCTAAGAGTGTTAAAAGCAAAAATAATGCCAACCGAAAGAAGCACTCCTAAGATTGCTCCTAGCATACAAATCATAACAGCTTCAATCAAAAATTGCATTAAAATATCCTCTTTCCTAGCTCCAATTGCCATTCTAATGCCAATTTCACGCGTTCTCTCGCTCACAGAAACAAGCATAATATTCATCACGCCAATTCCACCAACAATCAAAGCAATAAGAGCCACAGAAATTGTAAGTATGGTTGTTGTGCGTTTATTTGCAGTTATGGCTTGTTTAAAGGTGTCTGAATTGAAAGTGAAAAAATCTTTTTGTCCGCGTTTAATCTCTAAAATTCTGATGATTGCATTTTCTGCAAGGGCTGAACTTACATCATCTTTAACTTTAACGATGATTTTACGAAGCTGTCTATCACCTGTGAGCTTATTCATAAGCGTTGTATAGGGTATATAAAGCTTAACAGTAGTGTCTTCAAAAAGCTTGTTTGTGTCTTTAGCAAGAACACCTATAATCTTAAAAGGTTGAGAGTTAAAAATCACAACGCGTCCCAAAACCTGCTGATTGCTTTCGTTAGGAAAAAAACTTTTTTTTGCATTAAAATCAATCACAGCCACATTTGCACTTTCTTTAATCTCATCTTTGCTCAAATTTCTACCCGCTTCAAGCTTTAAACCACTAATGCTAAAATGATTCACCCCAACCCCTTCAACTCCTGCATTCAAAGAAATATTCTTATAGGTTGCAATGCCTGAAGTGCTTGCTTGAGCCTCAACAGCTTCTAAATATTCAAGACTCCTTAAAGTGCTTAAATCACTAAAGTTAAGCCTTACCTTACCCGAACGTAAATCGCCAAATCCCTTACCCGGTCTTACTTCAATTGTATTTGTTCCAAGACTTGCAATCGAAGCTAAAACCTTAGCTTGAGAACCTAAACCCAAAGCCACTACACAAACCACAGAAGCAATACCTATAATGATACCAAGCATTGTTAAAATGGAACGAAGTTTATGTGCTATTATAGAAGAATAAGCAATTTTTAAGCATTCTAGAGCTTGATTTTTAAGCAAATCTATAGTTTTTTTTTCTTTTGGCATTGTGCGAATTTCTATTTTCGGAGAATCTTTAGGACTTGAATCACTTAATATTTGTCCATCTTTAATCTCAACTATGCGTCCAGCCTTTGCAGCTATGGCTCTATCGTGAGTTACTAAAACTATGGTGTGTCCTTGTTTGTTTAAATTTTGCAAAATTTCGAGCACCATTTCTCCACTTTTGCTGTCCAAAGCCCCAGTTGGCTCATCAGCTAAAATCAAATCTCCACCATTCATCAAAGCTCTTGCTATGCTAACTCTTTGTTGCTGTCCACCGCTTAATTCATTAGGTTTAAAATCTTGTTTTAAGCCTAGTTCTAAATTTTCTAACAACTTTGCCGCTTTTTCATTTCTTTTTAAAGAAGTTTCACCCGCATAAACAGCGGGTAAAGCTACATTTTCTTTTGCACTTAATAAATTTAAAAGATTGTAACGTTGAAAGATAAAGCCGATTTTTTCGCGTCTAAGTCTTGCTTTTTCATCTTTATTGAGCTTAGTAACTTCATAATTTTCAAAAACAAAGCTTCCACTGCTTGGCTCATCTAAGGTTCCAATGATGTTTAAAAGAGAGGTTTTACCACTTCCACTTTGTCCTATAATTGCGACAAATTCGCCTTTTGTGATATTTAAATGGATATTTTTTAAAATAACATTTTCGCCTATATTTTTGTAAATATTTTTAAGATGTATCATTAAAATCTCAAATTCATTTTTGGAGCTAAACCATCGGCACTTGAGCTTAAAATAAGTTCTTCATTTTCACTAAGCCCTTCTAAAATTTGAGTGTTTAAAGAATCTTTAAGCCCTAATTTAACATATTTTTTTACAGCTTCTTTATCCTCTAAAACCTCTACAAAATAGCCTTTTTTATCATTTTTTATCGCATAGGTTGGAACAGCAATTACATTTTTTGCACTTGCAACAACGATTTCATTTTGTATGCTCATTCCTATGCGTAAGAAATTATCTTTATTTGGCACAAAAAATTTCGCATAATAATAAATCGCACTTGAGGAGCTTGAACTTGAAGAAGATGAATTTGAACTTGAGCTTGAATCACTTACTTCAGTATCTGCAGGGTCTATACTTGAAATTTTAGCATTATAAATTTTATCAGGGTCGCTAAGGACTGCAAAATCAACTTCTGTGCCTATTTTGATTTTATTGACATCAGCTTCAGCAATTTCCATTCTTATTTCCATTTCATCTAAATTTGCAATGCGAACAATAGTTGGAGTATTTTGATTTGCATTAACTGTCTGTCCTTCATCAACCGCAACATTGATAATAACGCCATCCATTGGAGCTGTGATGGTTGTATAATCCAAATCTTTTTGAGCATTTTTAAGAGTAATTTCAAGTCCAACGACACTCGCATTAAGCTCCGCAACATTAGCTTTAAGGCTAAAATAATTATTTTTAAGCGTTTCTAAACTCTCAAGTGAAGTTGCTTTATTTGCGTAGAGTTTTTGCTCTCTAAGGTATTGTTTTGTAGCTATATCTAAAGCGACTTTTTTACTTTCTAAATTCGCTCTAGCACTTTCAAGCTGGGCTTTTGTAATATCTAAGTCGTTTTGTTGCTTGTCTTTATCAATTTGAGCGATTAAATCTCCTTGTTTTATTTTGTCCCCAACATCAACATAAAGTTTGGTGATTTGTCCGCTTACTTGAGCTCCCACATCAACTTGATCCTTAGCATAAACCTTGCCTACGGATTCTATGGTTTGAGAAATATTTGTGCGTCCTACTTTTTGAGTTAAAAACTGAACTTCATCACTTGAGTAAAAAAATACAAAATAAATAACAATTAACGCAAAAATAGGCATAAAAATAAAAACAATCTTTTTTTTCATTATATTTTTCATCATAAATTACCTTAACATTTTGAAAATACTAATCAATTAAAGTGAATTATTTGTGAAATTTAAAAAAGCTCTCCATGATTTTCATAATGAGAAATTTGAGTGATTTCATTGTTTTCATCAACAAATACGACTTTAGGTTTAAAATTTAAAGCTTCACTCGCTTCTAAATTTGCATAAGCCATAATGATAACTTTATCTCCAGCTTGAACCAAACGTGCTGCAGCCCCGTTAAGACAAATCATTCCTTTTTCTTTTGTAGCAATAGTGTAGGTTTCAAATCTTTCCCCGTTGTTGATATTTACCACTTGCACTTTTTCGTATTCTAAAATTCCACTCGCCCTAAGTAATTCCTCATCAATGCTAATGCTTCCGACATAATTAAGTTTTGCTTCACTTACAACTGCACGATGAATTTTTGCTTTGAGTAAAGTTAAAGTCATTGAAGTCCTTGTATTAAAAAATTATCAATCAATCTTGTTTTACCGATATACACAGCCACAGCTCCTAAAACCTCATCTTTAATCAATTCAAGCTCCTCCATAGTCTTTGGACATACTAAACTCACATAATCAATCCTTGCAAGTTCTTCTTTTGCAAGTTCTTCTTTCATTGCTTCAATGATGATTTTAGATTTTCTCTCCCCATTTTTAATCAAATTTTCGCCTAAAAATATAGCTCTTGAAAGCACCAAAGCCGCTTTTCTTTCTTTTTCACTAAGATAGACATTTCTTGAACTTTTTGCAAGTTTATCATCTTCTCTTATGATAGGACAAATTTTTAAATCCAAATTAAGATTTAAATCCTCTATCATATGCTTTACTACCGCACATTGCTGGGCATCTTTTTGTCCAAAATAGGCTCTATTAGGACGCACTATATTAAAAAGTTTCATTAAAATCGTGCAAACTCCTCTAAAATGCCCCTCTCTACTTGCTCCGCAAAGCTTGTCTGTTAAAGAACTCATATCTACATAAGTGCTAAAACCTTGTGGATACATTTGCTCAGCACTTGGAGCAAAGATTATATCCACCCCATTTTCTTCACAAAGTTTGCTGTCTCTTTTTAAATCTCTTGGGTAAGAAGCCAAATCTTCTTTGGGACCAAATTGCATAGGATTTACAAAAATGCTTAAGATTACTCTATCATTTTCTCTTGCAGCTCTAACAAGACTTAAATGTCCTTCGTGTAAATATCCCATAGTTGGCACAAAACCTATACTTAAATTTTGTTTTTTATACTCATTAATTTGTTTTATCATTTCTTTAATATCTGTAATCACTTGCATTGTTTAATAAATCCTTTTTAAAATCTCATCATCCATACCAAAACTATGTTCTTCGTCTGGAAATTTCCCCTCTTTTACTTCGTTAATATAATTTTTAATCCCTTCAAGAGGATTAGAATAAACCTTAACAAATTTTGGTTTGAATTCAGTGTTTAATCCCATTAAATCGTGCCATACTAAAACCTGTCCGTCGCAGTATTTACCAGCTCCTATTCCAATGGTTGGAATAACAAGCTCTTCAGTGATAAGTTTTGCTAAAGCATAAGGGACACATTCTAAAACAAGAGCAAAGGCTCCACATTCTTGTGCAATCCTCGCATCTTCTATAAGTTTTTTAGCTAAAATTTCATCTTTACCTTGCACCTTATAACCTCCTAAAGCATATACAGCTTGTGGAGTTAAACCAATATGGACGATTACAGGTATAAAGGCTTTTACAATGGCTTTGATATGGGGTGCAAATTCTGCTCCACCTTCTAATTTTACACCATTAACCCTACCTTCTTTTAAAAGTCTGCCTGAATTTCTTACTGCATCTTCAACACTTGCTTGATAAGACATAAAAGGTAAATCCGCTACAACAAAAGCATTTTTAGCACCCCTAGATACAGCACGAGAATGATGAATCATATCTTCCATAGTTACAGCTAAGGTATCTTCATATCCTAAAACAGCCATTCCTAAAGAATCTCCCACCAAAATCATATCCACGCCCGCATTATCTAAAATTCTAGCACTTGAATAATCATAAGAAGTTACCATAGTAATTTTTTCTTTATTTTCCTTTTGCTTGCGTAGGCTAAAAATCGTCTTTTTCACCATAAAATCCTTAAATCAATTTAAATACACAATTATAATTTCTTTTCATTAAAAAATCAAAATAATTTTAAATATTTTTAAATTAAGTTTTTATTTCTTTAAGATAAATTTAAAAAATATAGAAAATTAAACATTTCAAAAAGTAACAAATTTAGATTTATCCCCGAAATTTTAACCTTATTAAAAATTTTTTATGTTAAAATGAAGCATTTTAAATAAATTTTCAAGGAGAAAAATATGGTTTTTGAAGAACTTTTACACAAAAGACACGCTTGTAAGCTTTTTAACGACAAAAAAATTAGTGATGCAGACTTGCGTTTTATTTTAGAAAGTGGGGTTTTAAGTCCAAGTTCTAAAGGTTTTGAGCCTTGGAAATTTGTAGTTTTGAGCAAAAAAGAACAAAATGAAGAACTTTCAAAATTATGTTGGAATCAA